>CAMCKZ010000100.1 GCA_945875545.1 Polyangium aurulentum | reverse complement strand
GCCCATTGGCGTGCCCGGATGGCCGCTTTTGGCCTTCTCGACCGCGTCCATCGACAGCACCTTGATCGTGCCCACACAGGCGGCGGCAGCAGGATCGGCAGGGGCGGCGAAGTGCGGGACGGAGGCAACCATGGCGCGGCCCATAGCGCATTTCGCGCGCCGTTCGCCGCCTTTATCGAGGCCGCGCGGTCACCGTGGAATCGCTCCGTGGATCCGCGATCGTTCCACGCGAAAAGGGCTCACTTCGCCCGCGGCGTCTTCCTCGATCGTGATGATGAATCCGCGTTCGTCGACGTGAAAAAGATGACCGCCCGGGCCACGCAATCGGCCCTTCGTAGCCCGCACAAATTCTTGATCGCTGAGCGTGACGGAAGTTCCCTCGATGTGGACGCGACGAGCAGAAACGCGGGCAACCTTGCCCTCGGATAGGCTCTGAAATAGCGGCGCGAGGCTCAGGTCGCTGGCGATGGGTTTGTCGACCGCGAGTTCACGGCTCACGGTTTGCCCCGAGAGGATTCCCCTCGCCACAAGCGCTCCATCGGGCTGCCTTTGAACCGTGAGATCGTAGACCGGTGTTCCGTCGTTCTTGAGCATCACGTGCAGCTCGCGAACGTTGCGCTCTTCGTCCAATCGCTCGATCGTTACGTCGTCGATCGTCGTCAAGCCGGCCTCGCCCACGCGGCCCGCGAGTCCTCGAATTTTAAACCACGAGAGCCCGCCCTTGGCCCCGGCGCGGCGCAAATAGCGGTATTCAAATCCGACCGGCACGTCGCCCAAAAAGACCGTGTTCGTCTCGGCGTAGAGCGGTTTTTCGCGACCACTTTCGCCGTTCCAAGACTGCGACTCGGAAAGGTCTTCGATCATCGCGAAGATTTCGGCCACGCGCCCTGGGCCCTCGGTGCTGCAGGAGACCGTGCCTTCGGCGGAACCAAAAATGCCGAGCTGCGCGATGCCTTTCGGGTCGTCTTTCGGACCGTACAAAACTTCCGCAACCAAATACGGACGACCACTGTTTCCGAGGCGTGCCGCGGTGCGGACAACCGCGACGTCACCGCGGGCGCGAAGCATTCGCGCGGCGGCGTCGAGCTTCGTCGCGAGGCTCCACGGCTCCGCAAACACCTCGCATGAAATCGAGCGTTTTTCCACGCCGATGACGAATTTTGTGCCCGCCGCCTTTGCCTCGCCCGGCGCGCGAACCTGCGCCTGAAACGAACCATCGGGAAGCCGTACGTCGCGCACCACGAACGCCGCGGGAAGCGATGTCGGGGTCTGGGGCACGGCCCCATCGAGCGCGCTCAACCCGACTCCACATCCCGATGCGACGAGCGCCGTGAGGCCGATCCGAATGCATGCAATCTGCAATGACCTCCCTCGACTCATGGCTTGACCGAGGGGATCGACAACACGGTCAGGTGCTCCGTCTTCGCGGCGGTCACCGCGAGCGCGTCAAAGAAGGACCGTTGCCACCGAAGACCGCCGTCGTAACGCACCGTCGTCGAAACCTTGCTTTCGCCCAGCACTTTGATGTGCCGAATGATGGCGCTCACCGTCGCGGAATTGAAAAAATCGAGGGCACAGAAATCGTGAATGACGGGAAGTCCTTCCGCGACGGCCAAAAGCACAAGCTCGCTGAAGACCGGTGCCAGCACCGACGCTGGATCCACCGACTGACTCTTGCCCGTCCAGCGGGCCACAAGACTGCCGCCGTCTCTCTCTATCGCGATCGCAATTTCACCCATGGTCTCCGCCCGAACTTGAAAAGGTCTTTCACGGCGATACCAGCGACGGTCGCGGTTGCCACGCCCATAGGCATGCGACATGGATCTTGGCCGCAAGATTAGGCCAACGCGTGCCCGGAGCGATCACCCGTAATCACGTTTGTTTTCAGTAGGTGACAGCATTCCCGAGCCGCGCTCCACGCCGCGCGTCACGTTGCGTCGAAGGCGACTCCGACGGCACCAATCCCGCGAGCGCTTCGCGTTACCCCGGGCACCACACGCGTCGTGGTGCTGCACGGCGTCAGCGACGCTTTCACTTCCGCTTTCATAAGCGACCAGAAACCTTTTCCGACCCTCCCCAGAAGTTTGCTTCCATGAAAACAACCAGTTCAGACTGATGGAGCTTCCTTGAAGATCGCCTCTGCCGCGTTCCCTTTGAAACATACATGGGCAAGCTCCGTTACCTCCGTCTGATGTTCAAATACATCTCGCTGCTTGCGTTCAAGCGCAAGACGGTGGGCGGCTATTGCGAGCACGCGGCAGCGACCTGGGGCGACCGCATTTTTTGGCGGTTCGAAAATGAAACCTGCTCGTTTCGCGAGTTTGACAGCCGGGTCAATCAACGGGCCAACCTTCTGCTTTCGCTGGGCATCCGCAAGGGCCATGCCCTCATTTTGATGATGGACAACCGCCCCGAGTACATCGAAACAGTCGCCGCTGCGGGCAAACTTGGCGCGATTGTTTCCAACATCAACACCAACCTTCGCGAGCGCCAACTCCTTCATTCGATTCGTATTTCGAAGCCCACTCTCGCCATCGTCGGAACGGAATACGCGTCGGTCATGGCGCAAGCTATGGCGATCGAACCGGTGCTTGGGCCCTCGCAGATTCTGGCCGATGAACGGTGGCCGTCGGGCGAACCCTTGCCGGAGGGTTGGCAGCTACTCAATCCGCTGTTGGAGAAACTGCCCCGCGACCCGCCCCCGAAGATCAAGATTCGCAGCACCGACATGCTTTGTTATATTTTTACGTCGGGCACGACGGGGCTCCCCAAGGCGGCCAAGATTAACCACCTGCGTTTTGCCTCGGCGGGCATCGGCATGGGCTGGTACGGCCTGGCTATTACCCCCAAAGATACAATCTATTGCGCCCTGCCCCTTTACCATTCGAATGGCCTTCTTATTGCCTTCGCCTCCGCGCTGACGAACGGCGCAAGCTTCGCGATTGCACGCAAGTTTTCGGTGCGTAAGTTTTGGGATGACTGCATCCATTTCCAGGCTACTGCCTTCGTATACATTGGCGAGGTGTTGCGTTACCTTATCAATATGCCTCCATCTTCCTCGGATAGAGGCCACAAGGTCACGCGGTGCTTGGGCAACGGGCTGCGCCCCGACATTTGGGACGAGTTCAAGTCGCGTTTTGGCATCAACTACATTCGCGAGTTCTATGCGGCAACCGAGGGAAATGCCTTCACGCTGAACCTCAATAACGCCCCGGGGTCCGTCGGAAAAATCATCCTCAAGTCCTCGAACAACCTCGTCATCGCCCGCTACGACGTCGAGCATGAAGAAGTTGTTCGCGATGAAAATGGCTTCGCGCTCGTGTGCCGGTGCGGCGAGTCCGGCGAACTCTTGGGCAAGGTCAAAGCGACCACGCCCTTCCTCGGTTATTCCGACGAAGCCGACTCGAAGAAGAAGCTTCTCCACGACGTCTTCGTCAAGGGTGATTCCTACTTTCGCACAGGAGATTTGCTGAAGCAGGACGACGAGTCCAACTACTATTTCGTCGATCGCATCGGAGACACGTACCGGTGGAAGGGCGAGAACGTTTCGACGAACGAAGTGGGAGAGGTTCTCACGATGTTCAAGGGTACGCGCATGGCGAACGTGTACGGCGTTCAAGTGCCCAACGCCGACGGGCGCGTGGGCATGGCCGCGCTCATTCACGACCAAGGCGGAGAGTTCGACCGCGAGGCCTTCTATGACTTCGTGGACGAGAAGCTGCCGCACTACGCGCGCCCTGCGTTTATCCGCGTTAAGCGCGATATGGATCTCACGGGCACGTTCAAATTCGTGAAGAGCGATTTGAAGCGCGAGGGCTACAACCCGAGCCTGATCAACGAGCCACTCTTTGTGCGCAACGACGCTCTACGAACTTACGATGTGCTCGACGACTACACGCTCGAAGCCATCAACGTAGGCATGCTGCGCTTCTAGGTGGACGCTGGGAAACGCGAGACGCCACAAATCGTCGGGGACCCATCCCCCATTGTGCGAAGCAGAATGGGCTAGGATGGGGTGTGTTCTCGTCGAAATACAGAGAGTATTCCTGCCTCGAACTGCACTGGCTTTGCGGCGTTCGCGTTCCCCATCACGCTTCTAGGTGGACGCTGGGAAACGCGAGAACCGCCCATCAACGCGAGGCGGTAAACTTCGCGCGCACTTCGACCGTGGGCTTGAGCTTTATGCCGAGGTACTTCGGCTCCTCCACGCCGTGGTCCATAAAATTGGCTGAAAAAGAGGCGTCTACGCTCGTTGTCGCCCCAGAGCCGGTCACCGTCGCTTTGAACTTGACAACGACGCCCTTTGTTTCGCCGTGAAGCGTGAACGCGCCGGCGCACTCGCCGGACTTGTCGCCGGCCTCGGGCAACGCGAGGCATGCCTTCTCGATGACGAGCGACGCGGTCGGAAACTTTGGCACCTCAAGGTACCTCTCGCGCATGTGTTTGTCGCGGAGGTCAACGCCCGTCGTGAGCCCACCAAGCTCGACCACCAGCGTGACATTCTTGGCGTCTTCGCTGACCAACAATGCGCTCGTCGTCCCCTCAATCACGAGACCCACGTTGGCCTTCGCAACGAAGGAAATTCCCGAGTCTTTCACTCGTACTGGGGCGCCGAATGCCCCCGACGAAACCAGAAACAAAGCCGTCAGAAATGGGGCACAACGGTGAGCATTCATCGATCAAAATTCTTATCGAAGGAGAACCAACTTGCAAGGGTCGTAACGCCCTTCCCGAACTTTGATTTTCCGATAGGCTGGCCAAGTTAACGCCAGAGGAATCCCATGGTTCAACTTCCCGACGCTCGACCGAGTGCGTCGATTCTATTCTTCGAAGAGGGTGCCGTCGCATCCCCGCGTTCCGCGCGCAGCGCGTCGGCCTATCTTGCCGGCGACCCTGCATTGCGACTCCTGCTTCGGGCTCGAGGTGCCACCGTTGCCGCGGCCCTTCGGCTTCTGGAAGGTCGCTGGGAGACCGTCGGGTTTGACGCCGCCAACGGAACTTCGCCGGAAGTTTGCAGCGATTTGCGCTCCACCCTTGGGGCCTGCGCCGAGGCCGCGGCGGCCGCAATCGGAGGGCGAGCAATCGACTCCCATGAGATCGGCGGGCGGCACTTTCCGTACGTGGCCGTCTCCGACAAAGGCCTCGAACAGGTGGTGGTGCTCGTGGTCGACGGCCGCCCCATCGATGCCGACGACGTTGAGGCCACGAGCGATGCTCTGGCGGCGGCACCTCAGCGAGGGGTTCGCTCGGGCAGCCAAACCCTCGACCCGGATGCCCTCGAATACGCCACCCTGGCGATCGGTATTCTTGCGGGCCCAGCGCTTCTCGTTACCCACGGCAATGCGATAGCCCGGCGAATTTTTGGGCGCCTCGATCACGCTGTTTTTTCAGGGCAACCGCCGGCCCGGGCCCTCGAAGCGACCGAACATCTGCGCGTCGCCACAGGGGGTTGCTCGCTTCGTGGCCAGCCAATGAAAGTCGAGCTCACCGTCGACGGCCCAGACGGCGCACAGATCTTGGCCGTGAGCATCCAGCGCATCGACGAGACCGAGAGGTGGAGCTTTATCGGCGAAGACATCAGCGACGAAAAGAACGTCGAGAATGCGATTCTCGCGCAGGCCCTGGAAGCTCAAATTCTCCAGCGGGCCGCAGCCATGGCGTCGGAAAACATTTCGCTGTCAGAAATGTTTCTTTACGCGCTGCAACTGGCGGCGGGCATCGCCGGCTGGCCCGTGGGGCACTTCTACGTACTCGATGAAGAGTCAGGAGATTTCCGCTCGTCCGGCGTTTGGTATTTGGACGAGCCCGAGCGTGCCGAGGGCTTTCGTGTCGCCACCGAGGGCTGCGGCCGCAGCGATCGCCCGGGGCTTCTGCGCCTTGTCGAACAGCGGCGCGAGGCGGTGTGGTCTGCCAATCTCGATTGCGAACTTTCGGCCCTGCGAGGCGAAGAAGTGCGGGTCCTGGGTCTCAAATCGGGCTTCGCGTTTCCCGTGTTTCACCTTGGGCGCATCGTCGCGGTCGGCGAGATTCTCACGACCAAGTCGTCGTCCGAACAGCCGTCGGTCCTCGGCATGGCCATGCTTATCGGCCACCAAGTCGCGCGCGTATGGGAGCGCGTTACCGCGGCGAGGGCGCTGCAAGAGCGCGAGCTGCTCCTGCAGGGCTTCTACGAGGCCACCGACGTGCTTCTCGGCACCGTAACGATGCGATCGCATCGCGTGGTTTTTCTCTCGGCAAACGGCGCGCTTCGCCTTTTGGCCCGTCGCGATCCGCAAGACCCGCGCCCCTTCACCGCCGAAGACGCGGGCTTTGATCGCAACACGATGGAGCGCTGGCGCTTCATGGTCACGTCGTGCCTGCAGCAAGAGCGTGCGCTACGATTCGAATTCGAAACCACCACACTCCGCGGCCCGCGTACCCTGGCGGCGAACCTCGCGTTTGTGGCGGCTTCAGCAAGCGGCGACCCTCGAGCGAGCGTGATTCTTCTGGACGTCACCGAGGAGCGCCACGCGCGCACAGCGCTGTCGCTCGCGAACGATGAGCTCAACGCGATGCTCGAAACTCTGCCCGATGCCGTGGTGCGCATCGACGAAAATGGGCACGTCGACGACGTTCGCCTGGGCCGCAACGTGCATGCGAGCCTTCGCCAGTATTTTCATACGGGAAATCCATTTCTAGCATCGTTTAGCGATGGTGCGCGGGCGCGCGCGGCGAGCGTTCTGGAGGCTTGCCTCCACACGCGGTCGTCGGAGACCTTCGACGACCCGAGCGCGCCCATGGGCCTTGCCCTCGAAGTGCGCGTCATTCCCTTTGGTGCCCGTCAAGCCATTGCCGTCGTTCGCGATATTTCTGAGCGCTTGAAGGCCGACCGCGAACTGCGCGAGGCAAAGGAACAAGCCGAGACCGCGAACCGCGCCAAGACAGAATTTGTGGCGAATATGAGCCACGAAATTCGCACCCCAATGAACGGAATCATTGGCGCTTCGCAGCTTCTCGCCGACACCGACTTGAGTCTCGATCAAGAAGATCTCTTGACGACGATTCAACGATCCGCGGAGGTTCTCCTCACGCTCCTCAACGACATCCTCGACGTCTCCCGCATCGAGACCGGCCACGTGTCCATCGAGCATTCACCGTTTGAGGTCGGCGAAATCGTCGAAGACATCTGTGAAATGCACGCCGCCCGGGCGGCCGAACAGGGCCTCGATCTCGTCGTCAGCTACGGGCAGCGAATGGCGTCGCGGTTCGTCGGCGACGTGGCACGCGTTCGCCAAATTTTGTTGAATCTCGTCGGCAACGCGATCAAGTTCACGCCGAAGGGCTCCGTCACGATTGACCTGAGTTTTTCCAGAGATAACAATGGCACGCCTCATCTCTGCATCGCCGTAATAGACACCGGGATCGGCATCGCGGCCCATCAGTTCGAACGCATTTTTGACAAATTTACGCAAGCCGATGCCACCACCACGCGGCGCTTTGGAGGTGCCGGTTTGGGCCTCTCCATCGGGCGAAATCTTGCGCGCCTTATGGGGGGCGACATCACCGTCGCAAGCGAAGTCGGCGTTGGCACCACGTTTTCCGTCCGCCTTCCGTTTGAACCCGACCTCGACGGCAATGCCCTCGAACTCATCGTTCCCCACGATGGGACCATGCGCCTTCTGCTCCTCGAAGAGGCCGACGCCACGCGCAAGATCCTTGCGACGCTGCTCGAATCGGCCGGCATCACGGTCGTGGCCGTCGGAAAGACCCATCAGGCGATCACGGAGCTTCACGAGGCCGTCCTGATGGCCAATCCGTTCACCGTCGCCATCGTGGGCTCGCGCACAGACACCGGCGCCGACAGCTTCATGAAGACCGTGCGGCAGGTGCTCCCGCAATCACCGACGAAGTTCGTCTTGCTCACCGCTCTGGGCGAACGCGGCGATGCTGCGGTGCTGCTCGACTCGGGGTTTGTCGCTCATTTTCCTCGCCCGTTTCGCTTGCGCCAGTGCCAAGAAGCCCTGCTCACCGCGGTCATGGCGTTTCGCGGAACGACGCGCCCGGCCATCGTGTCACGCCACTCCGTTCATCCGCCGCGCCGGTCGGTCATTCCCGCATCTTTTCATGGAGAAACCCTCACCCCGAGCGGGCAGAACGAAGCGATGGCGGCGGCCGATCGGGTGGCCACGGAGGCACCGAGCCTAGCCAAGCGGCCGCTCGTGCTGGTCGCCGAAGACAACCCCATCAACCAAAAAATCGCGGTGCGCATGCTCGAAAAACTGGGCTGCGACGTGGAGGTCGCGGACAACGGGCGGGCGGCCCTGGGGCGCATCTCCGGGAGCCTCTACGACATGGTGTTCATGGACTGCCAGATGCCCGAAATGGACGGCTACGAGGCGACAGGGGCCCTTCGCGCGTCAGGAACCGCCAATGCGAAGATTGTGATTGTCGCCATGACGGCCAACGCCATGACCGGCGATCGCGAAAAGTGCCTCGAGGCCGGCATGAACGACTACGTCACGAAACCCGTTAAACTTGACGCTCTCGCCAGAATCCTTGACAAATGGCTGCCTTCCTCGTCGCGAACGTGATGCGCCGATGGGGCCTTGCGGCCCGGCAGATTCGTCGAACGCGTCTCTTGTTTTCACTTCTCGGCGGCCTTCTTGGCGGCCTTCTTGGCGGGGGCGGCTGCGCGAACATCCCGCCGCCGAAGAGCGTGCCTCCTTCGGCGGACCACGCGATCGCGGTTCTGCGCCACGATCGCGGCTGCGGCCAGGCCACACGCGCCACCGCCACGCTCACACTCGTGACGCCCACCGCTTCGTTTCGCGGCGACGCCCATCTGCTCGCATCGCACCCGAATAACCTTCGCCTCGAGGTGCAAACGTCTTTCGGTGTCGCGCTGCTCCAGCTCGCCGCGGCCCGAGATATGGCCGCAATCGACGTGCGAAATCGAGTCTTTTCCCAGGGCCCCAACGATGCATGCACTCTGCATGCTTGGCTTGGCCTTGCGGTGCCGAGCGAACTTCTCGTCGCCGTGATGCGCGGGTCGGTGCCCGTGATCGCGCACAAGCAATCGGCTCTTCGGTGGCTCGGCGACGGCGCGTGGGAGCTCACTTTTGAGGGCGACGGTTTTACCGAAGTCGTCGAGCTCGCGGTGCCGGCGCTCGGCCACGATGAACCATGGGCGGCCCAGTCGCCTGCGGTGCGCCGCGCCGAACTGCGCCTCGGGTCGCGCGTGGTGTGGCGGCTCGAAGAAGAGAAGCACGCACCGGCACCTCGCGCGGGGGCGTTCGTCGATCCGGATGGTCTCGACGACACGGTTTTGCCGTCGGGGCCCGAATGCCACGCGGCACTTCCGCGCCGGGTGATTCTTACGCTTCCTGAGCGAAATGCCTCACTTCGGCTCGATCTCGGCGACGTGTATTGGAACCCTCCGCTGCTTGCGAGCGCCTTCGCCCTCGCGGTTCCCGATGGCTTCCGGAAAGAGACCCTTCGCTGCGGAGAGGGGCCCGAGGTTAGCCTTCCTTGACGTTCGTGACGGAGCCCTCAGCGACGCCATTCGGGGCAGCGACCTCCGTGACAGACCTCATCGCGCCGACGTCGTCGGTGATGACATAATCGACCCCGAGACTCAAAAGCTGACGCGCGCGCGCGGGCGAGTTCACCGTCCAGGTTCCGATGCGCAGGTCGCGGCTTTTGGCGTTGTGCACAAACGCCTCATCGATCTCGGAGTACTCGGGATGCACCATCTGAACGAAGGGCACTCGGGCCAGGCGATGAAGCCACGTCCGCTCAATTCCTTGTTTGTACTCCGTGAGGATGGCGCGCGGAAGTTCTGGAATTTCTCTAGCGAAAAGCCCTAGGGTGACGGGATCGAAGGAGCTTATGAGCATCGGAACCGTCGCGTGACGGAGCGCCATCGCCGTCTTTTTTGCGAGCCGCCGGCGCGACGGCACGTCGTGTTTCAACTCGCAGTTCAGCGCCACGCGATGCTCGTTGGCCCACGCCACCAAAGCGTCAAGAGACGGAATGGAGCTCGACCCATCGCGCAGTGTCAGCCCCTCGAGGGCAGCGCGCTTCACGTCAGAAACGCGCCGATGATCCGCCGCCACGCGCCACAGGTCGGCGTCGTGGGCCACGACCACCTCGCCATCGGCCGTCGTGCGCACATCGAATTCGATGGCCACCGCCCCACGACGCCGCGCCTCATCAAACGCCGCGAGGGTGTTCTCGACGGGCCACCCGGGCCCCCGGCCTCCACGATGCGCAACCAGGCGAAACGCTGGCAACCACGAATGGATCAACGGGCCAGCTCCTCGACAATTGCCGCGGCAATCGCCCGGGCTTTGTCGAGTTCGCTCGCCCGCGTTGACGCGGCACCGACCACCGGATGCCCGCCGCCACCGAACCGCTCGCAGATGCTCGCGATGTTGTGGCGGCGAGGCAGCCCCGCCCAAGGATTGTAACCTACACTTATTTTGCACTTGGTTGCCGAACGCGTCAGCACCACGCTGTACAGCGAGTCGGGAAAGAGCGCGTACGTCACAAATTTTGGTGCCGCGTCGAGCACGTCATCCCCGAGATCGACGACCACGACCGGGCCATCGACCCGTGCCCGCTCACGAACCAAGCGCGTAAACTGTTCCTGTTCGTCTCCCATTGGCATGTAGAGTGCACGCACCTCCGCCGAGTCCGACGCCAGCAAAAATGGCTCTTCGAGGAGCCTTGGCACCCATTTGGCAATAAATTCGCCCGTGCCGTAGCGCTCCACGACGGCCATGAGCCGCAAAGGCGCTTCACGTTTTTCGACGGGCATGGCGGCGTCGGGAAAGCGCGCCGCGTCGATGAGATCAGCCCAGTAGATGAGATCGGCGAAGGGTGCGCACGAGAGTCCAAAATGCCTCTCGCCGACATCGGCGATGAGCTTGGTGCACGAGCCGTAGGTGCCGTCGTGAAACATGCGGCCAGCGTCGGATCGCTCCGCGAACGACTCGCGATCGCCGGGGGACCCAAACGCCGAAACGTGGTGATCGAAGTACCAGTTAAGGCTCGGCGACGGCGAGTAGCGGTAGTCGAGGATGGCGTTGATTTCGCCCTTGAGCGCGTCGCTGGGAACCCCATTTTCGTCTGGCCCATAGCCGCACGATCGGTAGGAAAATTCCAGGGCTTTTGGCCCCTCGATATGCCTCAAGAGGCGTGTAAAAAGGGTCGCCGAAAGGAGGCCATCGAGGCAGTGACCGTGGGTAGCCACCAGCACAGACGTGCCCTCTTCGGAGCTGACAGACGCAACGCTCATGGGCAATCATCGAAGCATGCCTCCGCCCGTTCTGCACCACCTTGCCTTTCGTACCCGTGACATCGAGGAGCTCGCTGCATTCTACACGAGCGCGGTAGGACTCGAGGTCAGGCAAGGAGGGTCGAAGGGCCGAAGCATTTGGCTCGCCCTCGGGAACGCCATCGTCATGATCGAGCTCGCAGACCCAGGCGAATTGCAAGTGAATCCTGGGTCGATGGAACTTGTGTGTTTTGGTATTTCTGTCAATATGTTGCCGTATTACCGCGACAGACTCCTGGCTTACGGTGTGGCCACAGAGGGCGAAACGCCCTACTCCATCTACTTTCGCGACCCGGATGGACGCCGGGTGGGCCTCAGTCACTACCCCGAAGTTCGCAGCGAAATGGCAAAGCTGGACACGCCGATGACAGACAAGAACGGAGAAATTGCCCCCGACGGCGCGGCGTCATCGCGGTTCGCGGTGATTGTTCGCAAGGGTGGCAGAGCAAAACGCGTTGGCCATTTGCTGGCCCACCCGACCGAGTTTTGTGCCGCATTTGCCGCGGTCGAAGCCGCATCCGAAGACCGCAAAGCGTGGAGCGAGCTCGAGCACGATCTCGGCGACGCGTTCCTCCTGTCGCCGGAATCCGTCGACCTCGATTCGATGAGTTCCTACGAACAACTTTTTCAGTTCGCCCGCGGCGCGTACGGCCGCACGGCGCTCTCCCTCGACGGGAAACAGCTCGCCGCCATCGTCTTCGATCTCATGCCGCGCAAGGTATTGATGGACGTCGAAGACGCGGCGCTGCTCATCGGCGATCTGCGCCTTTTTTATGCGTTTCTCCGTCGCGCCTTCGCCCCGCTGCACGCCGGCGACTGCCTTGACGTCCTCGGCGACGGTGCGGTGGAGCGACTCGAAATCGTTCTCGCTCGCGCGCCGGGCCAGTAACGCGTCGCCGCAGCAATGCGTGCAGTCTGCGCGTATAGCGCATGCATAATGCACGCAACAAATAGAGAAAGCGGGCAAACGAGGTTCGCTCGTTCACCCGCTTTTGGGTCGTTCCCGGTGGGCCGCGTTTCAGGCCGCCCGCTTGG
>CAMCKZ010000099.1 GCA_945875545.1 Polyangium aurulentum | reverse complement strand
GGCCGACGGTCACCGACTTGCCTCGGTTGAATGTTTGCCAGCGAATTTTCAAGGAAGCGCTGCGCATCTACCCGCCCGTGTACTTTTTTGGTCGCACCGCCGTGCGCGACACGGTGATTGGAAACGTGCAGGTTCCACGCTTCACGAATGTCGTTATTCTCCCGTGGGCCCTGCATCGCAATCCCCGCGTGTGGCCCGACGCCGAGCGCTTTGACCCGGACCGCTTTCTGCCCGCGAACGAGCAAACGCGCCACCGAAGTGCGTGGCTCCCCTTTGGCGCGGGGCCGCGGGTCTGCATCGGCAATCACTTTGCGCTGATGGAGGGGTCGCTCGTTCTCGCGGCGATGCTGCGCGACCACGACTTCGAGCTGCTGCTTCGCGACGAGCCCGAGCCCTTCGTGACGCTTCGCCCGAAACAGGGCATTCCCGTGCGTATTCGCAAGCGAACACCGGCGCCAAACGCAGCGCCGACGCGAAACTAAAGCCGCCAGCTACAAACGCGCCGCGGTCTTTTCCAGCGGTTTTCTAGAACCCGAGGTCGTCGTTGTTTGCGGGCTTTGGTGCGGGACGCGGCGCTGGCGCAACAGGTGCCGGTTGAACCGCGGCTGGCGCGGCTGGCGCGGCTGGCGCGGCTGGCGCGACTGGCGCGACAATGACCGCCGCTGCGGGTGCCGCGGCTGCAGGATACGCGCGGGCCTTGGCGGGCTTGGCATACGCGTTTGCGCCCGCGGCTGGCGCGCGAACCGCCGGTTCATCTGCAGACTGCACGGAATCTTGCGGCGCGGCCTTCGTCGGGAGAGCGGCCTCTGCGGCCTGTGCGACCACGGGCGCTGCGATTTCTGTGTTCGGGGCGGCGACCGCATTGGCCGGCGCGACTTTGTCCGCCGACGATGCTTGCGCGGCGGCATCGGTGCCCTTGCCTTTGAATGCCACGACGGCACCCGCAATCGCGAGCACCCCCAAAAGCAGCCCAATTGCAAGCGAATTCGGCCCCTTCTTTTTCACTGCAAAACCAGGGGAATCATCGGCATCTGCGCCGATAGTGCGCGACATGGTGCCGCCCGTGGGCAGGACGCCAACGGTGTGCGCGCCGCTGCGTTCCGCGGCCGCGGCGGCGATGGCTGCGACGACGGCGGTGCGGTCCATCACGTCGGTCATTTGCGAGGTGCCGCAGACGAGCGCCAGCGACTCGGCAAAGTCTTTTGACGACTGAAATCGCATGGACGGATCGCGGCTCGAGGCCTTTGCCCACCAGTCGTCGAGGCCCAAGGGCAGGTCGCCGGCGACATCGGAGGGGCGCGGAATGGGCCCGACGATGATTTTGACAAGCAAATCGCCGAGGGCGTCGCCGTCGAAGGGCAGCGTGCCCGTGAAGCACTGGAACACAATGACCGCGAGGGACCACAGATCGCTTCGCGCATCGACGGGTTTGTCGCGCGCGCCGGAGGCCTGCTCGGGGCTCATGTAATACGGCGTACCGAGGAGTGAACCGGTGCGGGTTTTGGAATCGTTTTCGAGGCCGGTGCTCTTGGCCTTCGCGATGCCGAAGTCGACGACCTTGGCGATTTCGCGGTCGTCGTCGCGGCATAGAAAAATGTTGTCGGGCTTCAAATCGCGGTGAATGACGCCGGCGATATGGGCCTTTTGGAGGGCCCGGCAAACCTGGGTGATGACACTCGAAATTTCGGGTGCGGTAAGGCGGCCGCGGGCAATCAGGCGCTTGCCGAGGTCTTCGCCTTCGAGCAGTTCCATCGCGATGTAGGGCATGCCGTCCCACATGCCGTGGTCGAGAATTTGCACGACATGCGGGCTTCGAAGTTGGGCCGCGGCCTTGGCTTCGCGCTCGAAACGCATGACGGCTTCGGGGTTTTGCGCAATCTCGCCCTCGATGAACTTGACGGCGCAAGGGATGTCGAGACGCCCATCGCGCGCCTTCCAGACCGACCCCATGCCGCCGCGGCCGACCATTCGGTCGAGTTGAAAACGCCCAGCGACGAGCTGACCTTGTTCGAGTGGCATGTTGAACCTCTGAAATTCCTGAGGGTATAGGGTAACACCTGATTTCATGGATCGCGAGCCTTCTGCTTGCTTTTCGCGACCAATGACTCGTTTCTGACATCGCCCAAGCGGTGCGGGGTGAAATGCCTTTCAAAACCAGCACTTCGCCTAGAAAAAACCGCCGAAGACATGCGCGTTACGCGTGAAATGCCCGGCGAGGCTTGGTAAGCAAACAGGCGTGTCTGACCCGCAGAAGCCGCTCCAAGAAGGTGAACTGGCCACCAAAGAGCGCCTGAAAACGCCGCGGCTTTTTCGAGTCGTTTTTCACAACGACGACTACACGACCATGGATTTCGTCGTCGAGGTCTTGCGCGGCCATTTTCACAAGACCGAAGCCGAGGCCCTGCACGTCATGTTGACGGTTCATAAAAAGGGGGCGGCGGTGGCGGGTGTGTACCCCCGCGACGTCGCCGAAACCAAAGTGGCCCGCGTTGTGCAGTATGCACGTAAGCGCGGTATGCCTCTCTTGCTGACCACGGAGCCCGACTGAGATGATTCGACTAAGCCCGGAACTCGAGGTGACTCTCTCGGTGGCCGCCACGGAGGCGAGCCGATTGCGGCACGAATATTTTACGCTGGAGCACATGCTCTTGGCCCTGCTCATGGCCGATGAAATCGAGCGAATGTGCCGCCATTTGCGCCTAAAAAAGAAGGTCGTGAGCGCCGAGCTTCAGGCCTTTTTGGAACGCGATATGGAGGCTCTCCCGGAGGGCATCGACGCCGAACCCACGATGAGCCTGGGCCTCGAACGGGTCATTCGGCGCGCGGCTCGGCATGTGGAGAGTGCGGGCAAGGGCGAGGTGCAGCCCCTTCACGTCCTCGTCGCGCTTTTTGCGGAGCCCGACTCCCACGCCGTCGCCCTCCTCGAGGGTGCAGGCCTCGATCGCCTCGCGGTTGTATCTTACATGAGTCATGGCCCGAAGAAGGCCCGCGCCGGGGCCGCCGGTGACCCCGAACCTGGGCCCCAGGGAGCCCCAGAAGGCTCCCCCGCCGGTGACGTGCACGAAGATGAAATCCCGAAAAAACAGGGAGAATCGGCGCTTCGGGCTTACGCCGTCAACCTCAACGAGCGCGCGCAAGCGGGCAAAATTGATGCGCTCATCGGGCGCACAAGCGAGGTCGACCGCCTCGTGCAAGTGCTTGCGCGGCGCAAGAAAAATAACCCCCTCCTCGTGGGCGATGCGGGCGTCGGCAAGACCGCGATCATCGAGGGACTCGCGCGGCGCATCGTTGAGGGAGCGGTGCCGCCAACCCTTCGAGACGTCACGATTTGGGCCCTCGACCTCGGCTCTCTCTTGGCCGGAACACGGTACCGCGGCGACTTCGAAGAGCGTTTCAAGGGCGTGTTGGAGGCGCTCCAAGAAGCACCGGGCGCCGTGCTTTTTATCGATGAATTGCACATGATCGTGGGAGCGGGCGCCACGAGCGGCGGCACGATGGACGGCTCGAACTTGCTCAAACCGGCCCTCGCCAGCGGGCGGATTCGGTGCATTGGTTCCACCACGTTTCAAGAGTACCGATCGTCGATCGAAAAAGACCGGGCGTTCGCTCGGCGCTTTCAGCGCATCGACGTCAACGAGCCGAGCGAGGCCGACACGGTCGCGATCCTCCAGGGCATCGCGCCGGAGTACGCGCGCTTTCATCAGGTGCAATTTGGCGAGGCGGTCATCGACGAGGTGGTGAAGCTTTCACGGCGTTATTTGCACGAAAGAAAGCACCCCGACGGCGCCATCGATCTCCTCGACGAAGTCGGCGCGGAGACAAAATTGCGAGGCCTCGGCGAGGGCGCGATCGTGAGCCGAACAGACGTGGAGCGCGTGGTTGGGCGCATGGCGCAGGTGCCCGTCGAGAACACCGTCGACGAGCGGGCCGCCCTCAAAAATCTCGACACAGAAATTCGTCGTCATATTTTTGGCCAAGATGACGCCGTGACGGCCCTTTCGCGGGCCATCAAAATGTCGCGAGCGGGTCTGCGAAGTCCTGAAAAACCAGTGGGATCCTTCTTGCTGACGGGCCCGACGGGGGTCGGAAAAACCGAGGTCGCGAAGGTTCTCGCCCGCGTCCTAGGCATTCAGTTTTTGCGCTTCGATATGAGCGAGTATATGGAGCGTCATACGGTATCTAGGCTCATTGGCGCGCCTCCCGGTTACGTTGGTTACGACAAGGGCGGGCTCCTCACGGACGCGGTTTCGAAAACGCCGCACGCGGTCTTGCTTTTGGACGAAGTCGAGAAGGCGCACCCCGACGTTTTCAACGTGCTGCTGCAGGTGATGGATCACGGAACACTGACGGACAACAACGGCAAAGCGACTGATTTTCGCCACGTGATTCTCCTCATGACGAGCAACATCGGTGCCCGCGATCTGGCGCGCCGGGCCCTCGGATTTGGCGACGACCGGCGCCCTGCGGATGTCGACAAAGATTTTCTTAACGCGTTTAGTCCCGAGTTTCGAAACCGACTCGACGCGCGCATTGCCTTCCGATCGTTGTCGCCGGAGGTAATGGGCAGCATTGTCGACAAGGCGCTGGGCGAGCTTGTGGGGCAGCTCGCGGAGAAGCGCATCACCCTCGCGCTCTCCGTCGAAGCCCGCGCGCACCTGGCCACGATTGGCTACGACAAAGACTTCGGCGCGCGGCCGCTGGCGCGTATTTTTCAGGAAAAAATCAAGGCGCCACTCACCGACGAGATTCTCTTTGGTGCCCTCGAACACGGCGGGCATGTGCTCGTCGATCTGCTCAATGGCGCGCTGTCTTTCACGTACGGGCCGTCCATCGCATCATGAACAACCCACTGCTTCTCGCGGGGAGCCCGCTCGCCTTCGCCCACCTCGAGGCATCTCTCGTCGCGCCCGCGATCGATGCCGCGCTCGCCGATGTTCACGAAAAGCGCGCGGCCCTTTTGGCTTCCGCGGACAACGACGCGCCGTTCTTAAACACCCTCGACCGGCTGACCGACCAGCTCGATTGGGCCTACGGCGTGGTGTCGCATTTGGAGTCGGTTCTCCCAGATCCAAACTTGCGTGAATCCCTGGGAAAAGCCCAGCCAAAGGCCTCTGCGGTGTGGGCCGCCCTCGCCTCCGACAAACTTCTCTACGACCGTATTCTGGCGTTTCGCACGTCGCCGTTTGGCGCGTCGCTGACGGGCGTGGAAGGGCGTTTTATCGACAAGACCCTCGACGGACTTCGGCGATCCGGCGCCGCATTGTCAGACGATGAACGCTCGCGCCTTCAGGCCATCGACGTGCGCCTCGGCGAAGTGGGCTTGCGGTTTTCGCAACACGTGGTCGACGACGCGGACGCGTGGCATCTTACGCTGACTGGCGAGGATGCGGTTCGCGGTTTACCTGCGACATACGTCAACATGACGCTTAAAGCCGGGGAAAAAGCTGAACAAGCTGGCTACCGCTTTACGCTGTCGGCCCCGCTCGTCAGCGCGGTTCTCTCGTACGGGGAACATCGCCCTCTTCGAGAAGCCATTCATCGGGCGTGGAACGCGCGCGCGTCCGAGGGGGCTCGCGACAACGGGCCGCTCGTGCGCGAGATGCTGGCGCTGCGTCGCGAGAAAGCGAGGCTGCTCGGTTTCAACGACTTCGCCGATCTCGTGGCCGTCGAGCGCATGGCCAAAACCGGCGCGCGGGCCCATGAATTTGTTCGCGGCATGCGGCACGACGTCGAGGCGCAGGCGCGAAAAGAGCACGAAGATCTGATGGCCTTCGCGGCGGAAAAGCTTGGTTTTACCCAGACAATCGAAGCGTGGGACGTGGCGTTCATCGCGGAGAAACTGCGGGCCGAACGCTACGCTTTCGACGAAGAGCTGCTTAGAGACTATTTGCCGTCTGACCACGTAGTGACGACGATATGCGCACTCATCGCGGAGCTCTTTGGTTTGCGGTTTGTACTCTGCACCGATCTTCCGAAGTGGCACGAAGCGGTGCAGGTGTTTCGAATCTTCGACGAACAAGATACGGAGCGCGGAATCGTCTGGGTCGATCTCTTTCCGCGTGAGGGAAAACGAGACGGCGCGTGGATGGACGGCCTTCGTTTTGCGGCCCCGGGACAGCCCCATTTGGCGGTCGTGTGCGGCAACATGTCACCGCTGGAAGAGGGCGGAATTGCTCGACTTCAGCACCGCGACATGGAGACGATTCTTCACGAGTTTGGCCACTTGATGCACCATGTGGCATCGACGGTGCGGATTGCGTCTCTCGGCGGTACGCGGGTCGCCGAAGACTTCGTTGAAGTGCCTTCGCAGTTTCTCGAAAACTGGGGATGGGAGCCCATATTCTTGAGGCGCCTTGGCAAACATTGGAAGACCGGCGAGGCCATTCCCGAGACGCTGATCGAGGCGTTGCTGCGCACGCGCACCTTCCGAAGCGCGACGGCGGCCATGAGGCAACTGGGTTTTGGCGAGGTCGACATGAGCCTGCATCGCGAGTTTGACCCCGACGGCGAGGGCGGCGGCGAGGGCCCGGTAGCGCGCGCGCGGGCCATTCTAGAGGAGCACTCGCCCACCAAACTTGCGCCAGAACACGCGATGATTGCCTCGTTTCATCATCTTTTCGGAAGCCCCGTGGGGTACGCGGCGGGGTATTACGTTTACAAATGGGCCGAGGTGATTGAGGCCGACTTTTTCGACCGCGTGCGCGAAGAGGGCATTTTCAACGGCGCGTTTGGGAGAACCCTTCGCGACCAAGTTTACGCCGTTGGCAACGCGGTCGACGCGAACGAAATCGTGCGCCAAGTCCTCGGGCGCGATGCGGACGCCGCAGCCCTTCTGCGGCGCTCGGGACTGGGCGCGTGAGACCAAGTGCGGTGCGATGGACGGCGCGGGGGATGATGGTATGCCGCAGTATAGGCGCTGTATGTGTGACGGCTGCGGTCGTGACTGCGCCGGCGGCAGCGGCATCGGCATCGGCATCGGCAGGGCGCGATCCACAACGTGTAGACTACACTATTGATGTGAACCTCGATGCAGCCACCCACGAGCTCACGGGGCACGAGCGTGTGTCCCTGGTTAATTCCAGCTCAAAAGCGCTTCGCGAGGTCTGGCTCCACCTCTACTTGAACGCGTTTTCCAACGCGCACACCACCTTTTTTCGTGAAGCAAATGGGGGCCGCGGCACCGACACGCCGGACCACTGGGGCTACAGCGAACTGAAAAGCGTGCGCATGGTGACGGGGACCGATGCGCCCGTTGAATTGTGGCCACAGCACTTCGACGCAGGGGCCTCGAGTGACGATCGCACCGACGTGCGCATTACCTTGCCGACGGCGTTGGCCCCGGGCGCCGCGGCGACGCTGCTCATTGACTTTCACGCGCAGCTCCCAGAGGTGGTGGAGCGCACGGGTTACGGTGGCAGTTTTCACATGGTCGGGCAGTGGTTTCCGAAGCTCGCCAAGCTCAACGGAGACGGCTCTTTTGCGCACTTTCCCCTGCACCATTTTAGCGAGTTTTACGCGGATTTCGGCCGATACGACGTGACCATGCGGGTGCCCGAATCCTTCGCCGTCGTGGCGACCGGAGAGCGGCAGTGGGAGCGCGTCGAAGAGGGCCGGCGCGTCGTGAACAACGTGCAAAACGACGTTCACGATTTCGCCTTCGCGGCCTGGGACAAATTTCGATTTCTCGAAGCCAACGTCAGCGGCCGGCGCATTGTCGTGGCGTACCCGCCGGGCTTCGATGCGGTGGCCCAACGTGAACTCGATACGGCGGCGGCGGCCCTCGACGACTTTTCAACATGGTACGGCCCATACCCATACAAGATATTGTCTGTTGTGCATCCGCCTAGCGGCTCTGAAGAGGCTGGGGGCATGGAGTACCCGACGCTCATCACCACAGGCGGCTCGTGGGCCACGCCGAAGGGGCTCCGGTCGATTGAACTCGTGACGGTGCACGAGCTCGGACACCAGTGGTTTTACGGGCTTCTCGCGTCCAATGAGCTGGCGTCGCCTTTTTTGGACGAAGGTTTTAACACCTTTGCGGAGGCGCGGTGGATGGGCGCGCACGCCGGGGACGCGTCGCTTCTCGACCTCGGGCCCCTGAAGTTGGCGGACGAATGCATGTATGCTGCAGGCAGTGCGAAGGCGGTGTCGCACAGCATTGTGGGCGCGAGGGCGGACCAGTTTTCGTCCGGCGCTGATTACGGCGCGCTGGTGTACGGCCGCACGGGCACGCTTCTCGCGAGCCTTCGCCGCGTGTATGGAGCCGCGCCTTTTGATGCGGCGATGAGGGCCTACGGCGACCGCTTTCGCTTCGAGCACCCAACGCCCGCGGACGCCGAGGAGGTGTTTCGTGAGCACCTCGGAGCCGAGGCGGCGCGCGTGTTTCATCAGGGAATTTCCGAGCAAGGGTGGATCGACTTTGAGCTGGTGAGCCTCGCGTGCCGAACGAAACAAAACGTGAAGGGCTACGTATTTTCTGGCGTCGAGCGAAGCGAAGCACCGGGCGGTGACGCCGCGCCGAAGGTCAAGGTCAGCGCTGTTCGAGGCGAGCGACGCGGCACGATGGCCCTGCCCACGGAGGTGGAGGTGACCTTCGAAGACGGGCGCAGCGAGCGGCACCCCTGGCCCGCAGGTGACCGATCTTTTGAGCGCACGTTTGAGGGCGGCGAGTGCGTGGTGCAGGCGTCGATCGATCCGGATCGACGGGTGCTCATCGACGCCCAACGCGCGAACGATACGCGCACCACAGAAACGCGAAAAGCCCCGTTTTTTTCAGGGGTTGCGCGCACGTGGCTCGCGGCCATCGAGGCACTTTTCGCGTGGGTGGGCTCGTGACGCCGGCGGTAAAAATGGGCCCAACGTCCGCAGCCACCATCGCGTGGGGCCTCGATGCGTTCTTCGCCCTTGTCGTGGCCTCGCCGTCTTTGGCCCTTCTCCGAAGCGAGTGGCCGGGGGTCGGCGCCGAGGCTCTCACGGCACCTGGAGGTCTCGCGTTTATGGAGTTTTTTCGCGACAACCGGGGCTCGGTTTCATCGGCGCTGCTCACCTTCGTGCTCCTCGCATTGGCGCGGTGGGCGGCGGGGCTGGGCCTCGAAGTTTGCCAGTCGCTGAGCTTCGGGAGCGACCGGGGGGCGCCAGCCTTGGTCCTCAGATTCCTGGGAATTCGCTGCATGGGAGCGGTGCCCACGGGCCTTTTTCTCGCGGCGGCCTGTGCACCGTTTTACGCGATTCGGCATGTGCCGATGGCGTTTTTGACGACCCAGGGCAACCTTCTGGCAGCCTCGGCGATGGCCTTTCCGTCCCTCCTCATGGCGCTTCTGGCCATGGCCCTGGAGCGTGCGGCGCGGGCGCATTCGGCGACGAGCGAAGACTCCATTTGGGCGGCGTGGGGCCTCGCCGCAACGGAGCTTCGCGGCGGATTGTCACCGATGGTTCGCCGTTTCACGATGGCGATTCTTGCGGGCTTCGTGCTCGGTGCCACGGCTACATACGTTAGCCATTGGCGGTATGGTATAGGTATTGTGCTTGCGCAAACTATGCTGTTTGTAGCAGCGTATTTGCGGGCGAGGGCCTTCGCGCGGGCGCTGCAAGACACGGCGATGTAGGCGCAACGCGCTCAGGCCCCTCAGGCCCTCGGACGCCCGGGTAGACCCTCGCCGATCACCTTCCTGCTGCGCGCCAAATCCCGTCGGGGACCCATCCCCCAGGCTCGGGCGGAACTGGGATAGGATGGGGTTCGGGGGACCCATGCCCCAGGCTCGGGCGGAACTGGGACAGCATGGGGTTTCGCTCAAGGCACAGAAAGTGCCTATCGCTCGCCACTTCCTAGGGATTCGTCGCTCGCGACGGAAGGTGATGGGCGAGGGGGACCCATCCCCCAGGCTCCCAGGCTGCGAAGCAACTGGGATAGGATGGGGGGGACCCGTCCAGCCGTGTGCGAAGCAGACGGCGTCGGATGGGGTGGCTCTCGCGCTGGAAATTTGCAAGAGCCGGAGAGGCTAGACCCTTTTCGGCGAGGGTTGTGCTAGGTTCGGGGCTCATGGTCGAGAAGCTCGTTTACCCGAAGCTCCCGAAGTATTTCAACACGGCGGGCCCCTGCGAAGAGGCCGATCATTACATGGTTCCGCCGCTGCCTCGCGTGCCCGAGGCGCCGCGTATCGTCGAATTCGGCGGCTACTTCGTGCTTCATGCGCCGCGCCAATCCGGCAAAACCACCTTCCTGCGGCACTTCGCCCGCGAGCTCACCGCGGGCGGCCAATACGCGGCACTCTACATCAGTTGCGAAGCGGCCGAAGCCTTCGGCGACGGCGTCGCGTCGGCCCAATCTCACATCGTGCGCGAGATCATCGCCGAAGCGAGCCACTCGCTGCCTGCGGAACTGAGCCCCCCGTTCTTCGAC
Organism: Polyangium aurulentum; assembly: GCA_945875545.1. Taxonomy (GTDB): domain Bacteria; phylum Myxococcota_A; class Polyangia; order Polyangiales; family Polyangiaceae; genus CAIQDA01. The sequence continues at coordinate 1,959 of CAMCKZ010000099.1, read as the reverse complement.
GTGACGAGCCAATCCGAGCGCCTTCTCACGGATTTACTCGAAGCCTGGTGCCACGCCTGCCCGCGCAAAGTCGTGCTTTTTCTCGACGAAATCGACGCGGTGCGCGGCCAGAGTCTTATCGGCGTGCTGCGCCAACTCCGGGCCGGCTTTCCGAAGCGTCCCCACTACGCGCCCTGGTCCGTCATGCTCTGCGGCCTCCGCGACGTTCGCGAATACAAGGCCGCAAGCGGCGGCGACGCCACGCGCCTCGGCACCGCAAGTCCCTTCAACGTCAAGGTAAAATCGCTCACCCTCGCCACGTTTCGCGACGACGAAGTGCGTGTATTCCTCATGCAACACACCGCTGAAACGGGGCAGCGTTTTGACGATGACGCCATCTCTCGGGTAGGCGAACTCGCCGGGGGTCAGCCATGGCTGGTGAACGCCCTCGTTAGCGAAATCATCTATGAATTGAAGGTTATAGGCGGCATCACCGTCGCCCACGTGGAAGACGCGAAAGAGCGCCTCGTTCTCGCCCGCGCCACCCACCTCGACTCCCTCGTGAGCAAACTCGCCGAGCCTCGCGTGCGGCGCGTGATCGGGCCCGTTCTCGCCGGTGAACTCGCGCCCGTCGACGAGGTTTTCAACGACGACGTTTCTTACGTGGTCGACCTCGGGCTCGTCAAATCCCGTCCTCTTCGAATCGCGAATCCCATCTACCAAGAGGTCATCGCGCGCGTGCTTTCGAACCCCGTGCAGGAGTCGGTCACGGCGGATCCGCGATCCTTCATCCGCGCCGACGGCACCTTCGACATGGACGTTCTTCTAAGGGAATTTGCTGCATTTTGGGTCGAACATGGCGATGCGCTCACGGAGGGCGCCACCTACCGCGAGTCCGCAGCCCAGCTCGTGCTGATGGCTTTTCTTCAGCGCGTCGTCAATGGGGGCGGAGTCGTGACCCGCGAGTACGGCATTGGGCGAAAGCGCATCGACCTGCTTGTGACCTGGCCCCACGAAGACGCGAGCGGAAAACGCCTCGTGCAGCGCGAGGCGCTCGAACTCAAGGTGTGGCGCGATGGCCGAAAAGACCCCCTCGACGAGGGCTTGAAACAGCTCGACGCCTACCTCGAGTCGCTCGGTCTGCGCGACGGCATCTTGGTGCTCTTCGATCGCCGCGCCGCCGCGCTACCCCTCGAAGAACGCACGCGGGAAGAACGCGCGACCACGGCTTCGGGCAAAGTGATTCGCGTCTTGCGCGCGTGAAGTCGTTGAATGTCCTACGCGCGGCTCTTTCCAGCTCCTGATCACGAGCATAAACAACACAGGTTCAAGGGGATGAAATGTCTAAGCTAAATGTTGATCAGAAAACGATATTCGACTTGTTGTCGGACAAGAAAGCAGACTTTCTTATTCCCGACTATCAGCGCCCTTATGCCTGGAATGAGGAACAGTGCCAAGCGCTTTGGGATGACATTTTTTCTTTTTCCTTTCCAGGGAATGATTACGAAGCGTTTGATGAAAATGAGGAGTACTTTCTAGGAGCCATTGTTACTTATAAAAATGAGAATGGAAAATCCGAGGTGATTGACGGGCAGCAGCGGCTAACGACGCTGATGCTGATCCTGCGCGCTTTCTATGATAAGTTTGCCAACATGCAGGACAAAAATTCAAAACTAACACGTGAGCGTATCGAGAAGTGCATTTGGAAAACGGATACATTCGGCTCGGCAGACAAATCAACGCTAAAGATTGACTCTGAAGTCGCAAATGACAATGACAAAGAAGAATTCCTTGATCTACTGCGTACTGGCGAAGTCAAGCACGCCAGCAAGACCCTCGCCGAAAAGCTGCTGCGCGCCAAATCCCGTCGGTCGGGGGACCCATGCCCCATTGTGCGCAGCAGAATGGGACAGCATGGGGTTTCGCTCAAGGCACAGAAAGTGCCTATCGCTCGCCACTTCCTAGGGATTCGTCGCTCGC
>CAMCKZ010000098.1 GCA_945875545.1 Polyangium aurulentum | reverse complement strand
TACGCGCACCATCCGGAAACCACTCCATCCAGCGGCCCTGCTCCCGGTCGTTGGCCATCTCGCCTTCCGAGCGTTTTGCCCCATTTTCGTGCCAGTTGACCCACTTTCCGATGCGCTTGCCGTTGGCGAGTCGGCCCTCGGATTTCTTGATGCCCGTGACGTCCCAGAACGTCCACAGGCCGTCCATCGCGCCGCCCTTCATCTGGCCCGCGGCCGAACGCACGTCTTGTTCGTCGTGGTAAAAACACCACTCACCGTTCTCGACGCCCTCTTTCATTTCGCCCTGCGCGAGCAGCAGACCGCTCTCGTACCAGCGACTCCAAATGCCGGATTCTTTGCCGCCGACAAAACAACCTTCGGCAAGCTTTTGGCCGCTCTCGTACGAGCGCGTCCACCGGCCGGACCTCTTGGCGTCTTCGGCGCCGCCCCACAGCGTCCACTTGCGCGGCAGTTGGCTCATCGGTTTTCTAGCTGCTCCACAAGTGCCATGCCCACGACAATATAGACTCTTGGTGCGCGCGCAATGGCCTCCTCGGATGGAATATTTTCACTCATCGTCCACCAAGAAACGCACGTACACCGTCTTCACGCCGAAGGTCGCGAACTCCACTTGCGCGGCCACCTCTTGGCCTCGGCGTTCGAGGCTGCGCACGCGGCCGGGCCCAAATGTTCCGTGGCGCACCATGGAGCCGGGGCGCATCGCGCTGTCGTCGTCGAAGGCCTCGCCGTGGTTGACATCGCTGAAATAAGACGTGTCCACGCGCGCATCGACTCGCCTCGAGGTCTCGGCGGAACGGCCTTGATGGGCCGCGGGCGTGAGTCGGCCAAAAGAGTTCACGCGAAAACGTTCCGTCGTGCTCCGCGGAAGTTCGCGAAGAAAGCGACTCTCAATGCCCACGCGGGTCTGCCCAAAGAGTTGGCGCGCGCGCACGTGGGTGCAAACGAGGCGTTCGCGGGCGCGGGTGATGGCCACGTAGGCAAGGCGGCGCTCTTCGTCGAGTTCATCGCGTTCGCCCGGATCGAGACCGCGGTACGGAAAGAGTTGTTCCTCCATGCCCGTGAGAATAACGTAGGGAAATTCCAGGCCTTTAGCCGCGTGAACCGTCATCATCGAGACCGCCTCGCCCGCGGCATTGTCCGCCTCCGAGTGGAGCGCCGCGTTCTCGAGCCAAGTCGCTATCGTCGGATCTTCGCCGCGCAGGCTGCACTCTCGTTCGAAGTCCAAAAGTGCGCTTCGAAGCTCTTCGAGGTTTCCGAGGCGGGCATCGGCCTCGACAGAATCTTCTTTTTCGAGGGACTTTCTGTAGCCCGTGGCCTCGAGAACGCGGTCCACAAATGCGCTCGGTGTGTCTTCGGTAATGGCCCGCTGAAACCCGTTGATGAGCGCTCTAAAAGCCTCAAGTTTGCGCCGAGCCGCCGGCGCGATGGTGCCCTCATCTTCAAGATTATCGAGGGCCTCGAAAAGCACTTTTCCTAGGCGTTTTGCACGAGATGCGAGTCTCTCAACGGTCGTATCCCCGATTCCGCGTGCAGGCACATTGACGACGCGAAGGAAGTCCACGTCGCTCGAAGGATTCAGCGCGAGGCGCAGGTACGCCAGGGCATCTTTGACCTCGGCCCGCTCATAAAAGCGTGTGCCTCCGATGACCTTGTAGGCGACGCGTGCGGTGCGCAATGCATCTTCAAGCACGCGGCTCTGCGCGTGAAGCCTGTAGAATACAGCAAAATCCGCGGGGCTTGCGCCCTCGTCGAGGGCATCTCGAATGCAGCGCAGAGCGAAGGTCGCCTCGGCCCGTTCGTCGGGCAACTCGACGACGTGAATGGGCTCGCCCGCTTCGTTTTCCGTCCACAATTTTTTCGGCTCGCGCACGGTGGTTTTGGCGACGATGGCCAGCGCGGCTTCGACGATGCGCGCTGTAGACCTGTAATTTTGCTCAAGTTTCACAACTTCAGCATCCGGGTGGTCGCGGCGAAAGCTCTGAATGTTGCGCACGTCTGCGCCCCGCCAACCGTAGATCGACTGGTCGTCATCGCCGACGACGCAGAGGTTCCGATGAAAGTGCGCAAGCCCCTTGAGCCATCGGTACTGGGTGCCGTTTGTGTCCTGAAACTCGTCGACCAAGATGTGATCGAAACGCTCGCGCACCCCCACCACACCGAGTCTCAGTTCCTCGTCGAGGAGCTCACCGCCGCGCAACAAAATATCTTCGAAGTCGAGGGCGTTGGCCGTGCGAAGACGAGCCTCGTACTGGGCCCAAACCTGTTGAACGACCTTCATGTGCGCGCTGTCGGCGGCGAGGGCGTCTACGCGGATATTTTGCTGTTTGTAGTGGCCGATTTGCCCGAGAAGAGCCTTCGGCGCGTACTCCTTGCTGTCGATCGCCAAGTCTTTGAGGATGCGCGCAATGAGGGCTTTCTGGTCGGTGCCATCGTAAATCGCGAAGTCTTTTTTGAGACCAATCGTGCCGCCGTGAAGGCGCAACAGCTTGGCACCGAGCGAGTGAAATGTTCCCACCCACAGGCGCCTCGCGAGGTCTTCGCCGAGCAACCCTTCGAGCCGACTTCGCAGCTCGCGCGCGGCCTTGTTCGTGAACGTGACCGCCAAAATACGGTGGGCCGAAACCCCTTCGCGGGCGACGAGGTTGGCGATGCGAAAGGTGATGACGCGGGTCTTGCCGCTGCCCGCGCCTGCGAAGACGAGCAGCGGGCCCGACGGGTGGGCAACAGCCTGAGCTTGCGGCGCGTTGAGCTCGACCATGTTGCGGCGGCATAACATACGTGCATCGGGTTCTGCGGCGCGTTCCCCCGTTTCCTTTCGCGGCGAGTTCGCGTAGCGTTTGCCCCCCAGGGTGGAGGTTCAGGTGGCCGAGATGAACGAAGAAGTTCCGAGTGAAAGTGCAGCCGCCGTGGTCGTCGAAGACGCCGTCAGCGTCGTTGAACCCGCCCGCGCCGGCGATGCGCTTGGCGATGCGCAGGCTGAATCCGCAAGGCTAAAAGATCAGCTGCTGCGTGCCGCGGCCGAACTCGACAACGTGCGCAAACGCGGTCGCCGCGAGGCCGAAGACGCGAGGCGTGCAGGCCGCGAAGAGATCATTCGCGACTTGCTGCCGGTCTTCGACAACCTCGAACGCGCCATCGGCAGCGCGGCCAAGGCGGAGGATGTCAAAGCCCTCGCAGACGGCCTTGCCATGGTGCAACGGCAGTTTTCCGACACCCTCGGCAAGGTCGGCATCACGCGCGTGCCCGGCGTGGGCTCGCCCTTTGACCCCGCAATGCACGAGGCGATTCAGCAGGTTGTCTCCGCTGAGCACGCCCCTGGAACAATTGTGAATGAGGTTCAGCCTGGGTATATGCAGGGCGATCGCTTGGTACGCCCCGCGATGGTCGTGGTCACCACAGCTCCTCCCGTCAGTTCCTAAGAGCCGTCCACGAAGGGCCTTGGGGCCTTTCAGCGTCGTGGGGAGAGGCCTCGCCGGATGCTCTATTTTTTCTTTCGACGTGCAGTTCGCAAAGGAGTTGGCGACACTAGGCGCCGCTACTCATGGGCAGAATAATCGGCATTGATCTCGGTACGACAAACTCCTGCGTCGCCATCGTGGAAACGAGCGGCGGCGGAAAGATTGAAGCGCGGGTTTTGCCCAACTCCGAAGGCTCGCGAACCACCCCTTCGGTCGTAGCGGTTTCAAAAAATGGGGAGCGACTCGTCGGCCAGTCGGCGCGGCGTCAGGCGGTCACGAATCCGAAAAACACCGTCGCGGCTTCCAAGCGCCTCATCGGGCGCAAGTTCGCGGACCCGCAGGTGCGAGAAGCGGCAACGCGTGTAGCTTACACGATTGTCGCGGCCCCCAACGGCGACGCCTGGGTGCAGGTCGGCGACCGAGCCCTCTCGCCCGCTGAAATCAGCGCGCAAGTGCTCATGAAAATGCGCGAAACCGCCGAGGCAGTTCTCGGTGAAGAGGTCACGGAGGCCATCGTAACGGTGCCCGCGTACTTCGACGACGCGCAGCGCCAAGCCACCAAAGATGCAGGGAAAATTGCTGGCCTTGACGTCAAGCGCATTATCAACGAGCCCACCGCCGCGGCCCTCGCGTATGGCCTCGATCGCGAGGGCTCGGAGCGCGTGGTCGTGTATGATCTTGGCGGCGGCACCTTCGATGTCACCGTCCTTGAGATCACGAGCGGCGTCTTCCACGTCAAGGCAACCTCCGGCGATACCAACCTCGGAGGCGAAGATTTCGACGACCGCTTGGTGCGTCAGCTCGCGGCAGAATACGAGGGCGCGCAAGGCAGCGGCGGCATCGATTTGCGCAAAGATCCGATGGCCTTGCAGCGCCTGCGGGAGGCCGCCGAGCGGGCCAAGCACGAGCTGAGTTCGTGCCTCGAAACCGAGGTCAATCTTCCCTTCATCGGCCTCGGAAAGAGCGGAGAACCGCTGCATTTGGTGCGATCGGTCACGCGCGCGGAGTTCGAGCAGCTCACGGCAGATTTGGTGGAGCGAACCCTCGGCCCCTGCCGCGACGCCCTCGCGCAAGCGCACCTCGCCCCCGCCGATGTGCAGAACGTGGTTCTCGTCGGCGGCATGACGCGCATGCCCGCGGTGCAACGGGCGGTGAAATCTTTTTTTGGGAGAGAGCCCCATCGCGGTGTGAATCCCGATGAAGTCGTAGCCATTGGGGCAGCTCTCCAAGGCGCAGCGCTCGGGGGCGGAGACGAGTTCACGGCTCTCTTGCTCGACGTCACGCCGCTCTCTCTCGGCGTCGAAACCGGGGGCGGCGTCTTCACCGCGCTCATCCCCCGCAACACCACAGTTCCCTGCGAAAAGACTGAGATTTTCACCACGAGCGTCGACAACCAGCCCTTCGTCCCGATCCATATTTTGCAGGGCGAGCGGCCCATGGCCGTCGATAATCGGAGCCTCGGCCGCTTCGAACTCACGGGCCTTCCGCCGGCACCGCGCGGTGTCCCGATGATTCAGGTCACTTTCAAGATCGATGAAAACGGAGTCGTGGCGGTCGACGCGCGAGACCTTGGCACGGGCCGCGTTCAGGCCATACGCGTGAAGCCCGCCAGCGGGCTTACGAGCGAAGAGGTGGAGGTGCGTGTGGCCGAGGCCGAAAACAATCGGAAGGCCGACGAAGAGCGCCGCGCGTACGCGGAACTTAGGAGTCAAGCGGAATCGCTTCTTCACACCACCGAACAGGCCCTTGAGGGCTACGCCGAGCTGGTATCCGCCTCGGATCTGGAGCGAGCGCGCGCGGCCGCCACGAAGCTGCGGGTAACGCTGGAGGCGACGACCGCTGCGGCCCCATTGCGCGCCGCGTACCAAGAGCTCGAGGCGGTGAACTTCGCCCTCGCCGATGCACTTTACGGCGGCATCGGAACGTGAGCGCGCCGTCGGCCGTGGAGCGCGCGTTCTACGAGCTGGCCTTTCGAGCCGAACACGATGCGCGGGCCCGGGCTGTCGTCGTTGGAACGGTGCAGATCTTCTTTCGCGCGGTCGTATGGGAGAAGCGAGCCGGGGGCGTACGGCTCCTCAAACTGGCGAAAGTACTGGCAAAACGCTACGGAAAGTGGCGTGCCCCACGCTTGGCGGAGCGCATGAAACTCGATGCAATGTGCATGGATTCGCTCGCGGCCATTCAAGACTGGGAAGACCGCGCTTTTGGCGTGACGGGTCACTGGACGGCCACGAGCAAGACGAGCGCCACGCGCTGTGAAACCGCATGCCCCTACGCGCAGGCGGCGAGCGGCGCACCCGAGCTCTGCACCGAGGTCATTCACGCCCTCGAAACGGAAACCTTTCGCGCCCTCAATCCCCGTTACGAACTCTTGCCGCTGCGCAAACTGCTCTCGAAGGGCCACGATTCCTGCGTCTTTGAGCACCGCTTGCCGGGCGATGACTGACCGTGGCACGGCTCTTGTACGGCGGGAGCGCGGCGCGTTGCCGGCGACGCCCGTGTAACAGGCCCACTAGGCCCAGTAGGCTCGCCAGTGGGCCGCCTAGGCCCCGCGTTGGGCCTTGGGAGGCGTCCGCGACGGCGCACGTGCATCCGGCGACCCGGTCGAGGCGCGGGGTGTCGTAGGGAGGCATCGGCACTGGCGTCAACCGCGGTCGGCGGCAGTGGCTCGCGGGTGGTCACGAGGAAGTGCACCCCTTGGTACATGCCGCCCGACTGACCGGAGTTTGCAATCTACACGTAAATCGCGGTGGCACCGGCCGGCGGTGAAAACGTCGCCGTGTACGTGCCGCCCATCACGCGGTTGATCGACGGTCTTGGGCCGCATGGCGAGACGCGCTCGCGCGAATATTCAACGTTCGAGCGCCGCTAGTTCGCCGTACATTGGTCACCGTCAAAGGTGATCTTGACGACATTCTTTTTCGCTCCGGCCACCTCGAAGAAGGTGCTGCAACCGTGCAAAACCGTCTCGCCTCCGGTGCTGACGTACGACCCGAATACGAGTTTTGTGACCGTCGGCTTATTTTCGGACGTCGCGTGTGCCCACACGTAGACCGTCCGCCCACTCGGCGCTTCGAAGGTGCGAACGGGGTACCCCCACTTCTCAACGATCTCCTCGATCGGCGAACCAAGCAGATTGTTCAGCTTCGCGGCGTACTTCGCCTCGGTCGGGGCTGTGCGGATTACGCATCCTGCGAGTCCAACCATGACGGTGACGCCCTTGGCGATACGTGTAGCCTTCATGAGTTCCTCTGCGCGGCCATCGGCGCGCACGGTAGCAGCCTCGTTCCGCGAGATCGCGTTGAGCGCCCGCAAATACTCAATCGAAGACGGAGGCCCTCGTTCATCGCGCCCGGGGCATCGATGGCGCTCGGAAGCTGGATGGTGGCGTCGACAACGGCGTGGGTAAACTCATGGTAAACGACGTCTCCGTCGTAAGCATAATCGTGCCGCGGTCCTTGGCCGAACCACATGGCACCGCCCTCAAAACTGTGGATCGAGCCTAACGGATCCCCCCATTGTGGTCGGTGCGCTGAACCTCGGCGACTCGGCCGCGCCCTTTCATCCGCGCGAGGGGCCATGGGAACCGCACGCGTTTGTCCTGACCGTCGCTCCCCTCGATGCATTGGGTGGTTTGTTGTAGTCTGCATTCACTTTTGCGGTGCCGCAGTGGAGATAGTGGAGATAGGTTTTTTTCATCGATCGCAGCTCTCCGCCTCGTCCTGCCTCGTCCTGCCTCGTCCTGCCAAAGATCGCGCCTCTTCGCCGGCGAGCTGGCTAAGGTCCGCCCCATGGCTTTGCGCATCGACCACGAGTTTTACGCCGGGAGCATCGAGGTTCTGCGCGCCCCTTCGCGTGGCGATGTGGAACTGGCGTTGCGGCCCGACACGGCGGCAGACGTGCGTCAATGGTTTTGCTTCGATGTCGAAGACAGCTCCATGCGCGATCGCGACCTGGTTTTGGTCGGCGCAGGTGCGGCCATGTTTCCAGGCGGCTTCGTGGACTACGAGGCCATGGTCTCGCACGATGGGCGATCGTGGTCGCGCGCATCGACGACCTACGACGGCACCAATCTGTGCATTCTACATCAACCGCAAGGCGGAGCGACGCGCTACGCCTACTTCGCGCCCTATCCGATGAAACGTCTCGAGAAGGCCCTGGCGAAGCTTGGCCGCAGGGCTCAAGCCCGTGTGGAGCCCCTCGCTCGCTCGACGGAGGGTCGCCCCATTTACGTTGCATCCCTCGGCAACGAAGATGCCGCGCGCACCATGTGGCTCATCGCAGGCCAACACCCCGGCGAGACGCCCGCGATGTGGTTCATGCACGGCCTTATGAAGCGCCTTTGGCGTGGAGACCCGAGCGTCGCGCGGCTCCTCGAAGACACGCGCATTTGCCTCGTTCCGCTTGTCAATCCCGACGGTGCCGCCCTTGGGAATATGCGCACGAGCGCCACGGGCGCGGACCTCAATCGATGCTGGACGGACCCCGATCGCGAGGAGGCCTGCGAGATCGCTTCGCTGCTCGAACTCATTGATGCGACGGGCGTCGATCTCTTCCTCGATGTGCACGCCGACGAGGAGTGCGCCTATGCTTTTCCTGCGGGATGCGAGGGGAACGCGAACTTCGACGACACGATGGAAGAACAAGAGTTGGCGCTTCGAGCCGACCTCGAAGAGTCTATTGCCGAGTTTGTGGACGAGCCTTTTTACGAGCCCGATGCGCCGGGCGAGGCAGATCTTACCTGCGCGGCGAACCAAATCGGCGAGCGCCACGAAGCGGTCTCTCTCACCCTCGAACTTCCCATGAAGGCGGGCGGCGGCGGGCGCGTGCGATCGGGATGGTCGCCGAAACGCGCAGTGAAAGCAGGGGAAAAACTGGTAGACGTGCTCCTTCGGGCACGGGCGCGCCTCGACTTCGCTTGAAGGAGCGTGCTTCTCGGTGCCTCCTCGCTCCGGACTTTCGTCGAGGCCGCTCCATTGGCGTGCGGGCTGTTATCGTTTGGAGCGATGACGACTCAGGTTCGCTTCACCCTCGACCAGCTCGTGGTCCTCGACGCGATTCGGCGCACGGGGTCGTTTGCGGCTGCGGCTCGCGAGCTTCACCGCGTTCCCTCCGCGATTAGCTACGCGGTCAGCACGCTCGAAATGGCGCTCGACCTTGCCCTCTTCGATCGGTCGCACCAGCGCGCAGTCCTCACGCCAGCCGGAGCGCGTATCGTGCAGGAGGCTGAAGATTTGCTCACGCGATCGCGTCGACTCGAACGCCTCGCAAGCACCATGGGCCAAGGGTTCGAGCCTGATGTTCGCTTCGTTGTCGATGCGGCCTACCCCATGGACGCCATCGCACGCGTCCTCATGGAGCTGACCGCGCGTGACCTTCGCACGCGCATTCACATCGAGGTCGAATGCCAAGATGGCGTGGTCGACCGCTTCGAGCGCGATCACGCCGATGTCATGCTCACACTGGAGACGCCCGATCACCTTTCGCGCAAAGCCGCGATGCATGCGCTGCCAAGCCTCGACATGGTGCTCGTCGTGGCGTCGGGACATGCTCTCGCGACTCTGGAAAACGTCTCGCAAGACACGCTCCTGGAGCACACGGACATCGTGGTTCGTGACTCGTCGCCACGCTACCGCGATGCACCTCCGCCGACATTTCTCGGGACCCGCCACGTGGTACGCGTCTCGGATTTTCACACAAAGCTCCTTGCCATTATGCGCGGCGTTGGATTCGGCTGGATGCCCGAGCATCTCGTGACGGGCGCGCTCGCCGACGGGAAGTGCGTGCCCGTGCGGCTAGCCGAAGGTCACCGCTACACCTACCGGCCGCACCTCATCGAGCGCAGCGACGAGGCCCTCGGTCGCGCAGGAAAGTTCCTTGTGGCACTGCTCGTTGCCGACGCCGCAGACGAGCCCCTCGGCGCCGTGCGCCTTCTCTAGGTCGACGCTGGGAAACGGCGCTGCGCCTCGAATCGTCGGGACCCGTCCAGCCGTGTGCGCAGCAGACGGCGTCGGATGGGGTTTTGTTCTCGTCGAAATACCGAGCCCCCGGGCGTCAGCAGTCCTTCCTCGCCGAGCACTAGCTTTGGGAGCGTCCGCGGTGCCCCCCCCCAGCACACTTCTAGATTCGAGTGTGTGTAGCGGTTCGCTGCCCGTTCCTAGAATGCGCTAATTTCCTGAGCAGCAGCCGATCATCGAATTCTTCGACTGGTTCGTTCAAAAAGCTCCGCGGGCGCACTGGCGTAGCGATCTTTATAGCCACTGCATGCGCTCATTCCTCTCGCTCGTCTTCGCCTCCATTCCCGCTCTCTTCGTGACTGCATGCGCCAGCGCGGGGAGCTCGGAACTCGAACCAAGCTTCGCCAGCCCGCGGCAAGATGCAGGCGCAAGTGCGAGCACGCAAGGTTCCTCCCCCGCAGACCCTGCTTCCGGCGTCGCGGTGGTGCCTTCCGGCGGCGATACGACTGCGGCAAGCAATTGCTCCGACGCGGCGAAACTTGTCTACCTGGTCTCAAAAGAGAAGGCGCTGTGGTCCTTCAACCCCGCGGTTGCAGGCACGGGGGCCTACCGCCGCATCGGTGCGCTCGGCTGTTCGTCCACAAGCGCGCCTCAAACCATGGGCGTCGATCGCACCGGAACCGCATGGATCTTCTTCTCGGATGGATCGCTTCACCGTGTTGACACGACGACGGCTCGCTGCACATCTGCAGGATACACCTACCCCGGCACGGTTGCCTTCGAGGGCCTCGCCATGGGCTCGGGCTTTACGGCTCTCGGCGGCGACGTGACGAAAGAAACACTCTTCTTGCTCCACATGTCGGATGGCCTCGAGACGTTCGAACCGCACGCTTTTTCGCGCATTGAAACGGGTAAACTCACGTCACTGATGGGAGAACTCACAGGTGGTCCCGATGGTCGCCTGTTCATGTTCAACCCGAGCGGCACGCCGCGCCTTAGCGAGATCAATACGCAGAGCTACGCGCTCACGACCCTGAAAAGTTTCTCGTCGTCGCTCTTCTCCGGCGTTCGCTCCTTTGCCCTCGCGCGCTACGCCGGCTCCTTCTTTATGTTCACAGCTGGCACCGCCTCGGATGGCTTCTCCTCTGGCACCACAAAGACCACGGTCTACGATCCAAGCCGCGATACCATCGCCGTGCGCGACGCCGACATCGGTTTCACCGTTGTTGGCGCAGGGCAGTCGGTGTGCGTGCCTCCCCCAGCGATCCGCTGACATTGGCGCGGGCGCATAGGACATTCAAACCACGAATCCGCGCCACCCGCCTTCAAGCGACGTTTTGCCCGACGAGAGCGCACTCGTGTGCTCCTTCGTGCCGCGCACCCTCGACTTCCATCCGCAGGCCATTCCGTGCCCCTATCCCCACGCGTCGGTGGACTGGGACGAACTGATTCTGTACCTGCGCGGCAACTTTACAAGCCGCCGTGGCGTTGGGCCCGGCGCGATTTCTTTTCATCCGGCGGGCACACCGCATGCGCCCTAAGCCTCCCCCATCCCGGCGCGTACGACGCCAGCATTGGGCAAACGCGCACCGACGAAACCGCGGTCATGCTAGACCCCGACAAGCCTATGCTCGTCACGGAACAGGCGCGCGCTTTGGAAGACATCGCGTATCATTCCACTTGGCGCCGCCCAAACGCCTGACATTTTTTCAGCAATGAACCCATTGAGATCAATCATGAATCCGACATCCCTCGTCGTCGTCCTATCCATCGCAGCGTCACTGACTTCTGCCACGGTCTTCGCGCAGTCTTACGCGCCAGGCGCCAAGCCTTCCGCGGACGATGAGTCGGGCGAGAGGGAAGGCTCCTCTCGCAACGGCGCAGGCGACGCGCGTGGAGGCAACGACGACCATCACGGCTTCATGTTTCGCGGCACGCTGGGCTTTGGCGGCGGCTCTGTGAGCGTCGACAATAGCAGTTCAAGCGCCTCGATCGGTGGCTCAAACGGCCTTGCGTCCTTTGCCATCGGAGGCGCTGTGGCGCCGAATTTCGCCCTGGGCATTGAAAGTTTCGCGGTGTCTTTTGTGGAGCCAAAACTGACCCTCGACGGCCAGGAATATGCGACGAAAAGCGGCACCAAGTTGAGCACAGCGGGTCTTGGTCTGCTGGGCACGTACTATTTCATGCCGGCGAACATTTATCTTTTGGGGAACGTTCGGCATGGCAACATCGAGCCTCGAGTACACATCGTCTTCCGGCCAGATTAAAAAGAACGAGAGCGATCGCGGCATTGGTGGAAACATCAAAGTAGGCAAAGAGTGGCCTGTCGCCCACGACTGGAATCTAGGCGTTGCCGCGCACTATATTTTTGCGAGCGTGCCGGACTCAGCCTCCACTTCGACAACGCTCACCACCAGCGCCTTCGGCCTGGCCTTTTCCGCCACGTACTTCTGATGCCTTGGGCTTAGGCACGCCTTCGAGGTACACGCGTTCTTGCGCGCGCGGACGTTGATGGCTCTTTTCTGAAAGAGTCCGATGGCCGCATCGAGATTCGCTGCGGTCTTGGGCACGAGAAGGCTTGCCGCAAGCGCGGGGCAAGAGTGCGGCGAAAGCCTCGGGGATTCCCAAGGAAGTACAAGGTACATACGGCGGATGGATGGCGTATACATACGGCGCATGCTCAGGAAATCCCGGGCCGGTAGGGAGTGGCGTCGTTTTGGTATCGCCGAGCGGAGTGACGTCCGAGGGGTACGAGTACCTGGGCTCATCGACGAATAACGTGGGTGAGCTCACGGGTATTTTGCGGGCCCTCGAATGGCCATCAGCCGGCGGGCGGACCGCTGCTTCGTACATCGCGACGGCGACTTGTTCCGTTCGCACGTGTACATTTTCTAACAAATCATAGGCCCCTTCGCGCGCCCTGGTTTCGGAAAACGCCTTTGACACTTTACCAGAAGGCGTCCGGGCCACCCCCGCGGCGATTTCCACCAGCCGGCGAGTTCTCCTCACGTCTCCAAGTTTTGCCCCCGC
>CAMCKZ010000097.1 GCA_945875545.1 Polyangium aurulentum | reverse complement strand
GTTTCGGATACGACCCGCAGTTTCCTCTGCACCGTTACGTCAATGCCTTCGCGGGCTCGAACGCGGGCGCGATCAAGGTCAAGAAGGTGCCAAACCGCACCACCGAGCACACCGCCGCGTACCAGTACCGCGTCGATGAGGCGTCCAATTCGTGCACAAATCCCGTGTACGCGGCGGTTCTTCCAGACCCAACCAACATGCCGGATCTCGTCGCCGAAATCGACGGAAAGCTATGCACGTTTGAGGCCGGTAAACGCGACCCAAGTCTCGTCATCTTCTCGCTCATTGGCGGCGTGCCATGGCAGCTCCTGACGGACACCCCGGACCCCGCCACCGCGAAGTTCAAGGCGAAGCTTGCATCGGGCGACTGGACAAAAATGATCGGTGCCGACCCACTGAAATACGACTTCACCGGTGCCGATCCGCACATGTTGGAGTCGATGGTTCCGCGCGAGGGCCTGCTGCCACCGGCAACCGCCGGGAACGGCGCCGACGCCATTCACGGGCGTGAATACAACACCGACAAGAGCGACTTGCAGTATGCATGCACTTTCAATCTTCCGGCACCAAAGAATTGCGGACCGACGGACCTCTGCGACTGCAATTCGTCGCTCAAGAATCCGCCGTTGTGCAACGGCACGTCGCAAATCAAAGCGAAGGCGTACCCCACCGTCCGCGAGCTCGCGTTGGCCCGGGCCCTCGATGCCACCGAGCAGTCCGTCGTGGCCTCCATTTGCCCGATCACCCTCGCCGGCGACGCTACACTTCCGGCCTACGGGTACAATCCCGCGGCGGAAGCCATCGTCGGGCGCCTCAGGATCGGTCTCGGCGGCCAGTGCCTGCCGCGTCCCCTCGCGCTGAAAAACGGCAAGGCACCCTGCCGAATCATCGAGACGCGCGGAGAAACCTTGGCGTCTGGAACGACGTGCACCGATGTGCGCCGCCTCGACCTGGACGCGGAAACCCTTGCGCGCGTGCGCGCGGCGCAGAGTGCCGCCGACAGGCTGCAACTGGTTTGCACCATTCCGCAAATCACCGACCCCGACACGACCAAGTCGTGCCTCACGAGCACAGAATCGGGTTGGTGTTACGTCACCGGGCCTGCCGCTCTTGAGGCGTCGCAGTGCGAAAATGAATACGCCGTGAAGTTCTCGCAAGGTGGCTTGCCCAAGGGCGAAATTCAGCTGTCCTGCATCTTGGCGAACTAGGCGTTACTTTGCAGTAATACCGCGCGCATATACAATACGTAACTGTATTGTGTATGCGCGATGGCTGTGCGATCCCCGTGGCCACCGGGGCGCGGTGGCCGATCGTCGTTCGCGTTTTACGGGGTTTGCGGCACGGCCGTATTCAGCCCAAGCCGCAGCGCCCGAATATGCCGCGCGGTGATGCCCTCGACGCCGCCCAATTCGGCGTCGGTCGCCTGCAAAATGGCGCGCACCGAGCCAAACCGTCCGAGGAGTTGGCGCTTGAGATCCCCGGATACTCCCTTGACATCGTCGAGGGCCGAGCGAAAGCGCTTGACTTTCCCCAATTTTTCCCGGGCGCGGTTGGCAAAGCGGTGAGCCTCGTCGCGGAGGTGCCCGAGAAAGCCCAAGGCGGCCGCGTGGGAGCGAAGCTCAATGGGGTTTTTTTGGCCGGGCAAATAGAGGCGGTCCACGACGCGATCGCCGGCGGTGAGCTCGCGTTCTTTCGCTAGGCCCACGATGGGCAAATCGTGGAGTCCGAGGTCGCGCGCGGCGGCAACGGCTACCCCCACTTGGCCGCGTCCGCCGTCGACCACGAACAGATCCGGGAGGTTCCAGCTCGCCTCGTCGTCGGTGCCGTCGCGCGCCGCTCGCCCGCGTTTGAAGCGCCGGGCGAGCACCTCGTACATAGCCCCGTAATCGTCGCCGCCGCGGCGTTCCACGACGTCGTCGCGCACGTGAAACGTGCGGTACCGAGCCTTGTCCGGGGCCGCATCGAGGAACGCGACAACGGACCCCACCGTGTCTCCGCCGCCCAGGTGAGAAATGTCGCAGCACTCGACGCGCCTTGGCAGGGTGGGCAGGCGGAGCAGCTGCTGAAGTTTGGCGAGACGCTCCTCGGTGTCGCCGGACGAGCGCTGTTTTTCCGCGAAGGCGTGGGCAGCGTTGTCGAGGGCGAGTTGCAGGAGCGCGTGTTTTTCGCCGCGACGAGGCACCGCGATGACGACTTTTCGCCCCGCCGCAAGACGAAGTTGTGCTTCAAGAAACGCGTGGCCCTCGGGCTCGCACGAAACGAGAATCTCCTGAGGAATCGCTGACGAATTGCTTCGCGCCCGGGCCTCGGCGAGCACCGGTGTCGCGGCGTTTGGTGCAACCTCGGCGTCGGGATCGTCCCCGCCGCCGGTCTCATCTTCGCCGAGCGCATCGGCGGCGAGGTACGTGCGCAAGATGTAAGATGCAAGGAGTGCCGCGTCGTCGACTACCGCATGCATACCAGAAATAGACCGCACATCTACGAGGCGGCCGGCGCGCACGCGGAGCTGGGTGATTTCGATGCGTTCGCCGGAGCGGAATACGCCCAAGACATCGCGATTGATGGGGTCGTCGGAGACGATTCGCTGGGCCTTTTGTACCGCATCGATCGCGCGGAGTTGGTCGCGGTAAAGCGACGCGAGTTCGTACTGCAAGGCCGCTGCGGCGCCCTTCATCTGCGCCTCCACGGTGGCTCGAAGTTCGTCGTGGCGGTTGTCCAAAAAGAGCGTCACGAGGTGCGTTTGCGTGGCGTACCAAGCGGCATCGACCGCGAGCACGCAGGGTGCCGGGCAGCGCTTGATCTGATGTTGAAGGCAGGGGCGTTGGCGGTTCGCGAAGTCGACGTCGGAACAGGTGCGGAGCTGAAAGTATTTGTTCACCACATGCAGCGTGCGCCGCGCCGCGGTGGCCGACTCGAAGGGACCAAACACGGGGCCCGGCGAGCCATTGTCCCGCCGAATCACGAGGAGTCGCGGCCACGCGTGCGAGGCGTCGAGCTTGATCGACAAGAAGGTTTTGTCGTCGCGCAGCTTCACGTTGAAACGCGGCTTGTGCCTTTTGATGAGCTCGTGTTCGAGGATAAGTGCCTCCTTCTCGGAGGCCACAATCACCGTTTCGAGGTCGGCGATGAGTTCGGGAAGAAGCGGGATAAAGAAGCGGTCGTCTCCGGTACCATCCCGAAAATAGCTGGTAACACGGCTACGTAGGTTTTTAGCCTTACCAACGTATAGTACGCGGCCCGTGTCGTCGTGAAAGAGGTACACGCCCGGCTCGCGGGGCAGGGTGGCGAGCTTGGCGGCGATGACAGCCGCGACGGGGCTCATGGTGCGAAGGCTTGGCCGCGAAAGGTGATGGTGCGGTCGCTCTTAGCGAAATCGCGCACAAAGAGCCCGACGACCGATGCAAACAGGCCGTCGCTGGCGCTGCGAGAGGGCGCGGCCCCGAGGACCCAACGCCGGAGGTGCTCGATCATCTCCGGGTCCGCGGGGTTCACGTCTGCCCGAACCGATACGAAGTATGTTCTTCCCGTCAGCAACGGGGCGCGCAGCGGAATGGCGAACTCCCGCAGCTCGGCGCACTGGCGAGCGACGCCCTCGACCGCGAGGAAAGCCAAGTTTCGCGCCTCTCCGGGGGCCTCAAGCTGCACGCGGTACACCTCGTCCCAGAGGTCGTAGCGCACGCGGCACGTGCGCACCGAACCTGTGACAAGACGTCCATCGCTCTCGTCGTGGAGGGTCAATCGCACGACGACCGTGTGCAAGAGGCCGTTCTTGAGCTTGTCTCCGACGGCGCCGGAAAACAGATCGCGGAAGGGCACCGACACCTTGAGAAGTTGTTGCGACGCGGTCGACGGAATGGCGCGCCGAGGCCAGCGTGCGGGCAAGGGCGCGTCCTCGGCGAGGACCGGCATGGATAGCAAAAACCAAGCAAATACTGGGACAATCGCGATCGCAGGCCGGCGCCTCATGGCCGCAGTTCCGTCGGAAAGAGCCCAAGCCAATTGGAGAGACCGAAGCCAAAAACGCCGACGTTCGTGACCATGCGAAGGCCCGCATCGAAGGTGAGATCGATGGGCAACGAACGGTCAAGAGGCGGCCGCGCGGACGCCAACAGCTGCGCGGGGTCGTCGAGAAAGTAGGCACCGGCCCCGAGGTACAGATCAACCGACTCGACGCTGACCCCGCCGCGGTAAACGCGAAAGGCGTATTCTGCACTTACTTTCGCAGCGACCGATCCCCAGCGCGAAGCCCCAATGCGTGTGCCAAAAAAATTGGGTGCAGACCGCTGGTCGACCGTGAGGCCGAGGAGTCGGTCTGGGAGGAGGTCGCTCAGGTCACCCACGTTGAAACGTTCGTAAAGCGGAGCCGATCCCGTGATAAAACCCGCGAAAGCATGGAGGCGCAGGCCGTCACCGCGCCACGGCAGCGGGAACCATCGCGTGAGTTCACCCTCTATTTTGGCATACGGGTAGTCGCTGGCGGTGGCGGCGGACGCAATATGGGTCCCCACTCGCGCGAGGATGCCCCGTGAAGGCACCGCGGGGCTGTCGCGGCTGTCGTAGGTGGCGGACCCGCTAAGGACGCCTACGGAGCTCGCACGACGAAGCAGATGGGTCTCGAGGGGCACCCGATCGCCGTCGACGATCTCACTCGCAAAGCTCGGGCCCTCGGGCGCGTCGATGTGCTCGATTCGGTACCCGCCGTGCACCGTCCAGTCGGCGTCGAGGCGCATCGACGCCCCAAGTGACGCGCCGACGCGGCGATAGGTGTAGATTGCATGTGCTGGCGAGGCCGTGCCGCCCGCGGCTGCTGCCGACGTGAGAACGGCGCTCGTTCCGAAGGCTTCTTTGTGTGCCGCGGTGAGGAAGGCGGCTTCAAGATCGAGGCCCGTCGCGAGCAGCCCGCGCTCGCCGAGGCGTAGCCGCAAAGCGTGCTGATCTTCTGCGATAGCTGCGGCGCCGCCGAAGAGAACGCCGGTGCCTGCGAGGTTCGTCTCGACGAGCTCCACGCCGCCGAAGGGGCCCGTCGATTTCTGGCGCCCGTCGCCGTCGGCGTGGGCACCGACGCCCGCCACGAGGCTCTCGATGATCAGCGTGTTTCGCTCCTGCACGTGCACCACGAGGACCACGTGACCGCGCCGGGAGCCGCGCCGTAACGACAGCTCGACCTCGCGAAAATAACCCGTGGCAAGGAGGCGGAATCGGGCGCGCAAAAGACGCCGATCCTCCGGGTCGATGCGGTCGCCGGGTGCCCACGGGAGCATGCCGCTGATCACGCGCGACAGCGTTCGCTCGTTCCCGCGAATCTCGACGCCTTCCAAGACGTAAACCGATTTTGTCTCCGGTGTGCTGACGTGGCTCGCATCGGCGGCCGCCGCGGCGGATCGCGAGGAAATATACTGGCTATCCGCGTCATCGCTCGCGGCCTCTGGAGGGGCGCCGGCATCGGCAACGGCCAGTTTTCCCGCGAGCCAAAAACCGAAAAAAAAGCGCCGCGAGGTCACGGTTTTGCGTTGGCCTGCGCGTCGGGCTGCACGTCGGGGTGCGCGCGCTGGAACGCCGGATGCTGCGCACACTCGCTCTCGGCGCGGCGGATTCGCGCAAAGGGCTCGAGGTCGACCCCGAAGCGCCGCGCGTTGTAGATCTGCGGCACGAGCATCACGTCGGCGAGGTTCGGCGAGGGCCCCGAGCAAAAGGGACCTTCGCTGGCCGCGCGCGCGAGCAGGGCTTCAAAAGTGGTGAGCCCTCGCGCGATCACCATGCGACCCCAGGCCGATTTTGCCGCGGCGTCGGCGGAAAAAAAGTGATTGAGGAGCCACAGATTTTGCAGCGGCTGCGTGCCCGAATTGATCGTCTCCGCAAGGGCGCGAACGTGGGCGCGGTCGAGGGGCGCCCGAGGCAAAAGAGGCGGCTCCGGAAAGGCTTCGTCGAGCCACTCAATGATGGCCACCGATTCGACGAGCAGCGTTCCGTCGACGTCGAGGGCCGGTACGTAACCCGAGGGATTTCGCGCGCGATGGGCCTCTTCGTGATGCTCGCCGTGGAGCAGATCAACGAACGCTTGGCGGTAAGAGACCCCCTTGAGTTCGAGGGCGATGCGCACCCGGTAGGCGGAAGACGAGCGCCAGTAACCGTGAAGAGTGAGAGGAGGCTGCACGCGCGCCGTCTTAGCAGCAGAAGCTTCTGCGGCGCTGGCCTGAAAAGGCAAAAAAAAAGTGCGCGACGCGAGTTTCCCCGCGCCGCGCACTGCCCGCATTGGATCAGGACTGCTTGATCTTCTCGGCGATCTCTTCGAGGGACTTGGCGGTCTCGGCCAGGGCCCTGGATGTCGATTCAAGGGCTACTTTGCCGGACTCGATGCCGATGGATGCCCAGGCAATTCCCACGTCTTTGAGCTTGCCGACGAGCGAATCGACGTTCAATGCCGCGAACTTGTCGGCGGGCACACCTTCGACGGGGGTAGAGACTTCGGTGGTGGGGGCGGTGGTGGTGGTCTCGGACATGGGATTACCTTTTATGTGTATGGGCTATGGATGGTACGTACTAAGCCGACGAAGAATTCGTCGCGCAAGGATTGCAAGCAAAGAGTCGTTCGGTGGTGGGCTCGGCGGTGATGACGAGCTGGGCGGTGGAACCTTTCGGAACTTCCACTTGGCAGCGAGCGCACACCGCAGGCTTCGAGAGCGTGACCGACTGAAACGCAACGGCGTGTTCGAGCGGGTCTGTGAGCACCTTTTTCTTCAAGCGTTCGCGCTCCACTTCGAGCTGTTTCACCGCGGAAAGCAGCTGGTTTTCGACGGTGAGCGTGGCGCGATCGGCCGCCGCAATGGAGTCTTCAAGAATGGCGCGCACGAGATTCGAAACCGGCACCCGGAGGTTCGCCGCAAAGCGCTTAAGCTCGCGCTCCAAGACCGCCGGAACCCGCGTGTGAAGCACCCGCTCTTTGCGCTCTTCGGGCGGCGACCCGGGCCGCGACGGAACCGCGGACTCCTCCGTGGAGTCGGGGCCGGAGGCGCCAGTTGCAGCCGTTGGCTCGACCTGGTCGCTGGGGTTCAAGAAGGTTCGCTGTGTCACACCGTGATACTTAGCAACGGCGCGTGATACGTCAAGGAGAAAAAGAACGAGCCCGACGAAAATAGTGAGAAACCACTTGTATCACGCGATTTTACGATGTGTCACGGCGCGCGTATGAGTGTCGTCTGCTGTAGGTATAGTTGTCACCTTTTACCACTGAACCAGGTTCGCGCGGCGGCGTCGAGTTCCGCGGAAACGAGCACCGTCATCGCGCTGAGCCAGAGCCAAAGAAGGAGCAATACGACGCTCGCGAGGCTGCCGTAGAAGACCGAATACTGCCCAAGAGCTGCGACGTAGCGACCAAAACCTGCGGACGCGAGGCACCACCAAATGGCGCCGAGCCCCGAGGCGCGCCACCGCGTGGCATGGGTGAGGGCCACGCGGTGGGCTGCTGCGAGAAATACGAAGACGACGGCGAAGGCCGTGACGATGGCGCTCGCGCCGTAGATGGCGTGCGAAAGGAGCCTCGCGAGATCGCGAACCCCGGCCACGTGCAACGCGCTCGCCCGCGCCAAAACATACGCGCACAGCGGGCCCACAGCGACGCTCAGCACGACGAAACCCAGCGCGCGTAAACGAAGGTTCCACCAGGGAATATCCTCGACGCCATGAATCGCGCGCAACGCACCGAGCAGCGTGTGCACGCCCGCAGAAGCCGTCCAAACGAAGGCAATCACGCTCGCGGGCGCGAGGGCGCGGCCCGAAGTTTCGAGTAGGTCAAATTGCGCGTCGACGAGGGCACCCGCGCCACCGGGTGCGAGCCGCACGAGGGCGTCGTTGGCCTGCGCGCGAAGCTCAGGCCCCGCGTAATGAATGAGCACCCAGCCCGCGAAGGCGATGAGGGGCAAGAGACTGAGAAAAAGATCGAAAGCGAGACTGCCCGCGCGTTCCACCGTTCGATGGCGATCCATGCGCTCGACGCACTCGCGCGCAAAGCCGAAGACGCCCTCGCGCTCCGGCACCGGCAACATCGCTGGAGGCTCGCTAATCAAGGCCCGCGGCTCGCTCTAAACAGGGCCCGCATCGAGGAAGGTGGTCTCCACACTTCCCGCCGCGTCGACGAGCTCTTTTGAGGCCTTCACAAACTTGATCATGGTCGGCATGTGCCCTTTTGTGAGCTTGAGCTTGCCCTGCATCATGGCCATCGTGGGGTCGACCTCCCGAAGAAGAACGCTCTTCCACCGAGCATAATCGCTGAGAATAATGAAGGCAGCCTCTTGCCCGCTGCCCCCCTGCACGAGGCGCGCGCTCCGGCATTCACCCTGGTGCACGTCGAGCATCATCGCGTAATCTTCGGCCGCCGCGCACCCGGGCAAGGCCAGCGACTTGACTACCAGCGCCACGACGCCGTGCGTCCAGTCGCGACCCGCGTGGCGGTACCCGGCGCTCGCATTGATCGCCTCGCGGTAGGCTGCGACCCAACTGTCGGACGGAAATAGGTGAGGCATGGGGCCCCGCTACCGCCCCAGTCCCGCGCGCGCAACCATCGGTTTCGGAAGGTCGCCACTTCGCCCCGGGCCGTTTTTTCGCGATGTTACCGCGGCGCATAAGACGCTAGCTCGCCAAGCCATGAGCGCGCCCTACGAGAGAGAGCCCCACGTCTACGCGAAGGGCGATGCTCGCCTCGACGAACTGCTCGAACTGCTGGCCTTCGCGGCCAAGCCAATGCCCCTCGTGCGCCTCCTCGACGACCTTCCGCGGCGCTTCGCAAAACTGTTTGGTGCGCAAGTTTGCTCGGTTTATCTCGTCGAAGGCGACGGCGACGAGCTCGTCATGCGCGGCAACATTGGCTTTACCACCAAGGCCATCGGCCAGGTGCGCCTCGCCGTCGGAGAGGGCATCACGGGTAAGGCTGTAGAATACATGCGTCCGATTTCTGCGGAGCTGGCCCAATCGCATGCAGCTTACAAGCATTTCGGAAGCCTCGGCGAAGAGCGCTTTCCGGCCTTTCTCGCGGTGCCGATTTTGGGAAAAAACGGAGCGCTCGGTGCCATCGTTGTGCAGCGCGAGGCCCCGGCGTTTACGAAGGCCGACGTGGAATTGGCCTGCTCGATCGGTTCCATCGTGGCGGGCTACGTGCGGCAAGCCGAGCTCATTGATCACCAGCGTGAACGCGGGGCCAGTCGAGGGGCGGGGGGCGGAACGCGCAAAGTCACTCTCACCGGGCGGCCTGTGGTTCTCGGCCGCGTGATGGGCGCTATTTCAGCGATGAGGCGCCCGTCGGTGCACGCGCCAAAGCGAAAATCCGACGCCGCTCCGAAAGACGAAGCCAAACGATTGAGGGCGGCTTTCGACGACGCAGCGCGCCTCGTCGGGCGTTGGCAGGCGCGGGCGCGCGAACTCGACCTCGTAGAAAATGCAGCATTTCTAGACACTTACGCGCTAATTCTTTCAGACGCGCGTCTGCGCGACGTCGCGCTCGACGAAGTGGCCAAGGGCGAAACGATCCCAAAAGCGCTTGCGTCGGTGGCGCGCCTTGCCACGCGGGCGGCCACGAGTTTTGCCCGCGATGCGTTTCTCGAAGACCGCGCCAAAGACATCGAAGACCTGTGCGACGCGCTCGTCATGATCGCCGCCGAAGATCCCCGCGCCCGCGTTCCGAACAAAGCGGTGCTCGTCGGCGACGGCATTGGCGTCTTCGATTTGCTGGTCTCGGCCCATGCAGATCCCGCGGGTTTTGTGCTGAGTGAACGCGCGCAAGGGCCCCGCGCGCAGGTGCTCTTGGAGCTGCTGGGCAAGCCCGCGCTGATCGACGTGGCGGGGGTTTTCCGCTGGGCCGCCGACGGCGACCTTGCCCTCATCGATGCGGATCACGGGCTCTTCATTGTCAACCCATCGAAGGGTGAAATCGGTCTTCTTCGCGAAGAGCGCCGGGAGGCGCGGCGCGATGAAAGCCGCACGGGTCTGAAGGGCCAGTGAGACCAGTGATGCCAGGAAAAAGCCCGGTATTCGGTGCAAGTTTGCGGCGAAGAGCCAGCCGCCGGCCGACGTTCACGACTCTGCGGAACGATTCCTAAAAGTTTCACCGCGTGATTTCGGCGGGGTCGCGTAGTCTGCCGCCTTCATCGAGGTGACTGCGTGCAATTCATCGACCCATCGACACCAAAAGAAGAGTTTGGCTGGTACTCCCCACGTTTGGGAATGCACATGCCCATCGCCCGCTACGGAAACTGGGGCCGACCCCTGCTCCTATTCCCAACGGCCCAAAGCGATCTCTACGACTGCGAGCGCTTTTTTCTCATCAAGGCCGTAGAAAAATTTATCCAAGAAAAACGGATATCTGTATTC
The DNA here is from genome assembly GCA_945875545.1 of Polyangium aurulentum. Classification (GTDB taxonomy): domain Bacteria; phylum Myxococcota_A; class Polyangia; order Polyangiales; family Polyangiaceae; genus CAIQDA01. Next base: position 2,096 of record CAMCKZ010000097.1, on the reverse strand, counting down.
TGCATCAATACGATCAACGACATCTCGTGGATGCAGCGCGACCTTCCCGTTGCTGAAAAGATCCGTCGTCAGGCCCTCTTCAGTGGCTACGTCGAAGAAGAAGTTGTGCCGCACATTCGCCGCGTTGTCGGCAACCCAAACGCGCGCCTCGGCACGGCCGGTGCCAGTTTCGGAGCATTTCATGCGGCGAACGCGATGTTTCGGCGCCCCGACATGTTCGACACCCTCATCGCCATGAGCGGCTTTTACGAGCTCGGTGACTACTACCTCAAGGGTCACTTCAACGATGATGTATACTACAACAATCCCGGTTGGTACGTCCCGGCGTTGCCCGAGAGTCCCGGTCTCGAGCTGCTGAGAAACCAGTCGCAGATCAACATCATCTCGGGTCAAGGCGACTACGAGCTCCCGGATGCCTCGCGGCGCTTCTCCGCGAAGCTCGCCGCGAAGGGAATTCCGCACAACCTCGACCTTTGGGGCTGGGATGTAAACCACGACTGGGTCTGGTGGCGCCGCATGCTTCCCCAGATTTTGGGCTCACTTCAGGGCTGGTAAGTTCATGGCAGCGGGCCAGTGCGCGAGGCTTTTTGCTCTCACATTCCTCTTGGGCCCACCGGCCCTTGCGGAGGGCTTGTCCCTCGACGGAATGATTGAGAATGCGGCCTCGCGCGCGGGCACCGAACGCCGGGTGCAGTCCGTTGGCGCGCTCGTCGCCGGTGCCACCATGGTGGTCGGCGGTCGCGCACTTCTCAGCGACACGCTGGCCACCGACCAAAGCGCCCGGGCCGCGAGTTACCTGCTTCTTGGTGCCGGGGCGATAACCTTGGCCGCCGCGCCGTTTGCCTACTTCGGGTCCGACCCCGTCGAGCGTCTTGCGAACGAAGCCCGGGCGATTCCCGGTGCCCCGAGCGATCCGGCGCGCCTGGAACGCCTCGACGTCCTGCTCGCGTTGTCGGCGAAAGAAGAGGCAGGTGCGCGCGAGGCGGGCGCGTGGACATCGGGTTTTGTGGCGGCTCTTTTTTTGGGCCTCGCGGTTGCCGAGTCGCTGTCCGAGACCACGTCGCCGAGTTCGCGCATCATCCGCACAGCGGGTTACGGCGCCGGCGCTTCTTCCGCGGCGGTGCGCTCCCTGCTGCTCGCCACTACGCCGGGGCCCGTCGGTATTCTCGCGAGCAACTGGTCGATTGCGCGAGGCACGCCGGCGGTTGCGAACGCGCTCCCAGACGCGCCGTCTCGCATTTTTGCCATGGCCGTGGCACCGAGTGTAACGCGCACAAGCCTGGGAATTTCCTTCGCGGGAGAGTTTTAGTATGGAGTCGCCGCTTTACCGCGTGACCATCGATGGGCAGGGCGTCGTCCACCTGACCTTGACCCTCCACGACCTCGGCGACGTCCACGAGGTGCTCTTGGAGGTGCCCACGTGGGTCGCCGGGGCCTACGCATTTCTTCGTTACGGGCGCGATCTTTACGCGACGGAAGCGACGAGCGGAGATGGCCCGACGCTCCACATCGAGCGCGCGGGGCTCAGCGGATTTCGCGTGGTTGCCGCCGGAACAGGCACCTTCGACACGCTGTTTTTTTCCGCGCGCGTTCAGGCCCGCGATGCCGCGTGGGGCGAACTTTCCGGGCTTTTGGGCCCGAGCGGAGGTATTTTTCTTCCCACCGCGATGCCCGTCGTGGCCGGGTGGCGCGGGCCCGTCGATGTGGAACTTCACGCAGGCGAGGGCCGCGGCGTGCTGGTCGCGGGCGTCACCGAGAAAACGACCCGGCCCGAATGCATGCGCTTTGCATCTTTCGATTCTTGGCTCGATACGCCCATCGTTGTCGGGTCGCCGGTCGTCGTCGTGCGAGAGGTGCGCGGGTGCCGCTTCGAGCACGTATTCTGCCAGAAAACGCTGGGGTTTGATGCCGAGGCCCTTTCGTTCATCGACGACCTCGTTCGCGTGGCCGAGGCCTGCCACGATCTCTTCGGGCACTTCCCCTTCAAGCGTTACACGTGGATTATTTCTTTCGATCCCCGCGACCATTGGGGGCTCGAACACGCCCACAGCACGATGATTGCGATCGGCGAAGATGCCCTCATCGACGACGAAGTG
>CAMCKZ010000096.1 GCA_945875545.1 Polyangium aurulentum | reverse complement strand
CGTCGCGACGATATTCGCCGAATTCTCCTCTTGGGCGCCGGGCCCATCGTTATCGGTCAGGCGTGCGAGTTTGACTACTCGGGAACGCAGGGGGCGAAGGCTCTCTCCGAGGAGGGTTACGAGGTTATTCTCGTGAATTCCAACCCCGCGACGATCATGACCGACCCGGAATTTGCCCTCCGGACATACATCGAACCGCTGGAGGTGAAGACCCTCGAAGCCATCATCGCGAGGGAGCGGCCCGACGCGATTCTGCCGACCCTCGGCGGGCAGACGGCGCTGAACTTGGCTCTCGCGCTTCACGAAAAGGGCGTTCTCGCGCAGTACGGCGTTGAAATGCTTGGGGCGAAACCCGCGAGCATCGCGATGGCCGAAGACCGTCAGCTCTTCAAAGAGGCGATGCAAAGGATCGGGCTCGCGTGCCCGCTCTCGGAGGCCGCGCACTCGGTTGAGGAGGCCTGGGCCATCGTCAAGAAGACTGGATTCCCTGCGATTTTGCGGCCATCATTCACCATGGGCGGCACCGGCGGCGGCATCGCGTACACCGAGAGCGAGTTCGAAGAGAAGGTGGCGTGGGCCCTTCTTCAGTCGCCCACAAACGAGTTGCTCGTGGAGCAAAGCGTTATCGGCTGGAAGGAATTCGAGCTCGAGGTGATGCGCGATCGGGCCGACAATTTCATTGTAGTCTGCACCATTGAGAACATCGATCCGATGGGCGTGCACACGGGCGACTCCATCACCGTGGCCCCGGCGATGACGCTCACCGACCGCGAATACCAGCGCCTTCGGGACGCCGCAAAAAAGATCATGACCGAGATCGGCGTGGAAACGGGCGGGGCAAACGTGCAGTTCTCCATGTCGCCAACCACGGGTCAACTCTTCGTCATCGAGATGAACCCGCGCGTCTCGAGGTCGAGCGCCCTCGCGTCCAAGGCCACGGGCTACCCGATCGCGAAGGTCGCCGCGAAACTCGCTGTAGGTTACACGCTCGACGAGCTTCGCAACGACATCACGCGCACGTCGGCGGCCTTCGAGCCCGTGATCGACTACGTGATCGTGAAGTGGCCGCGCTTCGCGTTCGAGAAATTTCCGGGCAGCGATTCGCGCCTCGGCACGCAAATGAAGAGCGTCGGCGAGGCCATGGGCATTGGTCGAACCTTCGCGCAAGCCCTGCAAAAAGCCTCGAGATCCCTTGAGACGGGCCGCGATGGGCTGGTGAGTCTCCGTGGCCGCGTGGACTACCGCGCCATCGGCAAGACGCCCAAGGCCCGCGACCTGCTGATGGATGCGCCCGTCGTGGAGGCCCTCGATCCGGAGATCGCTGCCATCAGCGACGCCGACCTCGCCGTGATTCTCCGGCGGCTCGTGTCCGTGGCGGTTCCGGATCGTATTTTCTACGTCGTCGATGCTCTTCGCGTCGGCGTGCCCCCCGCGGAGCTCGCCGCGCTGACGGGAATCGACCCGTGGTTTCTGGCGCAGTTTGAACGGCTCGTGGCGATGGAGCGCACCGTCGCTGGGGCGGGCGAACTGTCGACGGAACTCCTGCGAAATGCCAAGCGCTGTGGCTTTTCTGACCGCCAGTTGGCCTCCCTGCGGGGCACCGACGAAGACGCCGTTCGTGCGCAAAGAATGGCCGCGGGAGTCCGCGCGGTCTACCCGCGCGTCGATACGTGTGCGGCGGAATTTGTGGCACATACGCCGTACCTATATTCGTCTTACGAGAGCGAATCCGAGTCCGAGGCGGCCAACGGAAGACGCAAAATAATCATTCTCGGCGGCGGCCCGAACCGAATCGGCCAGGGGATCGAGTTCGATTATTGCTGCGTTCACGCGGTGATGGCGCTGCGCGAATTGGGCTTCGAGACCATCATGGTCAACTGCAATCCCGAGACCGTATCGACGGACTACGACACGGCCGATCGCCTGTATTTTGAGCCACTTACGCTCGAAGATGTCTTGGCGATTTGCGACGAAGAAAAGCCCGAGGGGGTCATTGTGCAGTTCGGTGGGCAGACCCCACTTAAGCTCGCCGTGCCCCTCGAAAAGCGCGGCGTCAAGCTCCTCGGCACCAGCGCCGACGCCATCGATCGGGCGGAAGACCGCGAGCGCTTTGACGCGCTCTTGTCGAAGCTGGGCCTTAGAAAACCGCGCAGCGGAATTGCCCATTCCGCCGAGGCGACCATTGCGGTGGCCGAGGGTATTGGGTATCCTGTTTTGGTACGTCCATCGTATGTGCTTGGTGGGCGAGCCATGATGATCGCCCACAGCCGGGAAGAGCTGGCGGTCTTCGTGCAACAGGCCATCGAGGCCGCGAAAGATGCTGGTTCTACAGCGATTTTGGTCGATGAGTTTCTCCGCGATGCCATCGAAGTTGACGTCGATTGCGTCTGCGACGGCACGCGTGCGGTCATTGGCGGCGTGCTTCAACACATCGAAGAAGCGGGCGTTCACTCGGGTGATTCGTGCTCGGTGCTGCCGCCCCATTCGCTACCCCCCGATGTGGTCGCGAACATCGAAGAGCAGACGCGCATGATGGCCCTGGAGCTCGGGGTGATTGGGCTCATGAACGTGCAGTTTGCGGTGAAGGGCACCGATGTTTACGTGCTTGAAGTGAACCCCCGCGCGAGCCGCACGGTGCCCTTTGTGGCGAAGGCCACGGGCCGCCCTCTGGCGAAGATCGCCGCGAAGATATTGGGAGGAAAAAGCCTCGATGAGCTCGGGGTCGACGACATTCCCGTGCCGAAACACGTGGCGGTCAAAGAGAGCGTTTTTCCCTTCGCCAAGTTCCCCGGCGTCGACACCATTTTGGGCCCCGAAATGCGCTCCACGGGTGAAGTGATGGGCATTGCCGACACCTTCGCGCGCGCCTTCGCGAAGGCCATGCTCGCGAGCGGGCAGAGCATTTCGATTCCGACCGCAGGCAGCAAAGCGCGCTACGCGTTCATCAGCGTTCGCAACGACGACAAGCCCTCCGCGTGCCTCATCGCGAGGCGGCTGCGGTCCCTCGGTTTCGAAATTATCGCCACGGGCGGCACCGCGAGAGCCCTTGAGCGCGCGCGAATTCCGGCCCGCGTGGTGAACAAGGTTCACGAGGGTTCCCCGCATATTCTTGAGGTTATTCGCTCAGGCGAGGTGGGCCTCGTGGTCAATACGACGGAGGGTGCGAAGGAGGTTCGCGACAGCTATTCGCTCCGCCGTCAAACGCTTCTCTCGGGGGTTCCGTACTTCACGACGATGGCGGCGGGCCTCGCGATGGTCGATGGCCTCGAGGCCACGAGCGGCGAAACGGTGCGTGTACGCTCCTTGCAGGAGTGGGCACAGGGCTCGTGACGGCGCAAATGCGCGTCGCACTGCTTGCAAGTATTGGCTCTCTCGCCCTTGGGTCTGCGTGGCTCGGGGGCGGCTGCCGGCATGGGGCGCCGCCGCCCGAGGTGGCTGGGGCAGCCGCGTCTGCACAATCGGAGAGCGAAGTCAAGGCATTTGCGCCCCGGATCGACGCAAGCGACGAGGCGATGGAAGCCTGGCTTTTTCCTAGCGATGACGGGGTCGTCGCCTTGCGCAAGCGACTTCTTGAGCTCCACACGGACGGCGGCAAGGGTGCCGAGTTCACGCTGCCTTCCTTCGCGTCGCAACCTCTGCTGTGCGCGGTCAGGTTGCTTGGGTCGCAGGTGAAGGTAAACCCCGCGAGTCCTCAATTGGTGCAAACTGCACGCATCGTGGGCGGCGATCCCGACGGGTCTTTCGAGGCGGACACCGATGCCGCGCGCGTCGGTGATCGGGACGCGAATGACGATGGCCCCGCCGACGGAGCAGGCGATGGAAAAGGCGACGATGCCCTGGCCGTCACCCTCGGTTCGGCGGCGGCCGTGGACCCCGAGGCGAGGTGCGCAGGGGAGGCTATCTTGTGGCTCGATGCTGCAAAAAACGACCTCGACGCCCATCGTTACGCGGAGGCGCTCGGGGCCATTGATGCCCACGAGTGGTCAACGTTTTTTTTGGACGACGCGCAGCGTTGCCGGGCCCGCGCGCTCGACGGTTTGGAGCGCAGGTCCGAGGCGGCGGCGGCGTGGCAAAAATTGGCCACTGGGCGCGGCCCACGGGTCCAAGAAGCGTGTGTGCGCGCGGCCCGCGATCTCGTGACCCTCGGCACGCCGGGCGCGGGGACGGCGGCACGGGGGCTCCTGCTGCGGGCCTTTGAAGAGGCGCCCGCGTGGGCCGAGTCGCAGGAGGGATTGGGCCCGCTGCTGGCCGAGGCTTCGCGCCTTGCCAAGGAAAAACCTGAGCGGGAGCTTCTCTCGCGCGCGAAAGAGTCGCAGGCGTGGCACGACGCGGGCGAGGGCGCGCGGGCCAAACGAGTCGCTCACGACGTTGTTCGAAAGGCCCCCGCGGGGGCGGGTGAGGCCGCGTGCCGCGCGCGTACGGTCTTGGCGCAAGAGGCCGCGAAGGGTCAAAAGGCGGCCGATTGGGGCCACGCGATCGACGCGTGTGCAGGCACGGAGCTTGAAGCCGCGGCACTTTTTTCCGGGGCCAAAGCGAGCTTCGCGGAGAAGAAAAGTGACGAGGCGGCTCACCGGTACGACCGCTTGGCGCAGGGGTTTCCCGGGCACAGGCTCGCGGACGACGCGGCCCTGGCGCTAGGAAAAATCCTGCTCGAACAGGGGCTAGGCACCGCGGCCGAAGAGAAGTTTGCATCCGTTGCCGCGCGGCATCCGAGCGGAGACATGGTGCCCGAGGCGACGTTCAAGGCAGCCCTTCTGCGGGTGCAACGAGGTGCCATCGCCGAGGCGAAGTCGCTCGTGGAAGACGTGACCGCAGACGACGCGGACGTGCATTGGTCGAGCGGCGGGCGAGGGCGGCACCTGCGTGCACTCTGCAACGAACGACTCGGAGATGTGGCGGCGGCGAAGCGAGACTATACGGAGGTCATACAGCGTCATCCGTATTCATTTTGGATGCTCGCGGCCCACGCGCGCCTGCGAAATCTAGCGCCGACCGAGGCCCGTGTTGCCCTTGAAACCTTGGAAAATGCCCCGTATGAGCCCTTTGCGCCTCTGACCGATGAGGCTCTCTTGTTGGCGCGCGAGGCGTACCTGGCGGGGCGCTCGGACATCTTACGGGACCTCGCGGCTTATGGAGCGTTCGGTTCGCGGCCCAAGGAAGTCGGGTGGGCATTTTCGTGGCTGCTCAATGCCGCGGGCATGGAGACCTTGGGGCACGGCAGGCCGCGAAGCCAGGCTCCGCAATTTCTTGGGCACGCGCCCCACGGCATGGCACGCCTCGGGTGGATGGGCAGTTTCCCGACGCCTTACGGTTCGCGCGTGCGGGCCGAGGCGGGCAAGCGCAGTGTTCCTGCGTCGCTCGTGTGGGCGGTCATGCGCGAGGAATCGGCGTTCAAAGCGGAAGTGAAATCGTCGGCAAAAGCCTACGGTTTGATGCAGCTCATCGTGCCGACCGCGAAACTTATGGCGCGAGGCGAGGGCATCTCGCCGACGGAGCATAACCTCGTCGACCCGGCGGTGAACGTCGCCCTGGGAACGAAACTCTTGGGTGTTCTTCGCAAAGGGTATGCGGCCAATCCGGTCCTCGCCATTCCGGCGTACAACGCGGGCGGAGGCGCCGTGAACCGTTGGCTTGAGGCGAGGCGAGGGCTGCCTTTCGAGCTGTGGGTGGAGTCGATTCCATACGAGGAAACGAAGGGGTATGTGAAGCGTGTGACCACAAGCTGGATGGCGTATGCCCGTCTCTACGACCCGGAAGAATTGGGGCAGATTTTGGCCCAACCCTGGCCCGACGCCGCGCCCATGGGCAGCGCTGCCGATGCTCCGTAAATAGCACGAAATGTGCTTGCTGTGGGGCGCACCCTGGCGACGGGTTTCGAGCGCTAAGGCCCCAATACGCAGCGGAATCGGTGCAACTCAGCGCTGTCGTGCTCGGCCAAGTCGCCTTGAAAGCCGACGTGCCACGCGGTATCCGGGAGGTTCGAGGGTGTACTGGCCCACGACCACCACGAATCAAACGCGCAAAAGGAGTGGTTTGGCCCCACGATACTCGCCAATTCGTCAATGCTTGGCAGGCGTTGACCCCGGCGTAAACACGAGTCTTTGGCCCCAGCGAAGTTGCAACGCGCCCAGTTGTTTGTATCAGACTGGCAGCAAAAAGACTCAGTATGACGTCGGCCGCCCGTCTCGCCCTCGCCGGCTTCACACGCGGGCAGGCTTTCGTCGTGCATGCGTGTACGAGTCCACACGAGGCGAGTGTGTGTGTCCAGTACCCGGTCGTCCCACAGGCCGTGGCCCGCGACGTGGTAGCGGCCCGCGTCTCCGCAGGTGGGCGAGGGCGGGGGTCCGGCGGGGCATGGTACGCACAAAATGTGCTCTACGCCGCCAGCCCCGTCGTCCAGATCGAGCTCGCCGCAGTGGGCCGCGCACACCGTCGCGTGATCGATCTTGCCCGAGTGCCCGGGGCCCTTGACGCGCATCGGGACGGCGCTCATGTCGGCGCCGTCGCCAGGCTTTTTCTTTTTGGCCATGCGCGGCGCAATCCAGAGCCATGAAAACATCCCCATTGCGCCGATGACCCCGAGTGCCCCGACCGCGTAGGCGTGTCTCCGCCGCCTGCGATTCCAAGGAGCGCGCGCGACGGCGTCTGGCGCCGAGGCCGCGGTGGCCGAAAACGATCGGGTCGACCCGTGGTGAGCGTGCTTCGCCGGTGCCAGTGCTTCGGCAGCTTCAAGGGCGTGGCGCTGGGCTGCCAGCGATTCTCCGCCGATTTCGCGCACCCACGTCCCCACATCGCGATGCGAGGCACTCTCGCCGAGGGCACGAAGCGCGGAGGCCATGTCCCGCGCGGACGCAAAACGTCCCTCGGTTTTCGGCGAAACCGATTTCATGCACCATGCACGCAATGCCGGGTTCTCGATGTGGCGCGAAAGTGATTCGCACGTTGGAAGGACGCCGGTTTCGCCGCCTTCGAGGGCGCGCCGCGGATGGCCCGAAAAGAGCTCCAAGGCAACAATGCCTAGGGAAAAGAGGTCCAACCTCGCATCCCCCGGTTGGCCCGCGAGATGCTCCGGTGCCATGTACGCGCGCTTGCCGCGAATGCCGTTGGGGTCCGCGACAAGCCCGCGCAGCTCGGCGGTGGCGACCCCGAAATCAACGATGCGAACGCGCCCATCGACGCCCACGAGGAGGTTGTGCGGGCTAATATCGCGGTGCAAAAGGCACGCGGACGAACTGTCGTCGAGGCGCGTTTCGTGAATGGCGACGAGCCCGGAAAGCGTGTCGAGCAACAGGCGCCGCGCCATGGTTTCGGGCACAGGTTTGCCGACCTCGCGGTCGCCCAGCAACTCGGAAAGCGACAGGCCTTCGACCCATTCGAGAACGAGGATTGGCTCTCCGGCCACACGCAAAACGTCGACCAGCCGGCGCACGTTTGGGTGCTCCAACGCCCCCGTGATTCGAGCCTCATCGAGCACCCGAGCGATGGCATCGCCGTCGGTCGCGAAACGCGGATGGATACGCTTCAATGCCACGCCATGGGGGCGACCTGGCCTGTCCAACATGCGTGCTAAATACACCGATGCAAATCCGCCGGCACCGAGCAGGCCGCGCACCTCGTAACGGCCAAAACGCATGGCTGCACTCTAGCAAGAAACCCCGAGCTAAATCTACCGGGGGATTTTCCACGTAGGCGCATGTAACCTCGACTCGCTCGCTAAACTTGGCCAGAGCGCCGCGGTTTCTTCACGGTCACGCCCATGACTGAAGTTGAGAAGCCCCAGCCGTCCACGGACATCATTCGGCTACCGCGCATGATGGGGCGCTGGCTTCTCCTGAAGCGTCTTGCGCGCGGCGGAATGGGAGACGTGTACTTGGCGGCGTCGACGGGCATCGAGGGCGCTGAGCGGCCCTGTATCGTCAAAACCGTTAGGCGTGATCAGTCCGGCGACAAGTCGATGGTCATTCGCTTTTTGGACGAGTTTCGCGTGCAGGCGCAGCTCAATCACCCTGGAGTTGCGCAGGTGATGGAGGCTGTGGTGGGCGAAGAGGGCGAGCCCTACGCCGTGGTCGAATTCGTCGAAGGGCGGTCGATTGCGGAGGCTCAACATCGTGCCCACCAACTGGGCTTCAAGATTGCGTGGCCCGAGGCCGTGGCGATCATTCTCGAGATGGCCCAGTCCCTCGAACACGTGCACACCCGTCAAGGCCTCGACGGCGGGGCGCTTCGCATCGTGCATCGCGACTTGAGTCCTCAAAATGTCATGGTCGGTTTTTCCGGCGAGGTGAAAGTTATCGACTTCGGAACCGCTCGCGGAACCAACCGTCGCTGCCGAACCGTCGGCGGCGTCGTGTACGCAAAGCCTGGATATATTGCGCCAGAAGTGTCGCGCGGCGAATCGGGCGACGGGCGAGTGGACCTGTATGCGCTCGGTATTATGCTTTGGGAACTTGCCTCGGGTCGCTCTTTTCTTGGGCCCGATCCGCATCGCCATTTGCAGCTCGTTGCGGAAGGCCGCATGCCCGTTCCGTCCGCGGCCGCCGCATGTTCGGCCCCGGACGTGCTCGACAGCATCATCGCGCGTTTGACGGCGAATCAGCCGGACCATCGCTACGCCACTGCGGCCCTCGCGGTGGGAGACTTGGCCAAGCTCATGGCGATGGCCTCGGCGGCTCCGGACGGCATGCGCGGCACGCGGCCACGGATCGCTAGACTACTGGGAAATCTCTGGCCAACAGAGCCTGACCGGACGCGCGCCGAGTTTTCGCGACTCCTTCGCGGTGCCAAAGAGCGCTTCTCGGTAAACACTCCATTGCGCGATGCCGCGGCCATCACTCCATCGCGGAGTTCCGCCGCACACGTGGTCGATGTGCTCCGGGGAACCCATTACCGGTTGCTCAAATTGGTGGCCGCCAGTGACGAGGCTGAAGTGCACGAAGCCGAGCACGCGGAGCTCGGGCGTCGGAGCATTCTGAAGGTTCTGCCGTCCGCCCTAGCAGCCTCGCCCGCGGCCCTCGAGCGCTTCAAAAACGAGGGAAAAGCCCTGGCAAAGCTCTCCCATCCCAACATCGTGGCGCTTCACGAGGTGGGCACGGCGGGCGACGGCAGGCCGTACATCGCGATGGAACGGGTCTCCGGCGAGACCCTGGCCACGACCATTCGCCGGGGCGGCGCGATGAACACGGACCAAGCGATCGACGTGTGCAAACAGATCCTCCGCGGTGTTCAAGCGGCCCATCGCGAGGGCATTTTGCATCTCGATCTGAAGCCCGACAACGTGCTCATCACGAGCGAGGGGCAGATTCGCATTGTCGATTTCGGCATGAGCCCGGCGGTTCGCGACGGCGCTCACACGCCACCTCGCGCGCATAAAGACTCGGTAACCGTGAACGGAACGCCGGAATACATGGCACCGGAGCAGGTGCTCGGTTCCCGCGTAGATGCGCGCACCGATGTCTATGCGGTCGGTTGCATTCTCTTCGAGCTCTTGACGGGCCATCCCATTTTTGAGCGCGGAGCGCGCATCGCGCAGCTAGGAAAGCACGTGCATGATGCACCGATATCTCTCCGAGAACGCGCGCCCAACAGGCACTTTTCGCCGTCGCTTCGCGCGATCGTTGAGAAGGCTCTTCAAAAGATTCCCGCCGACCGCTTCGCGTCGACCCAGCTCTTTTTGGAGGCCCTCGACGAATCGGAAAAAGTCCCGATGCGTCAACGAACGATGCAACTGCGCGCGGCGTTGACCGTCGCTGCCTTCGGCGCGGTCGCCTTGGGGGCCCTTCTCGGGCGCGCCACGGCCGGCCCATCGACGGCGTTCGACGGGCAATCGGCGGTAATTTCCTCGGTTGTAGCGCCTCAGGCGACCACCGGCACTCCGTTTGTAGCGGGGTCGGTTGGCGTGAGAAGCGGCGGCGCACCCACAGCCCAGGTGCGAACGGCTGCCCCACGCCGGTAAACAAGAGATGCATAGTGCATGGACTACTACGTGCACTATGCATGGACTACTACGTGCACTATGCAGCGATTACTACGTGCATTATGCAGTAATTGTTACTTGCACTTTGCAGTGAGTTTTGCCAGCGCCGTCTTGGCGTCGCGGCCAGCCGGGTCTTTTCGGTAACGCTTCTCGCAGAGGTCGAGGGCCGTCTTGGCGTCTGCGCAGTTGCCGAGGGCTGCGTAACTTTCGCCGAGGGCCAGCAAGGCGTTCGGTAGAAACGCACTCTTCGCGCCGGCCTTCATCACCTTGCTGAATTCCCCGATGGCCGTGGCGTGTTGACCGAGCGCGGCCTCGGCGCTGCCGCGGAAGAAGTACACGCCATCGAGTTTCTCATCGGTGGGGTAACGAGCTGCGAATTCGCTCGCAAGCATGCGCACGGCCGCCCAATCGCGAAACTCATTTGCGCGCTGAAGAGCGGCGTAATGGGTGTTCTTTTCGGCGGGCACCGGGATGGTTGGCGGGGGGGGCGGTGGGGGCTTCGCCGCGTACTCGTCGAGCTTGCCCGCGAGCGCTTTGATCTGTTTGTCGAGTTCTTTGATTTGAACTTCTAGATTTGCGCGCTGCATGTCGACCTGCCGGCGACCTTCTTCGTCGGCCTGCGCGAGTTCCTCAATCCGGCCCTCGAGCCGCGCCGACTGGGCACCGGCGTTGAGCAGCGTTTCCTTCGCGTCGGCGTTGGACCTCAACGCGTTATCGAGACGTTCGCGCGTCGTCGACAAATCGATTTTAAGCTTGTCGTTGTCCGCTTGAAGCGCGTCGTGGCGCGAGCGCAACGCGTCGTGGCCGCCCTTGAGGGCCTGGAATTCGTCTCGCTTCACGCATGCGCAAGCGAACAGCAGAGTCACGATGGATACGGCATGAGGAAGACGCATGTCCAAGCATTAGCGACTTCCATCGGCGAGGGACAAACTCCCGACGTCCGCCAGCCTTGTACCAAGAGAGTCGGCGGCGTAAGCGGAAAGGGATGGTGCAGCAGGTCTCTCGCGTCCTCGTTCGGCCCGGAGAGTCGCACGCGCGAACCATCATGCGCCTCGCAACCCCGACGATCATCGCGATGGTTTCGCAGAGCGTCGTGAACGAAGTCGACGTGGTGTTTTTCTCCCGATTGCCCGGTGCCGAATCCTCGCGCGCGCAGGCGGCGCTGCTTCCGTCGCTGATTGTGCTTTGGTTCTTTGGTGGGTCCTTGAGCGCCATCGGGGTGGGGACGCAGGCCCTCGTCGCGCGGCGTGAAGCCGAGGGAAAACACAGAGAAGCGGGCGCTGTCTTGGGCAATGCCTTCGTCTTTGCCCTCGTCGCCGGGGTCGCCATGACGCTCCTGAGCCAGTGGTTCTTGCCCGCGATCATGGACAGGCTCATCGCTGTGCCCGATGTGCGGGCGGTGGCGGTCTCGTTCACGCGGTGGCGGCTTTGGGGTGTGGCGTCGATGGCCGCCACGATGGCGCTCAAGGCCTTTTTTGATGGTCGGGGAAAGACGTCGGTGCACCTCGTCGCCGCTCTCACGATGAACGTGCTCAATGTGCTTTTTTGTTACGCGCTGATCTTCGGAAATCTCGGTGCGCCGAGGCTTGGTTCCGACGGGGCCGGCGTCGCGGGGCTTGCGGCCACGTGGATTGGCTTTCTCGTCATGGGCGCTTTTCTCGTCGGTGAACTGGGGCATTACACGCCATTTCGCCTGGGAAATCTCTCGCTAAACCTTTTGTGGTCGATCCTTCGTCTGTCCATTCCCGCAGCCCTTGCCACCACGGTGATGATGGTCGGATTTGGCACCTTCACAAAGTTCGTTGGTCACCTCGACGCCCAACAGGCCGCCATCATTCTGGCCCAGGGCGTGGGCGGCACAATTGAAGCGGTGAATGGGGCGGCGACGACCGACATCGTCGCGGTTCTCAAGCTGACGATCACTGCGGCGATTGCTTTCGGAACGGCGACGGCGACCTTGGTAGCGGCAAGCCTAGGGGGAAAAAAGCCTGAAGAAGCAGAGGCTTACGGGTGGACGAGCGTCAAGTTGGGTCTCGTCATTTTCGGCACGCTGGGGCTTTGTGAGGGCGTTTTCTTCACGACGCCCATCGTTAATTTTATCGCGAGCTCGCCCGCGGTGCGCGAGGCCGCGATGCTGCCCATGCGCACGATGGCCTTCATCACACCCGCGGTTGCTGTGATTCTCATTCTCAGCGAGGCGCTTTTTGGGGCGGGGAATCCGCGCTTCGTGGCGATGGCCCAGTTCGCGATGATCTTCGGGGTCTTGCTTCCCGGATGCTGGTTTTTTGCTCTCCATCTTGGGTTTGGCCTGCTCGGCATTTGGCTCGCCGCGGGTGCGTATTGCGTGCTCGGTGCCGTCGTCCTTGCGTGGAAGTTTCGCGAGGGTGCATGGAAGCGCATCGCGATCTGAGCGCGTGCGACGTGAACTCTCTCGGCCCAGGCTCGGGCACATCTCGGAGCGCTCCTGGTTCCCGATTTCGGGGCCTTGATGCGGCCCGCGCCCTCGCGTGTGCGTGGGTCGTGCTGTTTCACGCGGGCGGCCAGGGGGCCCTTGCGGAGCGCGGTCACGGGGGCCCACTTCATGCGCTCGCATCCGTGGGCTACCTCGGCGTGAACGCGTTCGTCGTCCTCTCCGGGGTCGTCGTGGCGCGGTCCGCAACTCCGTGGCCTGGCGCGAAGGCGTTTCTTAGCGCGCGATTTCGCCGCATCTTTCCACTGTATGCCGTCGTTGTACTGACCATTGTATGTGTAGCGTATGTACGTGGTACGCA
>CAMCKZ010000095.1 GCA_945875545.1 Polyangium aurulentum | reverse complement strand
GAGGACAGGTCTGCGGCGATGGCAACGTTTTCGTCGCGGCCTGCCATGGGCGCTGAAAAAGTGAAGTAAGCGACAGGAACCAAGGGAAAACCCTTGTGTTCATCGATGGCCCGCTGCACGGGTTTCAGGAGCGCGTTGCGCTTTGGATTCGGAAATGAGGCTCCGATGGGCCCACCGCCTGGTCCCAAACGCAGATCCGATGGATACGGGTAGCTGTAGAATGCATCTGGATCTGCGAAGTCGGCGGCGAGGTCGAACGCCACGACGGTGCCCGATTCGGCGTGGGTCGCAGCCTCGCTTGCGCAGCCCAAAAAGACGACCGCGGGGAGGGGAAGGGCGAACGCGCCAAAGGCGACGAGGAGAGCACGACGGGGGGACATGCGCGGAGAGTAACGCGGCTTCGCGCGCACTGGCCAGGGGGCGCGAGCTGTGCCAAGGTCGGTGCATGCTAAATGGTGGAAATCGCTGCAAATACTTGGGCTTCGCGATGGCTGTCGCCACCCTGATCACGGGCTGCGCGTCCGCCTCGGCCGGTGCGCCAACGATGTTTGTGTACCGCTTGACGGCGATGCGCGTGGCGACGGGATCGTGCGGCGGAGAGCGGCGACGACCGTCTCGCGGAGGCTCGCGAGGCGTACTTTTTTGTGAGGGATCTTGGGCCGTTCGCCCGGGCGCGATCGTGTGAGACGGTCGAACTTTGCACCACGGGCGCGGAGGGCGCGGCGCCGCCCGTTGGCTACACGCCCGAGTGGACCGCGACGATTGCGTCGTTTGTCTTCGAGGAGGACAAAACGCCTGGTTTTCCAGGGTGCCGGGGCCGTTCGATCACCGTGCGCTCGTCAGCGATTGGTGCCCCGAATGTTGTCATTGAGGCGAGCTTTCGCGCGCTCGAGGGCATCGCCCGTGACGAAAACGGTGTGTGCTCGGCGGACCACGCCGCGTCCCTCGCGCCACGTGTTCCGTGCATCGAGGCGCGCCGGTACGAGGGCCGTCAAGTGGCCGCTTGGTGACAAGACGTTTGTTGCGGTTTCCCTCGAAGTTCGCCCGGGAGTGTTCTACGGCCCTGTGCCCATGGCTCGCTTTTCTGTTGCAATCGCCGCGTTTTTCCTGCTGGCAGCTGGCTGCGGGTCGTCCTCCAATATTGCGCTTGACAAGGGCGCAGACGTCATGATGCAGGCACAACGCCCCTCGATGGCGGTCGCCCGGATGGAGGCACAACGCCCTTCGATGGCGGTCGCCCGGATGGAGGCACAACGCCCTTCGATGGCGGTCGCCTCGATGGTGGCACAACGCCCTTCGATGGCGGTCGCCCGGATGGAGGCACAACGCCCTTCGATGGCGGTCGCCCGGATGGAGGCACAACGCCCTTCGATGGCGGTCGCCCGGATGGAGGCCCGGCGTCCGATGCGGGCGGAGCTACGTGCCACAGCCTCAGTTTCGGTCAACCCTCGTCGCTATTTTTCCTGGTTCCTGCCTCGCAATTCGGCACACTCACCGGCGGCGCGATCGTCGACGGCATCTACGATCTCGTGGGCGTCGAGACCTCGACCAGCGCCTCGGCCTCGTTCACCATGCGGGCCACGTGGCGCTTTTCCGGCTCGACCCTCGACCAGCTCGATCAGTTGACGACCTCGGCAGCCGGGCCGATCGTGAACCGCAGCGGCACGATTTCCAAGTCCGGTGCCAACCTGACCCGTTCGTACACGTGCGGCTCCACCGATTCCACGCCGAGCACCATGACCTACGACTCAAAAATGGTCGGCGGATTTCAGACCGTTCGTGTGCAGTCGGGCACCCTGAGACTGACGTTGGAAAAACGTCCGTAGGCAGCAAATACCCACGCGGCGCGGCGGCTGGTCTTGCCCGAGCGTGGCATCGTGCCCACGCCCCGGCGCGTTTGCGCTAACCCGCTGCCCATGCCGATCCTGCACACGCCGCTCACTTTTCGCTCCGGGCTCACGATCGCGAATCGCACGGTGCTTGCGCCGATGACGAATCTTCAAAGTCTCGCGGATGGCTCCCTCGGCGACGCGGAACTCGTGTGGCTTCGTCGGCGCGCGCTCGATGGTTTCGGACTCATCGAAACCTGTGCAGCTTTCGTGAGCGCCGATGGCCAAGGTTGGCCCGGTGAACTCGGGGTGCACTCGGATGCGATGGTGCCCGGCCTCACGCGCCTCGCGACGGAGCTTCATCGAGCCGGCGCGCCGGCCTTCGTTCAGCTGTTTCACGGAGGTGCCCGCGCCGCGGAAGCCATCATCGGTCGGCCGTGGTCTGCTAGCGAAATCGCTGGAGATCCGGCAAATCCGCGCGCCGCTACGGAAGACGATATTCATGGCACGATCCGCGCTTTTGCGGCCGCCGCGAAGCGTGCAAAAGAGGCGGGCTTCGCAGGCGTCGAGATTCACGGCGCCCACGGTTACTTGCCATGCCAGTTTTTGAGTCGCGTGCAGAATACACGCACTGATGGCTACGGCGGTTCCTACGAAGGGCGCTCGCGATTCCTTCGCGAGGTGACCCGCGCGGTGCGGGCGGCGGTCGGGCACGATTTTGTCGTGGGCGTGCGCGTCTCCCTCGAAGACTTTGGGCAGGCGGTCGGAATGGACCTCGACGAGGGCCTCACCCTCGCGAAGGAGCTTGCGGACGATGGCGCAGAATTTCTTCATGCGTCGCTCTGGGACGCCTCGCGCATGACGACGAAACGCCCGGAATTCCATGGGATAAGCCTGCTTCGCGAGGCGCTCCCGCGGGACGTTCGCATCATCGCGGCGGGCAAGATTTGGTCGCGCGCCGACGCCGATGCAGCCCTTGAACGCGGGGCCGATGCGGTGGCCCTTGGGCGCGTGGCCGTTGCCCATCCGGCTTGGCCCAAGGCCTCCATCGAGGCGGCGTATGCGCCCGCGGCACCTCCGTTCACGCCCGAAACCCTGCGGGCAGCGGACCTTTCTGAAGCGTTTGTAAACTACATGAAACGCTGGAAGGGCTTCGTTGCCTGAGAAGCGCGGAACGCTTCGCGCCAGGTAATTTGCAGGCGTTTCGCAAGCCGTTAGCGGCCCGGGGCACCGCACGCGAAGCTGAGAACGCGCGCGCCTTTGGTGCTCCGGCGCAACGCGTGAAGTTCGCCGCCCGGGCCAACGCTGTAATCACGGAACGACTGCCACGGCGGATCATCGACGGGCACGGCGTGCGACGCGAGGATGGCGCCGCTTAGCACGTCGAAGCACACCGCGGCGTCGACAAAACTTCCCGGTTTGCCGCCAACGAGTACGACGAGCCAACCATGCCCATGACCATCGTCGTCCAAGAAGCCGACGGCGGTCGCTTCATCGGCAAATCGCAGCTCTTTCGTCCATCGGTGGGCGCCCGTTGCCCGGCTTGAAACGTTGATCCATGCGCGGCCCTCGTCTTCGTTCGTGATGCCCGCACTGAGAAGAAAATGGTCGTCGTGGGTCGGCACGCCGTCGATGGTCTTCGTGCCCGGAAGTGCCTCGCCAGCCTCGGTGGCGACGGCGTGCAGAGGTCCCGTGCCGTTCGTCTCGGCGTAGATCGTTCCGCCACGAACAATCAAGCGGCTCACGTCCGCGTCGTCGTTGGCAACGCTGGCTGGAATAGGTATGCGGCTCGTAATGGTACCGGTTGCATCGACAATGAGCATGCCGTGCCCGCTTTCACTACGCTCAAACAGCAGCGTTTTTCCGTCTCGCAGGCCCACAGCCTCGACCACGTGCCGGGCGGACGGGGGCAGCGCGATCGTTCCGGCGGGCCGGCCATCGGCGGCGAAGCGGCGAAGTTCCCCGCGTACCGAGTCAAGAACGGTGAAACCGTTGGGGCCCATTTCCAAAGACGATGGTCCGCGCAGCACGCCCTCGCCCCGCGACTCGAAACCAAACGACTCCGCCGTCGTGCCCATTGGCCCGAGAAAGAGGCCCTCGTCGGCGGGTGGCTGCGCGGCGGTGGGTGCGCCCCCGACCGCGATCGACTCCACGGGTTGGCCCCGCGACCCGACAACAGTGCCCCGCGATGGATGCGTTTCACGCGCAGATTCACTGGGTTTGCCCGCATCTTGAGCGGCGTCGGTGTGGCCACCCGGAGGCGCGCCCGAGGCTGCGGTTCGGGCCATGATAAACGCCGCGACGAGCGCCAGCACGGTCAAAACGGTGGCCCACTTTTGCGGCGTGGAGAAACGCGAAAAAAGATTTTTCAAGTGCGAAACCAAGAGCCTGTATTGTGCATGTAGTTTTGGGGGCGCCTGTCCGAAGCTCGATCGGGGTCCAACGAGGTCCAACGAAGCGTGACCGGGCACCGTGCCTGAGGGGCGTCGGCCGTGCAAGCTGCTGAAGGTCTTGGACCACCGCGAATGGCGGACAACAGAGGAGCTTTCGCCGAATGTACGACCTTGCCCCCGACCCGATCGCGATCCATCTGGGGCACGTGTGCATCGTGTAGTTCAATCACGTACACCAGGGAAAACACAGGAAAAGTGGCAACTCGGGCCTCTGAGAGAAGCGGCACGGGTTTTGAGTGGTGGGTGGCATGAACCGCCGATCAAACGTTGCCGCTCCGCTGGTCTTTCTTGCCGCGCTGGCCCTTGCCGGTTGTGGCGCGACGGCCTCCGAGCCGCTTGCCAACGAGGTTGTGAGCGCGGCCGATGAACTGGCCACCACGGGGCCGACGTACGCCGCGGGCACCGTGCTGGCCGCCAACGCCGACTTGAATCTTCGTGCGGGAGCGGGCACTGGGTACCGCATTTTGCGCGTCATGCCGGCGGGTTCCCGCGTCACCGTCCGCGTGACGAGCGGGGCAAACGCGTGGGTGGCCGTGCGGTTTAACGGTTACGACGGGTGGGCCCACACGGGCTATCTCGCGCAAATTTCCGCTCCGGCGAGCCCCGCGGCGGCGTCGCCGTCCGTTGCCCGCGGTGCGTATTCCGAGAGCCGCGGAGCCCTATTGGCGCGAACCGCGCTGCGCCGTGACGGCTATGCGTCCGCCGGGTTGTGCGCCCTCGAGGTGTCGAACAGCGTCGAGCGAAGCGGCATCGTTCCACGAGGGGCGAACTGGTATCGGAACAACGCTGTCGATATCGCGGAATACATGAACGCGAATCCGTCTTACACGGGCCGCGTCGGCTTCAGCCGGGGCGACACGGCACCTTCGCAAATCAAAAAGGGCAGCATTATCGCTTGGCGGCGAGGTCAGTGCGGGTACCACCGCACCTACGGTCACATCGAGATTTCCGTCGACGATTCATCGAGCCGCGCGTGCAGCGACTTCTGCGGGTCCATTCGCAAGACCTGCGGGAATCCCTACGTCTACTTCCCCACGGTGCTGTAACCGCTGCGTCGCATCGAACGACGGCGAATGAACGTGTGTACTCTGCATGCTAGGGTGCGCGAAGTTTCCGATGACCACCCCCATAAACCGTCGTTACCTTTTTGTGCTCCCCGTCGTGGCGCTCGTGGTGTTTGCCGTGTGGCGCGAGTCGCAGCTGCCTCCACCTGTGGCAGATGCCTCGCCGAGTTTCTCTGCGGAGGTCGACACTCCCCGGGCACGAAAAGCCGATCGGGCACCGAGCGGCGCGACGGCGCTGGACGTTCCTCGGCTCCCGCGGGCGACGGTTTTGGAGGTTGCGCCAAAAGCCAGCCCGCGGGACGATCTCGTGGTTCCCACCGAAAACTTCGAGGGCCGCCGTTCCGGCCGACCGGTGGCAACGCCGCGGCGCGTGATTAACAACGGTGTTCTGTAACAAGCGCGTTGTATGCGCATTGTATGCGCTGAGTATGCGCTGAGTATGCGCTAAGTATGGTTATACATCGGTATTGGGATGCACACAAGGTTGTAAGAAGATTGTATTCGTATGTGAGTAAGTGAACGTGCCGCAAGGCAAGGCAATGCGAGGCGCGTTGGCGATCTTTCGCCGAGCGGGCCATTGCGCAACCCGTTTTCGTCGGTCATAATGACCTTAGAATCACTGACGATCGTGAGGTTTGCGATGAGTCACATTGCGCAAGATGTCCTGGCAGCCGTATTCAACTCCCTGACGCCGGAGTTTCGCGACATCGTTCGCGCGCTGACGAAGAGCCTGCTCCGGCTACCGATGGCCCAAGAAGAACGCGAGGGCTACGTGGCGGGGTTTATTCTCCACGCGGCAGAAGCGCAGGCCAAAGCCCGCAACACGGAACGCGAGAGCGGTATTCTTCCGGTTTGCGAGGTGGAGCGCCGCGACTCGCAAATTCCCCTCGATCCCATCGTGATGCGCGCCGGAGACGCGGTTCGCGAACTGGTGCGCAGCGAGCCGCCGCCCCCGAGTGTTCCCCGCCGCCGGGCCTCCGGCGAGAACTGACCCCGCGGTTGATGCCGCGAAATGGCGTTTTCGCGGCCCTCCGCCGACGGGCTTAATCGGTGCTCGGGTCCAGTCGAACGCTCGGCACCGGGTCGATGTTCACGCTCGGCACCGGTTGATCGTCGTGTTCGTCGTTGGTGTTCGCAATGGCATCCACGCGCACAATGCCCGAGCGCGCCACGACCACACGGACGCGGTTCCATCGCGGTGAATCGGTCTCCGACTGAAGGCGATACAGTATATTGACGTTGTATACACGCGGCGCTTTCGCGGTGACAAGCTCCCCGAGGAGGGGGTCTGCCATCACAATTCGCTGCCGAGGGTCGTCTGTATTCTGCAGCCATTCGCCGATGTGAAGCCGCACAATTTCGCGCAAGGCGGAAGCGCGTAGCGCCGTCGGGTCTTCGTCGAGGGGCTCGACGCGAATCAACTTGCGGTGATGAATAACCGTTTCGGGCCGCGCCGATTCTTCGAGCCTGTGGGCGCGTGTTTTGCGGCGCACGTCCAAGACCGCGGGATCGGTCTGCGAAAACGTCAGGATTGCCGCGCGCTCATCGACGGTCGCGAGAACCTTGCCTTTTTCGTTGCGAATATGCCAAAAACGGTCGGGAGCGCGCCGCGCATACCACCGTGCAAGCGTATTTTGCAGATTTGCCTTGACACGGTCTTTGATGGCGTAGACGAACGCGCCCAAAAAAATGTAACGCATCGCCTGGTCGCCCACCGCCGGCACGCCCACTGCCGCGAGAAGCGCAATCACCATCGCGAGGCCGGCCGCGACGGCGTACACAAACTGCAGCGACATGCTGGCACCGGCGCGCACGTCGGCGACGAGCCAATCGATGGAGCCGTTGAAACGCTTGAGAAATTGCCGCCGAAAAACCAGGTGTTCAAGCTCTCGATCCGTCATAGCCCCATGCCCGATGGAGTCGTAACCGAGGTCGCGTCGGTGCCGTGCCTCGGTCAAGGCGAGGGCCGTGAAGGCATCACGAAGGCGTCGCCAAGGCTCTTCTTGGCCGCGAGCCTTGAAGTGGTGAGCAAAATTGCCGGACACATCTTCGATCAGCAACGAGATGTCTTCGTCCATCCACTCGCCGTAGGCCTTCATCGCATCGTTGCCCCGCGAGGCTGCGAGAACGCCGTCGGCGCGCCCTCTCCAACGCAGCAATTCGTCGTACAAATTCTCAAAATGCGCAGGTGCGGCGGCCTCGTCGCGCAGCGGCTCGAGGTGCAAAAGAATGCGATCCCGGGCGCGCGACGCGAGGATGCGGGTGCCTTGCGCCGCGGCCGCGTGGGAGGTGCCAATGTCGCGCACGAGCACCGCGAGAAAGGCATCGAAGGCCGCGTTGCTGGCCGTCGGAACGGTCTGCCAATACGAATGGAGATCGTCGTAGAGTTCGTCTTTTGGGTAGTAATCTTCCAGGCGAAAGCTCGCGGGCGCGAAGATGTACGTTTCCCAAATCGCGCTCTGCTTTTGCTTCGGCGATGCGGCGATCGTGAGGTCGAACTCGACATGCGTGCGGTCGTGGGAACGGCACTTGGCATGGAGCGGCGGCGCCGCCGGCAGTGGCGCGATAGACAGCCGCGGAGTCATGGCACAACGTTACCATCTTTGTGACATTGCTGTGAAGTTCAGCCCGTCATCGCGGCGAGCAGGCCCCGAACGACGGCGCTATTTTTTAGCGCGGGCGGACCATCGCCCAGCGTTCGTGGTCGCGCCACGCGCCGGCGATGAATAGATATTCCTTGGAAAAACCCTCGCGTTCAAACCCCGCGCGGCGCACGAGCTCCACCGATCGGGTATTTGCAGGCTGCACGTTTGCCTCGAGGCGATGAAGTCCGAGATCGTCGAATGCAAAGCCAATGAGGCTTGCCAAACCGCGCGCCATCAACCCCTTGCCCTCGAAGGGATCGAAGACGTAATACCCCAGATAGGCGCTAAGAAAGTTTCCTCGGACGATCTCGCTCACGTTGAAGGCCCCAACGATCTCGCCCGTGGCATTTTCGATGAGCAGACTTGGGGCGTAGGTCGGGTTGATGCGCGCCACCATCGCATCGAAGGCGTCGATCGTTTCCGCAGGAAATACCCAGGGCGACAGACGATCGCGGCTTCGCAAGGCCGCGCGAACAAAAGCCGCACCGTCGCGGGCTTCGGGCCGGCGCAGCGTGACCAATTCATCACCGCGCGCGCGAAGTTCCAAAGGCATGGTGCCGCATCGTAGCGAGTTTTACGGGCGCTGAATCGTCTGCCAACGCCACCCCAACGAAAACCACGCTGCTCAGGTCGCCCATTATTACGCGTATTGGTATATGCCATATCACGTATAGGGTTTTGTACTGTATATGTCCATTCAGGACGCTCCATGGGGTTGAAAAACGCCGAGGCATCCCGTCCGAAGTGGTAGACTCGGGGGTATGCCCCGTCATTCTTTCTCGTCCATGATCAAGGCGTTTTTGCTCCTCACTTGGCTGGTCGCGGGGCGAACCGCGCAGGCCGACGTCACGCGTTGGTCGAGGGGCGACTGCAAAGCGCTTGCCTCCGGAGACGCGAGTTATTGCTCAAGCCGCGACTGCAAGGGCATCGTGCGCCACGACAAGAGCTATTGCGACAGCGCCGACTGCAAAGGTTGGGCTTCGGGCGACGCCAGCTATTGCCAGTCGAACGATTGCAAAGGCATCACGCGGCGCGACAAGAGCTACTGTTCCAGTTCGTTCTGCAAGGGCGTCGCCGCGATGGACGCAAGCTATTGCAGCGACCGCGTTTGCAAGGCCATCGCCAAAAAAGACAAGAGCTATTGCCCATGAAAGCGCTTCGTCGCGGCCTCGTGCCGGGCCGTTGACGCGAACGTTGCAAGAGCTTCGGTGGTCGGGAGCCCGGGCATTTGCTAAGAGCTCGCCCATGACAATTCCGTGTCCCCGTCGTCTCACGCTGCCCTTCGCGCTGGCCTGCACCATGGGCCTGTGCCCCAGCGCTTTTGCTGCTGATCCCGCTGCTCAAGGGTCAACCCATGACGCGCCCGATTCACCGCCCGAGTCACCGCCCGGTTCACCACCCGAGCCGGCGCCCGTGGCCCGATCGTGGGCCTACGTCGACGAGACCAGTGTGCCCCGCGCGGGCGAAACATTTTTGCAACTGCGTGGAAACTACAGCCATTATTCCGCGAGCCCCACGCGCCCGTTCGCGACCAATCTGGCAACACCCGGGAGCACGGCCGAAGTCGGCGCAGAGGCTGGTCTTGGGGCCCATACGTCGCTAGCGGCCACGGTGATGGGCGGCGACGGTTTCTCCCCTTCGGCGCGGTCGAACATGGGCGCAACCCTGGGAATTCGCTACGCACCAGAGCTTTCCACCCCGGGCCTTCGCGTGGCACTTTCGGCGGCGTACTTGCGCGAAACCACGAGCGCCAACGGCGTGTTTCTTCGCGCCAGCACCACGTACGACGCGGGCGCGTGGCGCTTCGGTGCCACCGGCGTCGCAGAAAAAGTTTTCGCGCGGGGCCGCGACGAGGCCGACGTGATGGTCGTTCTTGGGGTGCAGCGCGAAGTGCTTCCGCAGCTACGCGTCGGTATCGAATACGTGGGCCAAGATCTCGAGGGCCTCATCGACGACGAAGAGGCCGAGGGCGGCGCGCGTCATTTCCTTGGTGGCACCCTCAGTTACGCGTTCTTGGACGAGCGATTTTCCTTCATTGCAGGCCCTTCCGCGGGCCTTTCCGGGGGCGCTCCCACGCTGCTCGGCCGCGCAGGAATCGTCGCGCGATTCTGATGCGCCGCATTTGGTACGCGCCCGCCTCGAGGCCTGGGCGCGCACCGAACGCTTAAAGGTGCAATCTGCATGTACTTTGCGGCCCCCGTTTGGAGGGCCCTCTCACATCGACAGCGAGCCCTTTCGAAACTCGCTCGATGCAAGATGCACGTTTACGAGCACCGGAGTGCCACGGGCCGCAAAGGCCTTCGCTTCCTGCAGGGCGTCGTCGAGTTCGCCGCGTTCTCGCACGAGAATTCCCTTGGCTCCGAACCCCTCGACCACCCGGTGGTAGTCGCTCTTCGCGAGCACCGTTCCGACCGCATCGCCGAGGAGAGGAACTTGATCGCGGGCAATTTGTTGCCAGCTTGCGTCGTTGCCGACGACGCCGATAACCGGAAGACCATGGCGAACGTAGCTGTCGTATTCGTTTAGCGTATACCCGAACGAGCCATCGCCATACAGAATCCATACCTCGGATGCTGGTCGCTGAAGCTTGGCCCCGAGGGCGAAACCGGCGCCGACCCCGAGGGTGCCAAAGACGCCAGGATCGAGCCAGGACAGGGGATTTCTCGGGCGAACCACGTAGCTGACCGTGCCCACAAAATCGCCGCCATCGGCGATGAGAATAGCGTTTTCCGCGAGCGCGCGATCGATGGCCTGGCCCACGGCCACGGGATTGACGCCGCCGCGGTCGCCCCCGATGGCGTCTTGAGCGATGGCTTCATCGCGCGCTCGTTCGCGATGGCGAAGGGTTTCAACCCAGGCCGGATGCGCGGCACCGCGGCCGAGAGACGCGAGCCCCAAGGCGGCGTCGCCCTGGAGAAAGACCGTCGGTTTGCGGTTAAGTGTGGCGTCCGCGGAGCTTCGATTGAGGGCCACAATTTTGGCTTTGCCCGTGATGGCGCGGCCGTAGTTTAGGCGGAAATCTGCAGGGACTCCCGCAAGGAGAACGAGATCGGCTTCGCGCAAAGCCTCGGTGCGTTTGTGCCGAAACCAGAGCGGATTTCCCGTGCCCAAAAGGCCCCGGGCCATGCCTGAAAGGTAGGTAGGAATTTGAAGGGCATCGATGGCCTGGCGAAGCACTTCGGCGTGCTCCGGCTCCACGAGCGACTGGGAGCCCACGAGCAGCACGGGCCGCGCCGCCTTGGCGACGAGCGCTCGAGCCTCTTTAAGGGCCGTGGCGTCGGGCTCAGGTGCCCTAGGACGCACGCTCGGGCTGAAGGTCGGCGAGTCTGAAAAGGCGAAGACCTTTTTGAGATTAAGCCGGAGGAAACCCTGGATAGCGAGCTCCACGGGGCTTTTGATATCGCTCGCGGATTTGGTGCCGTAGAACTCGCGCACGAG
Source organism: Polyangium aurulentum (assembly GCA_945875545.1). Classification (GTDB taxonomy): domain Bacteria; phylum Myxococcota_A; class Polyangia; order Polyangiales; family Polyangiaceae; genus CAIQDA01. The sequence goes on along the minus strand of CAMCKZ010000095.1, from coordinate 1,536 downwards.
CTCCTCGGAGTACAAAAGATCGACGGGGCACTCGACAAAAACGGGGCCGGGAATGCCCTCTTTCGCGGTGCGAATCGCTTTCTCGATGACGGGCACCAGGTCGCGGACCATGCCGACGCTCGTGGCCCATTTGACGTGGGGCTTCATGAGGGCCATTTGGTCGATGTCTTGGAGGCTGCCGCGGCCGCGCAACACGGTGGCCGTCGCGCCCCCCAAAATCAGCACGGGGCTTTGGGCCAATTGGGCGTTTTTTACCGCGGTAATCGTGTTCGACAGGCCCGGGCCCGCGGTGACCGCCGCGACCCCAACGGTGCCCGACAAACGCGCGATGGCGTCGGCGGCAAAGACCGCATTGGCCTCGTTGCGTACGTCGATGACGCGAATACCTCGGGCCTTGGCGCCCACGAGAATGGGCGAGATGTGCCCCCCGCAGAGGGTAAAAAGGAACTGAACACCTTGCCGAGCAAGAACCTCACCGATGCGATCGCCGCCGTTCATAGTGGCCTCCGAATTGCCGCGAACGTAGCGCGATTTTCGCCTTCGTGATCGACGACGCGGAAAAAAACCCAGTGAAACCCCTAAAAACTTTCTAGGCTTCGGGGTCGATGATTTCCCTTCCGTTCCTTCCGGATCTTGACGACCCCAACACCAACCTCGTCCGTCAAGGGTGGGACAAACTTGTCAACGTTCCCGGCGGTCGTTGGATCTTTTCGCGGCTGATTGGTAACATTGCGCCGTATTCCGGAACCATTGATGCGTATGTAGAAGAGCTGCATATGGGTCATGCCATGGTCTCCCTCGAAGACCGCCCCGGGGTGCGCAATCATTTGAGCTGTGTGCACGCCATCGCCCTCGTCAATCTCGCTGAAATCGCTGGAAATGTGGCGCTTTCCTATACGTTGCCGCCGGACGCGCGCTTTATTGTCGCAGGTCTATCCATCGAGTATTTGAAGAAGGCGCGCGGAACCATTCACGCGGTCGGAACTTGCCCCGAGGCGTTGACGAGCGAGCGCACCGAACACGTTGTGCCGGTCATTTTGCAGAACGCAGCCGGCGAGATCGTGGCGCGCGTGGCCCTTAGAACTCTCGTGGGTCCGAAGAAAAAACGGTGACTTGGCCGCCGTGATTTAGCCGGGCGTCACTCGCTCGAACTGGTCGAGGCTGCCGAGCGCACTGGCCGAAAGGGCTGGAGAAATCCCGCTAGATTGGCAGGGTTTCGCGTTTGGAGGTACACTTTTCCGTGCCCGTGCATTCTGCACACAAGTCCCTCGCCAGAGAAGAGCAAACTCTTGAGCCCACCGACGCGCTCCACCGCGTACGTGAGGCCGCCGTCGAAGCCGACGAGGTGCGTGTTGTCGACGATGTACGTGCCGCCCGTGAGCGGAATTTCGTGCAGCGCTCCGTAGGTGGCGTACCAAACTTTGCCAGGCCCGACCGCGCGAAGAAGAAAGAGGCCCGCGGCGAAAAAACCGCGAACGCCTTGCCATTTTGTGTCGAGGGTGAGCTCGGGAGTCGACGCCAAATACGCGCCAGATT
>CAMCKZ010000094.1 GCA_945875545.1 Polyangium aurulentum | reverse complement strand
GCCAAGACCGCGGAGTTCAAGCAGAAGCTCGAGAACGGGTCGCCCCTCGACGCCCTATTGCCCGAGACATACGCTGTATGCCGTGAGGCAAGTAAGCGTATACTTCGCATGCGTCACTTCGACGTGCAGATCGTCGGCGGGGTTGTGCTGCATCAGGGCAAGATCGCCGAAATGCGCACCGGCGAAGGAAAAACGCTGGTCGCCACCCTCCCTTGTTATTTGAACGGGCTTAGCGGCAAGGGCGTTCACGTCATCACGGTGAACGATTATTTGGCCCGCCGCGACTCCGAATGGATGGGCAAACTTTACGGTTGGCTGGGCCTCACCACCGGCGTCGTCGTGCATTCGCAAGGCGACGAAGAAAAGCATCGCGCGTACCGCAGCGACATCACCTACGGCCAAAACAACGAGTTCGGCTTCGACTACTTGCGCGACAACATGAAGTTCAGCGCCCGCGATTACGCGCAGCGCCAGCTCAACTTTGCCATCGTCGACGAGGTCGATTCCATCCTCATCGACGAAGCGCGCACGCCGCTCATCATCAGCGGCCAGGCGGAGCCTTCCAGCCATAAATACAGGCTAATCAACGACAGCATTCCGCGTCTCAAGAAAGACGAACACTACGTCGTCGACGAAAAAGGTCACGCGGTGACGCTCACCGAAGAGGGCATTGAGCGCGCCCAAGAGCTGTTGAAGCTTCAGAATCTTTACGACCCGGCGAACCTCGAGTCCCTGCACATTCTCAACCAGTGTTTGCGGGCGCACACGCTCTTCAAACGAGACGTGCAGTACTTGGTGTCCGACGACGGCAAGGTCATGATCATCGACGAATTCACGGGCCGCGTCTTGCCCGGGCGCCGCTGGAGCGACGGCCTGCATCAAGCGGTAGAAGCAAAAGAGCAGGTAAAAATCCTAGAAGAATCGCGCACGCTCGCGACGATCACCTTCCAAAATCTCTTTCGCCTGTACCCAAAATTGAGCGGCATGACGGGCACAGCCCAAACCGACGCGGCAGAATTTCACTCCACCTACAAGCTCGACGTCATCGCGATTCCGCCGAACCGCGTGCCGCAACGCCTCGACTCCGAAGACATCGTTTACAAAACCGAGCGCGAAAAATTCAATGCACTCCTCACGGATATTGTGGAGAAGAACGAGCAGGGCCGGCCGGTCCTCGTCGGCACCACGTCGGTCGACAAGAGCATGGCGATTGCGCGCATTCTGCAAAAGCGCGGCGTGCCCCACGCTGTTTTGAACGCAAAACAGCACGAAAAAGAGGCGTACGTCATTGCCCAAGCGGGCCGAAAAGGGGCCATCACCATCGCCACCAATATGGCGGGCCGCGGCACCGATATTCTTCTCGGCGGCAACCCCGAAATGATCGCGCGTCTCTCGCTTCTCGAACAGGGCAAGCAGCCCAGCGACGACGCCGAGGGTTTCGCGCGCCTCGTCACCGAATACGAAATGCGCTGCAAGGCCGAGGGCGACGACGTCCGCGAGTTCGGCGGGCTTCACATTGTGGGCACCGAGCGTCACGAATCGCGCCGCATCGACAACCAACTTCGTGGCCGCGCCGGTCGCCAAGGAGACCCGGGTTCAAGCCAGTTTTACCTGTCGCTCGAAGACGATTTGATGCGCATTTTTGCAGGAGATCGGGTGAAGGGTCTGATGGACCGCATGGGCATGCCCGACGACGAACCCATCGTTCATCCGTGGGTCACAAAATCGATCGGAGACGCGCAAGGCAAAGTCGAAGCGCGCAACTTCGACATGCGCAAACACCTCCTCGAATACGACGAGGTGATGAGCCAGCAGCGCAAAACCATTTACCGCATTCGCCGCGAACTCCTCGACGGCACCTACGCGCCCGAGCTCATGGGCGAAGACGGCAAGCCCACGGGCAAGTTGCGAAAAGTTCCTGTTCACCAGGGAATTCGCACAGAAATCGCGCGTCATCTTGCCGCCGTGATTCTGCCCCATTGCGGCGGAAAAGCGGCCGATGGCACCGCCAAAGCCCCCGAGACCCTCGAAGAAGCCACGCGCATCGTCAACCAAGACGGCCTCATCGACGACGTGTATCAAACCTGGGGTCGCTGCATTGTTGTGAAGAATGGCGAAGAGGTTCGGGGCCTTCACGATCGCTTGATCGACGAGCTGGCGTTCAGCCTTTCGCAGCAACGCGACCGCCTCCTCGACCTCGTCGATGCGGTAATTGGCAGCATTGTCGAAGAATGTTGCCGTCCCCACGTGCAGTCCGAAGACTGGGACTGGAAGGGCGTTCGCGACGGTTTCATCGAGCATTTTGGCATGAAGGCCGACGTCGATTCCACCGCCGTTCTTGAGCGCGAAATGCTTGTGCGTGTACTCTACAAGCAAGCAGAAGCGATGGTGCTGGGCCGCGAGCGCGACATGGGCCCCGAGCTTCTCGTGCGCGTCTTTCGGCATTACTACCTCGAAGAGATCGACCGCGGGTGGGTCGATCATCTGTCGAACATGGAGCACTTGCGCGACGGAATCGGCCTGCGGGGCTACGGGCAAAAAGACCCGAAGCAAGAGTACAAAAAAGAGGGTTACGACCTTTTTATGGCCCTAACCGCAGCGATTTCCGGCGATGTGCTGTCCAAGCTGTTTCGCGTTCGCGTGGAACAGCCGCGAGACATCGAGGCCATCGAGGCGATCGAGGCGGAAGACGCGCGGCGCCACGAGCAGCGTGAGCGCCAAATGCAGCTTCAACACGGCGGGGATGTCGTCGACGGCGACGCGCCTGCACCCGCGCCCCAGGCGGCCGCGCGGCGCCCTCTTGAGGGCAAGATCGTGGCCCCGCCCAAGGCAGCCATTCAACGCAACGACGTGTGCCCCTGCGGCAGCGGTTTGGCGTTTCGCAAGTGCCACGGCGCCATTCTTGAAGACGAAAATTCCGTCTAAGGTTTCGTGGATAGATTCGTCATCTTTTTTTAAAAATTTTCACCTTCGCGAGTTCTCCATCATGTCCATGCGTTCTAGTTCTCTCGCCGCTTGCGTGGCTATTTTCGCTGCAATTTCGCTGGCCGGCTGCGGCCGACCCGAGCCCAAAACGGCGAACATTGTTGCCGTCGAAATGCCCTCGGGCGAGGCCTGGACGGGCGTGTACCAGCACCCGGTCTTTGGCGAACTTCACCTCGTGAGCGACGGCGCCGCGCGCGTCAAAGGGCGCTGGCAGCGCGCAGACAAGAGCGCGTGGGGCGAGCTCGCGGGCACGTCCGACCGAAACGTGATGCGTTTTTCCTGGAGCGAAACCAAATACGGTTTCGTGGGGCCTGCGGCCACGCGCCGGGGCAAGGGCGTTTTCGCATTCGTTCTCGAAAGCCCTTTTGCGTATTTGAAGGGCCAGTACGGCATCGGCGAAGACGAGGCGGGTTCCAAGTGGGACAACATTCGTCTCAACAACCGCGCGCCCAATCTTGAGTCGATTTCCTCGAATCTCCCGGGCACAGCGCCGGTTTCTGGTGGCAACTGGGACTGAACCCCGGCGTGTCACACGCGCGGGTTCTCGACGGGAGGGCCGTATACGAGGGCGGTGTTACGGCATACGCGAGCAGTACGACGGCAGTACGAGGCCCGTCGGACGGCGCACGGTTGAACCGATTTCGAGGAGCTTAACGGCTGGTGTGGCTGCACCCGGATTCGGTTTCAGCGTTGGTGTGCAAAGCGCGCAGAGTTAACGCATGCAGCTGAGAGCGCCGTTTTTTTCGCGATTCTGACGGCATCGCGCTAGTGTACCCTGATGGAGTTCCACCTTGACGAAGACGCGTTGACGGTCTCGTTCACCCCGGCCGAGCGCCTGATGGCGATGCATCCGGGCGAACACCTGCGCATTCCCCGGTCGTCGATCGTTTCGATTCGCATCGAAAAAGACCCTCTGCGTCCGTTGTCTCTCCGTTTCGGCATCGATCTTCCGTTCGTTAGCTTGGCGGGTTGGTTTTTTCGGCCCCAGGCAAAAGAGTTTTGGCTCCATCGGCGAAGCGCAGACGCCCTATGCCTGGAGCTTGTGGGCGCGCCCATGGTGCGTGTTGTCGTCGATGCGCCGCCGCACGGGCATCCGATCCACAAACTGGTCGCGTGAGGCTGCCTGACGCCGACTGACGCTGGCGCGCTCTAACTTTCGCGTTTGATTCCGTAGGCTCGAATCTTTTTGTGCAGGTTTGTTCGCTCAACGCCGAGAGCGATGGCGGCGCGGCTCACGTTCCACGAGAGGGCGCGCAGCGTGTGGCGAATGTGGTGCCCTTCGGCGAGTTCGCGGTATTCGCGAAGCGAGAGCAGCGAGCCATCGGGCGGCGCGGGGAACGACGCATCTTCGTGCGAATCTCCCGGCATCGCGTCGCTGTCGTCGGGGTCTGCGGGCGCGGTGTCGTCGTCGAAGGGGCTCGCGTGGGGATCTTCCGGAAGGTCGGCGACGGTGATTTCGTCGTCTGAAAGTATGGCCATGCGTTCGACCGCATTGCGCAATTCGCGCACATTTCCAGGCCAAGAACGCGCCAGCAGCATGGCCATGGCCTGGGGCATGATGGTCTTTTTTCGGAGCCCGTTTTCGTGGCAAAAATGCGTGAGGAATGCATCGACCATGAGCGGAATATCTTCGCGGCGCTCGCGCAACGAAGGGCTACGCATCGGAAAAACCGCCAGACGAAAATAGAGATCTTCGCGAAAAGTTCCGCGCTCAACCTCCTTCGTGAGGTCTTTATTGGTGGCCGCCAAAATGCGCACATCGACGTGGAAAACGTGCTCGCCGCCCACGCGAAGAATCTCTCCAGATTGAAGGGCACGCAGCACTTTTGCCTGCGCCAAGAGGTCCATGTCGCCGATTTCGTCGAGGAAGAGAGTGCCGCCGTGGGCCTGTTCGAAGAGCCCGCGCTTGCGCTGCGTTGCGCCCGTGAACGAACCTTTTTCGTGCCCAAAAAGTTCAGACTCGATGAGTTCGCGCGGAATGGCCGCGCAGTTGACCTTGATGAACGCTCCTTTCGAGCGAGGCCCGAGGCGATGAATCGCCCGCGAAATCAGCTCTTTTCCTGTGCCGCTCTCGCCGGTGATGAGCACCGAGGCCCGCGTGGGTGCGACGCGTTCTATTTCGCGAAATACCTTAAGCACCGCGGGTGTGCGGCCGACCATCTCGTACTTTTCGAGCTGTTCCCGGGCCACAACGGCCAACGCACGGCGCGATCGCGCTGCGTCGAGGGCGTTACGCACGCTGACGAGTACGCGCTCGCGGAGCAGCGGTTTTTCGATGAAGTCGGTGGCCCCCAGTTTGATTGCGCGCACGGCGTCGTTCACCGAGGCGTGGCCACTCATGACAATCACGGGCAAGTCTCGCGTGACGTCGTCGGCGCGAAGAAGCTCAAGGCACGCGTGCCCGTTCATGCGCGGGAGGTTGATATCAAGAAGAACGAGGTCCACGGGCTCGTCGCCCGCGTCGATGATGACGAGCGCCTCTTCGGCGGACGCCGCGCAACGCACGCGAAAACCCTCGCCAACGAGGACCAATTCGAGCGTTCGACGAATATTTTTTTCGTCATCGACCACCAGCACGGTCGCGGAGGGAGCCGGCTCTGGGGTCTCGGCGGCGTTCGCGGGGGTCATTGGGGCGCTTGTGGGGCGGCCTCAGGCAGCGGCGCGGAAATGGCGGCCTCGCCCGGAATCGACGCGAGTTCGGCGCGCGCAGTGGCTGCCGCGGGGTGATCTCCGTAGCGGGCCGCGATGAGTTCGTAGGTCTGTCGCGCGCGGGGCCAAGCGTGACGTTTACGAGCGATTTCAGCGCGAAGAAGCAGCGCATCGGTCGCGTAATTGCGCGCGTCGAGGAGCACGGGCTCGATGCTCGCCATGGGCTCCTCTGGGTCCCAAAAGCGCGGCGGAAGATACGTTGTCAGCGCGTAGTCGACGCGCCCATCGGCACCGGCGTAATTTCCGCGATTCGTGTAGAATGCAGCTATCGAAAGTTCGTGACCCACGAGTCGGGCGATGATCTCGTCGAGCATGTCGCGAAACTTCGTCGTTTGAGTGGAGTCACCAAAGTCTCGAAGAAAACCTCGTATTTCGCGATACGCTTCCAAGATCGGCGTTTGATCGCGCTCTTCGGTGGCGGCGAGGAGAAAGCTCGTGGCCACTTGCGCGTACTCGCACTCGGCAATTCGGCCGCGGGCAAAGGCCACTTCTTCTTTGTCGGCGGGGTGATCTTTCACGTAGGCGCGGTAGGCTTTAAGGGCGTCGCCGACTTTATCTTGTGCGTAGTCCAGGTCTGCCAAACGGAGCTGCGCGATGCGGCCATACTTGGTGAATGCATGCGTTTTTTGCACGGCCTTCAGTGCTGCGCTGGCCTCAAGAAAACTCTTATCGGTCAAGAGTTTTACGGCCAATTCGTAGTCGCGGCGGGCGGACTCCGAGGCCGAGATCGGCGCTTTGGCCGGGGCATCGATGCATCCTGCAGCTAAAAACGAAAGCGTCGTAGCGAGGGCAGACAACGAAACGAGCGAGAAAATACGATGGGATCGGAGTGGCATAGGGCGTCAGCGGTGATCGGAAACACGCCCATACCATGCCTATACCATGGCGGTCACGGCCTTGGGGTCCGCGAGCAAATCGCCACGCGCGTTATACGCCCATAATAAAAGGCGGGATCCATTGACGAAAGCCTTGAGAATGGGCACTCTACCGAGCCCGAGCCCGAGCCACGCCATGGAGAAGAACCCTATTAGTCCGCAAGGACTCGTCCGCCTTCAGCACGAACTTCATCACTTGAAGACCGTGGAGCGCCCGACCATTATTCAGGCCGTGGCCACCGCGCGCGAAGACGGCGATCTGAAAGAGAACGCCGAGTACCATGCGGCGCGCGAGAAGCATTCGTTCATCGAGGGCCGCATCAAGGAGCTCGTCGACAAAATTTCCCGCGCCGAAGTGATCGATCCGGCCACCATCAGCGGCACGCGTGTGGCCTTCGGGGCGCGCGTCACCATGGTCAATGCCGACACAGAAGAAGAGATCAAGTACCGCATTCTCGGTGCCGACGAGACAGACCCCCGAAACGGCATCATCGGCATCGCAAGCCCCGTCGCCCGCGCGTTGCTCGGAAAAGAAGCCGGCGACGAAGTGAAAATTCGCACGCCCGGCGGTGAGCGAACGTATGAAGTTGTCGCCATCGAGTACAGCTAGCGCCGCGGCAAAAACTACCGCCGCTTGGGAACGAGGGCCTGCGCCGCGAGGGTCAGCGCGCCCGTTCGCGTGCCAGTTTCCTCCGCATCGGTGCCCAAAAGTGCTGCGCGCACGCGCTCCAGCTCGCGGAGTTCGGCGGCATGCCCGGTTTGCGCGATCGCGGAATCCTCGGCTCCGCGGTGGCGACATGTTCCCTGGATATCCCCAGGAAACTTTGAGCGTCGCGCCGCCGGCGAGGTCATAGCGATCCAAGAGCGCAAGGTCGCAGTTGTCGAGCTGCAGCGACACCTTGTCCGCCTTCTTCGCGGCCTCTTCGAAAGAGAAACTCACGATGCCGCCATCGAGGCTTAGCGCCTCGCCACTGGCGGATTTCTCATCGGCGAGAAGCGTGATGCGGACGCCGGGGGCGTTTCGAGATGAGTCGGCCATTCCCGGTCACAAAGGGCTGCCTGGGCTGGATTTGGGGACGACCGGCAGGCACTCGGCTCGCCACATGGGCCGGCGCTTCTCCGCCTCAACTCGCTGCGCGTGCCTTCGCGGCGTGCCAGAGATCCCATGCAGTCTGCAGGTTCATCCAGAATTCCGGCGACGTTCCGAGCGCGTCGGCGAGAAGCCAAGCGGTCTCGGCGGTGACCCCGCGCTTGCTGTTCACGAGTGTATTCACGCGCTGCACGGGCACGCCCATGCGGGCCGCGAGCTCGACCTGCGAGAGGCCAATGGGCTGCAGAAACTCCGTCAGGAGCATTTCACCAGGGTGCGTGGGGGAGCGGTGTTTGGGGAGCATGGTGAGCCTCAGCGATGGTCGTCCACGAGTTGAACGGCGGCGGCGACTCCGTGACGCCAGGTGAAGACGACGCGGAATGGGTCGTTGATGCGGATGCTGCAGCGGCCGCGAAGCGCGCCCTTGATGTGCTCGAAGCGGTTGCTCGGGGGAATTCGAAGGTCCGCCTCCGTGTGGGCGGCATGAAGCAAATCGAGCTTTCGTCGAGCGATCGGCCAGAGCTCCTTCGGGAACTTGCGCCCACCGCGGCTATCGACCCCGTCGAAGACGTCGCGCGTGGTTGCGTCGGCGAAACTCTCGATCACAAGCGAAGCTTACCGCTTGAACGGGTGCTGTGCAAGCGTGATAGCGAGCGACGCGTCACTTCCGTCACGCCCCTCGATGCCGCCGCCCCTCGCCCAAAATCACATCGGTCAGCACGCGCTCACTCGGGATGAAAAGCGTTCGTACGGCGTCGAGGGCGAGGGTCGGATCGATGATCGGATCCTGCTGAAAGTCCGCGATCGCCCACCAAAAACCGCAACCGCGGGGCATCGACCCGAAGTAACGGCCCGCGATTTCAAAGAGCGTCTCGCCCTCGCGCACGACGTGCCGGCGCGTGTCGGCGTGCTCGTGAAAGCCATAGGGCTCGCGCTCGGAAAGGAACATGCGTCCGCGAACGTCGCGAAGGCCGACGGTGAACGAATGGCGCGAACCTGCGTGCGGAGCGGGATCGACCCGACGTTCTTGAACCCTGAGAGCCGCTTCGGTCGTGCCTTCTACGTTGTGACAAGCGCCTCCAGCCTCGCGACGACCGCGACCACGGCATCCATTTGAGCCTGCGAGTCCGTCACCACGAACCAGAGGTGGCAGTCCGCCCCGATATGGAAAGAACTAAATCGCATTCAAATGATGATCGCGTTCACACCGCCGCGCAATGGAATGCCTTCCTCGAGCCCTGTGAACGGTTACCTCCAGGATCGCGGTGTGGCCCTACTGCGGCTCGTCGAAGGGCGAGGCTACCGCCGCGAGGAGGCCCGCGACGATGGCCCAGCGAAACCACGCGGTGCCAATCAGCCTCGCTGTCCACGGCTCTTTGCCTTGCAAGGCGCGCACGCCGTCGACGAGGGGAAACAGAACGAGCCCGGTAAAGAGAACGGGCCCCAGCGGGTGCATCGAAAACGCCTCGCGGACGCTGCCCTCCCAGAGCGACGCGAACGAGCGCATCAAGCCGCAGCCCGCGCAGCGCACCTTCAAAACGCGCTTCACCAGGCACAGCTCCGGCCCCATGTAGGCCGAGCGGCGCGTGGCAAAAGACACCACCAACGTGGCCACGGCCGCCGCGTTAACCGCGAGCGCTGTTCGCTGATTTTCGTTCACGCGCTCTTGGCAAAGCCCCCAAGACGTGCTCGCGCGGCCAGAAAATCGATGAGGTCCATTTTGGTCACAATCGCCAAGAGCTGGCGGTCGCCGTCGACCACGATGGCCACCTCGCCGCGCTCGAAGATGCTCGGCAGTTCGCCCGCGGATTCTTCGATGGTGACGGTCGCCACGCGGCGCACCATGACTTCGGCGAGCGGGGTTGAACCCGCGCGCCCGGCGACCATAAAGCGCAAAAGGTCGCTCTCGGTGACGATGCCCGAGAGGCGGCCGTCGTGGGTGCATGGAAGCTGGCTAATGCCGTGTTCTTTGAAGAGCGCGACCGCGTCGCCGATGGTTTTTTCGTCGTCGATCGTGAGAACGGCCTTGCGCGAGAGGGCTCGAACAACATCGCCAATCGTGCCGAGTTCCCAATCCGGATCGACAAATCCGTTTTGACGCATCCACGTGTCGTCGGCGAATTTGGAAAGGTAATTGCGGATCGAGTCGGCCAAAATCACGACGATGCGCGAACCCTTTGGCATCTCTTTCGCGACCTGCATCGCGGCCCATGTGGCGGCTCCGCAAGACCCGCCGCAGAGCAGGCCCTCTTGGCGAATGAGTTTGCGCGCGATGCGAAACGAGTCGCGATCGGTCGTCTTGATCCAGCGGTCGATGAGGCTGCGGTCAAGAACATCGGGAATGAAATCGTAGCCAATTCCCTCAACTTTGTAGCTGTGAATCTCGCTTGGGCCCGCCAAAAGTGAACCCACCGGATCAACGCCGATGATCTGGCAGCTCGGGATTTCGCGCTTCAACAAACGCGCGATGCCCGTGAGGGTTCCGCCGGTTCCCGCAGTCGCGACGAGGGCGTCGACTCGCCCATTCATCTGCTCCAAAATTTCGCGGGCCGTGCCTTCTTCGTGGGCGCGGGGATTGTCGGGGTTTGCGTATTGGTCGAGTATGTGTGAGTTCGGAATCACGTCGCGAAGGCGCTTCGCGACGCTGATGTGACTCTCTGGCGCATCGAACGCGGCTTCGGTGGGCGTGCGGATGATTTGCGCACCGAGGGCCTCAAGAACGACCTGCTTTTCGCGGCTCATCTTCTCGGGCATCGTGATGATCATGCGGTATCCGCGCACCGCGGCGGCCATGGCGAGGCCAATTCCGGTGTTGCCGCTCGTTGGCTCGATGAGCGTGTCGCCGGGCTTGATCCGCCCTGATTTTTCAGCCTCCAAGAGCATGCGAACGCCGATGCGATCTTTCACCGAGCCGCCGGGATTCATGAACTCGAGCTTGGCGTAAAGTTCCCCCGGAAGGTCGCGGCCGAGGCGCGCAAGTTTCACGATGGGGGTGCCGCCAACGGCGTCGATCACGGAGTCGTAAACGCGGGTCATGGCGAGTCCCCTAAGGCGCTCCCCAGGGCGGATCAATGCCTAAACTTGGTCGTCTTGCATCATCGCCGCGCCGGCCCCATCGGGCACCCACGGCCCCGCCTGGCTTGGCACCGCGAGGGGGCGTCGAAATGCACCCCATGAATGAGATTCAGTTGAGCTTTTTCATGGACGCGTGCTTTGCTAATTCTCGACGCACCGCAGTGCAAACCTCACTATTGTGAGGGGCGACGGGCGCCAAAAAAAGGTGATGCCGCAATGACAAATCTTAGTCGTACCCTGTGGATGCTCTTGGCTTCAACGCGCCGCCCCGCATGTTCGCCGCTTGGGCCGTGCATCACGCCCTTTCGCGTCTTCCCCGGGGACCTCGACTTTCTTTTGCACATGAACAACGCGGTGTACTTTTCAGTCATGGATTCGGCCCGGATCGACTGGCTCGTGCGCGCCAAAATTTGGCAGCGACTAAGCAAGCAAAATCTGCACCTGGTCGTAGCCGGCGAGACCATCCAGTTCCGTAAATCCCTGCAAATCGCCCAGGCTTATGACATTCAGACCCGCGTAGTCGGGTGGGACGATCGCGCTTTTTTTGTCGAACAGCGCTTCATGCGCCAAGGCGAAGTGTGGGCCAGTGCCCTCGTGCGACTACGCGCTCTTGATAAGAAAAATCGCGCGGTCACGACCGACGTCGTGTTGCCGATTCTCGACGCGGCCCAAGTAAAAAGCCCGCCGCTTCCCGCGTGGGTCGACTCGTGGATGCAAGCGCAAGGAGCGCTGCGCCAGTCGATTCACCCGGGGCGACCAGGGCCACCAGGGCGGGAAAACGCAGGGGCGCGGCCTTAAGCGCGGCCTTAAACGCGCAGAGCTTTGACCGCGGCGCTGACGATTTTTCCGTCGGCCACAATGCCCTGCGCCTTGAGGAATTTGACGGCCAAACCCGTCGCCGCGCCGTCGTTGCCCGCGGCCTTTATGGCCTCGTGAACGGAGGCGAGCGCCGCCACCAAATCGGCCTCGCTGAGTCCCTTGGGCAGAAAAGCCGTGAGCAGCTCGATCTCGCGCGTAAGCCCGGCGCGGCGGTCGTCGTTTTCCGGCAACGAACCGCGGGTTTCTTCTGCTGATTTCACGAGTTTTTTTACGACGGCGGCGGTTTCGTCGTCGCTGCCCGTGCGCCCGGGCCGAGCCGCCTCGGTGGTCACTTCGCCGACGGCCGTGCGGTAAGCCTCTTTCGCGAGGGAATCGCCGGACTTCATGGCGGCAAACATGGCGGCTTTGATCGTATCGAGGAGCATCTGCACGCTCTCGCGTGATTCGCCCAGCGGGTCAAGGGTCTCGCCCCATCACGGATCAACGAGCGGTCCCGAGGGCCTCGCGAGCGCCTCGGCGAGGCGGCGTTCTTCCTCGCGAAGCGACCGTCGAAAGTCCGCGCGATCGGGCTTGGCGTCCAGGAGTTTTGCGAGGCTTTCTGCAGCCTGCCGATGGCGTCCGAGGCGCACCGCAAGGTTCGCCAAACCTTCGAGGATTCCAAGATTTTCGGGTTCCGCTTCGTGCGCCCGCTCGTACGCCGAAAGCGCGCGGGCCGGATTTCCGTGGACCAGCTCCAAGTGCGCAATGGCCATCAGCCTACCCACGCACCCATTGGGATCAAAACAGGCCCCGGCGGTGAGCTCGTCCAAGGCCTGCGTCATGACCTCTCGCAGTCCAGATTTACCAGCAAATTCAACGAGTTTCAGATGGCAATCGGACCTCTCGGCAACCACATCCAACGCGCGCTTCAAGAGCGCGACACCTTCCTCGGGAAACCCCGCGGCGAGGAGCGCCTCCGCTTCGAGGGCATGGCCTCGGCAACGGGCCGGAAAGCGCATCTGCAAATCGCGCGCGGATATGCGTGCAGTGCGCAAGCAGTTCTCCAGGCCCTCGCCGGCGCACCACGGCATATGAAACCGAAGTGCCGCGAGCGAGCGCGCCGCGCGGAGCTCCAAGAGAGACTCGTTTCCCGGGGCAAGCTCGGCCAACGCGTTTTCAAACCCTAGGGAAGTTGCAGGCATTCGCGTGCTCAGAACGCTCACGAGCACCGCCAGTGCGGCGGGCCGGGCGGGTTCGGGCGCGTGGGGCAAAAGCTCCTGAGCCTCCGCGCCGGTGCGCGCAATGCGAAGACCTTCGCGCATCGACGACTCGATCAACGCTGCATCGTCTGTGGCCGCGCGCCGGTAATAATCCCGCGCTTGCGACGGATTTTTGTCGACCAAGAAACGCGCCAACGCAAGCTTTGCGGCACCATGATGGGGCTGCCGTTCGAGCGTTCGCGAGGCCCAGCTGACGAGGTCGGGCAGGCGAAG
>CAMCKZ010000093.1 GCA_945875545.1 Polyangium aurulentum | reverse complement strand
GCGCCCAGTCCGCGCCCAGTCCGCGCCCAGTCCGCGCCCAGTCCGCGCCCAGTCCGCGCCCAGTCCGCGCCCAGTCCGCGCCCAGTCCGCGCCCAGTCCGCGCCCAGTCCGCGCCCAGTCCGAATGAACCGCGGCACGACCCGCCGTAGGAGACCTCTCGATGGCCGCGCCCGACCCTTTGTTTTCGGTCTCAGAAATCGCCCGCACGGGCGGCATCCGCGGTGGTGTTGCGCCAAGCCGCCATGGCCAACGCGCTCCCCGCGCCAACCGATTTGGAGCGCGCGCGAGTTTGCGTTTGGCGGCGATCCACGCGGTTTTTTTCACGGTTTGCGGAGGTTGCGCGGTGTTGCCGCCCAAGGCACGGGCGGCCACGGTTTTGTTGCAGCTCGCCGTCACGCCTCCCGAGGCGAGTGTGCGGATCGACGACCATTTTACAGGCACCGCGCGGGGGCTCGAAGGTCGATGGATCGCGCTCGCCCCGGGCGTTCATCGCCTCGCGGTTTCCGCGTCGGGCTTTGACCTCCACGAAGAGGACCTGGACCTCGCGGCGGGCAGTCATTCGCGCGTCATCGCGCTTCCGATGGCACCCGAACGGTGAACGCGCGGAGGGGGCTTGCCAAAGTCCGGTGCGTGTGGTTTACAAAGATTCCCTAAGTTTAAGGAAATCGGAACCGATGTCGAATCGAGCACTGTGGAACATGCGCAAGCGTCACGAATGGCTGGCCAAACCAATGAAACCTCGCCGGTTCAAGCGCGCGCACCGGCTCCGATGCGGCATGGTCGTCGACGTGAACAAGCCCGAAAAGGCCTGACGGATACTGCGTCCCCTTTTGGCCTCGCCTTAAGAAAAGCTCATCCTCGCGGGTGGGCTTTTTTTTCGCGGTCGCCCCAAAAGCCTTTGCCTATTGCAACGCCGCTGGAATTCGCGCTACCGCTGCACTGGAAACGTTCGTTCCTTTGCCTTTGCTGGAGACCCACCGTATGGCCATTGATGTTCCGCCCATCCGCATTCTTATCGTCGACGACGACAAAGCCATTTGCGAATACGTGCAAACGCTCTTGGAGCGAGACGGCTTCCACGTGGCGACGCAGTCGGATCCACTCAAGGTCGAAGAGACCGTAAAAGGGGGAGAATTTCACCTAATCTTCCTCGACCTGATGATGCCGCGCATGGATGGCATCGAGCTCTTGCGCCGCATTCGCCGCATCGACAGCGACGTGTCCGTCGTGATTTTCACGGGTTACCCGACCCTCGAGAGCGCGAAGGCCGCGATGAAACTTGAGGCCGTGGACTACCTGCAAAAACCGTTCAACAACGACGAATTCCGGGAAGTCATTGCGCGCGTCATGCGCAAAAAAGGCCTCGCGCGAACGCCCGAGGAACAGCTCCACAAGATCATCGGCGACACGATTCGCACGCTCCGAAAAGAGAAAGAGCTCACGCTCAAGCAAATGGCCCGGCGCACGAACCTGAGCGTCTCGCTGCTGTCGCAAATCGAGCGTGCCGAGTCGTCTGCATCGATCTCCTCGCTTTACAAAGTGGCCATCGCCCTTGAAACGCGGATCAGTTTGCTCTTCGGCGGTCACTGAAATCGCGGATGGCGGGTCAGGGCGTTGCGAATTTTCTTGCCAATTTCGCATCGTAAAGGCAGTTTCCGCGCCCCACTGCGAGAGTAGCTCAGACGGTTTAGAGCGGGCGTTTCATACGCGCTAGGTCGGGGGTTCGATTCCCTCCTCTCGCACTTTTCATTCCGCCAGCCCCCACAGACGCTGGCCGCCCCACGGAGCTC
This sequence comes from Polyangium aurulentum, assembly GCA_945875545.1. GTDB lineage: Bacteria > Myxococcota_A > Polyangia > Polyangiales > Polyangiaceae > CAIQDA01. Next base: position 11,494 of record CAMCKZ010000093.1, on the reverse strand, counting down.
GGGCCATGCGGCGAGGGCGGCGAGGGCTGCGGCGCATCATCGTCGGGCCCTTTTTTTTATGGCTTCCCGAGGGCTGTGAAACGTCGCCCTGTGCGGGTATCGGAGTGAAATCGGCGCGAAATCGGCCCGTTTCACCGCCGTTTTTTGGGAGAGAATTGCGCCCGTATTCCCTGTAGCTTTCCCGGGGCGCACAGCGAACGCGCCGTTTCTGCTTGACTTCCAAAAAGGCTAACGGGTCATGACTCGAGAACACCGGCATTCCCGGGGATATGCAGCGGCCGTAACCGGCGCCGCGTGGCTGACCATCGCGGGTGTCTTGTCGTCGGCCTGCGCGCCTCCAAGTTCGCCAACCCCGTTGCGCGAGGGGGCTCCTGTGGGGCCCGTGGCGGCCATCAGACTCCCGGACGACCTGCGCGTCGTTCATGCGGGTCCAAAGGGCGTGTTGGGGCACGGAGAGGGGCCTAACGTGGTCTTCGACCGGCCGATGCGCGTCTTGGCCGACGAGGCGTCCGAGGTCGCGCCGCCCGTGTCTCTTCAGCCCGCGGTGGCCGGTGCGTGGCGGTGGCTCGGGAGTCAGGCTGCGATTTTTGAGCCGACGGCGCCCTATCCGGGCAGTACGCAATTTCGGATTCGCGTGAATGCCGAGGTGGCCGCGACGGACGGCGCGCGCCTCCACGAACCGTTTGTTCACGCGTTCGAGTCGCCGCGAATTCATGTGCACCATGCATGGATCGCCGACGACTCGTCGCGCTCGTTGGACGTTCTCGGCGAGACGCGGATTTCCTTCACCCAGCCCGTGGACACGGCGACTCTGGGGCGTTTCTTGCGCTTCGAAAACGAGGGCCGGGTCGTGGCGGCGCGGGTCACCGCCTTGCCAGGTGTGGCAGGCGTGCCAGGTAGGGCAGGCACGCGCGGCAACGATTCAGACGCTTCTACGCGGATATTTTCAGCAGTTCCAACGCTCGCACTTGTGCCGGGGTCCAAGGTCATTCTCGTGGTCGACGCGGGCCTCACCGGGCTCGCGGGGCCCCTTCCGATGGGGGCCGAGTCCCGAACCACGTTTGACGTTATCGGAGAGCCGAGACTGACCGAGAGTCCGTGCCGCGAACCGGCCGAGGGCCTCGGGTGCAGGGCCAGTTCCGGTGTCCACCTGTTCTTCGATGTGCCCGTGACGACGCAAGAACTGAAACAGCACCTGCGTCTCGAGCCCGCCCGTCCCATTCGGTGGCCCTCTCGCCGCGACGCCAGGGCGCGACCCGAGCTGTATCACTGGATTTCGGCTCAGTTTGTGGCCGGTGAGGCCGTGACGATGACCATCACGCCGGGGCTCACCAATGTTCGCGGACGCCGCCTCACAAAGCCCATCGTGGTCAAGGCCGCCTTCGCGCCACCCGTTCCCGCTGCCCTCATTGGCCTCCGAGGAACCTACACGGATCCCGCGGCCTCGCCGAAGGTCGTGCTCGTGACGACGCAGGCTCTCACCGATGTGGAGCTTGCGTTGATTCCTCTCACGACGCCCCAATCGCTGGCGCTTCTCGACGCGGAACAACCGATCAACCGTGTTCTAGAACGTACTGAATTTGCTGGTGTTTTTACGAATCGAAAGATCGCCTGGGCCCTCGGCGACACCGCGAAAAGGGGGCTCTTGGAACTGCCCATGCCCACGGCGCCAAGCCTGCTAGCCGCGCGTTTTCGCAACCGCGACGGGACCCTCGAAACGGTCACCCGCGCCGTCGTTCCGGCCCGGCATTTGGTGAGTGCGCACGTGGGATTTGACGGCGGCGTGGCCTGGGTGAACGACTTTGCAACCGCCCGGCCGCAGGCCTCGGTGCTCGTGGCGGTGGTCGCGGTGGCCACGGGGAAAGAGGTTTTTCGAGGTACATCAGGCAGCGATGGTCGCGTGCAAATTCCGCCACTTCCGCGCGTATCGGGCGGGCTCTCGGCGTACGTCCTCGCTGAAATATCGCGGGCCGGAACGATTGCCTCTCTGACGCGTTTCGATGGCTCACCTTACACGTATGATTATGGTATTTCGTCGGACACACGCGAGCTGCAGCCGCTCCGCGTGGTTGCGGAAACCGACCGCGACATCTACCGCCCCGGAGACGCTGTGGCGTTTACGGCCGTCGTGCGCGAGGCCCATGCCTTCGGACTGCGTACGCCCGTGGGCCGCCGACTTCACCTCGCGGTCATCGACGAGCGCGAGCAGAAAGTCCTGGAAAAAGACTTGTCGACAAGTGCATTTGGCACGGTCAACGAGCGCATCGAATTGCCCCGCGCCATGGCCCTTGGCACAGCGCGCATCGAACTCCGCGATGCGCAAGGCAATGAAACGGCTAACGACGTTGCCCTCGCCTCCCACGATATTCGCATCGAACATACGCGTGCCGCCGAGTTCGAAGTGCAGCTCAAGGCGTTGCGCCCGAGGTTCGTCGCGGGCGAGGCCGTCGAAGTAGCTGCCATCGGGCGGTACCTTTACGGCTCGCCGATGGCCCAGCTTCCGGTACGCCTGTTCGTAAGCCGAGAGCGTTCTGCCGCAGGAATTGCAGGAGATGCCGGAGGGGAGGCCTGGGTGTCCGGCAACGGAGCGCTGCGTTCCGCACGGCGCGACGGCACGGTGCTCGACGGCGTGGTGGTGGAGCGCGAGGCCGTCAGCGACAACGACGGGCGCATCGTGTTGAGCGAGGCCCTGAGTCTCCCGTCCCTCGAGGACGACGAGCGGGTCACCGTCGAGGCCGAATACAAAGACGTCAGTGGTCGAACGGGCGCCGGGAGAACGGTGGTTCAAGCATTTTCGGCGGGCACAAGGATATTGCTTCGACCGCCCGTTGAAAGTATCGTTCACCCAGGAAAAGACCTGCCATTTGGCGTGCGCACCGTGGACCTCGAGGACGCCGATACGACGGGCGTCGAGGCCTCCGTTCGTCTGCTTCGCTTTGTCGATCGAACGGCCAAGCGCATCAGCGCCGATGGTCTGACGACGCACGAAGAGTTGGTCCGCGAGGAGTCCGAGGTAGCGACGTGCCGCATGCGCATCACGAAAGACCGTCGTGGTTGCGCGCTGAAACCGACGGAGCCCGGGCAGCATGTCGTGGAGGCGACGTCGCGCGACGCCCAGGGACGAACGAGTCGATCGAGCTTTGCCATCTACGTCTCGCAGCCCAGGGAAAAGCCTCTATTTGCTGAGGGAGCACCCCGCGAACTTGAGCTTCTGCCCTCGGCCTCGAATTACCACCCCGGCGATGTCGCGAAGATTCTCGTCAAAAATCCGTGGCCCGGAGCTTCCGCGCTCGTGACGGTGGAACGTGAGGGCGTGCGCCACTCGGAGGTTCGCACGCTCGGGGCCGCAGACACCGTCGAGGTGGCCATCGACGCGACGATGGTTCCCGCGGTTCACGTGGGTGTGCACCTGATTCGCGCGCAGAGCGCGGTGGTCAAAGCCGGCGCCGCAAAGGGCATAGACGAATCTCTTGCGCGGGTCGGTTTCACGACGCTTAACGTGGAAAATCCCGCACGAAAGTTGCGCGTCGATGTGACCACCGTGCGGCAAACCTACGCGCCCGGCGACGCCGTCGAGGGCGAAGTTCGCGTGTTCGACGCCCTCGGGCAGGGCGTGAGCGCGGAGGTCACCATCAGCGCGGTAGACGAGGGAATGATTTTGCTCAGCGGCCATGAACCGCCGGACACGGTGAGCCTCATCGAACCGTACCGCCCCATCACGCAGCAGATCGCCGAGCCTCGGTTTGCCATCGCGACCCTCGCACGGGCCGCGAGCGACTCCGCGACGCTTACGGCCTTTGCGTCGAAGGGGGCCGAGGGCGGCGATGGCGGAATACGTAGTGATTTCAATGCGTTGGCTGCATTTCTTCCGGCCCTCAAGACCGACGGAAACGGCCGGGCCGCGTTCCGATTTTCTCTCCCAGGCACCCTCACCCGTTACCGCGTTCAGGCTCTCGCGGTCGGGGAGGGCGATCGGTACGGGCGTGGGCGCTCTTCGTTGGAGGTCAAAAAGCCTCTGCTACTCCGGCCTTTTTTGCCGAGGGTGCTGCGCGTTGGCGATGAAGCCGTGGCCCGCGTCGCGGTGCAAAGTCTTGGCCTCACGGGTGCCGTGACGACCGCCGTGGAGACGAGCCGCGAGGTGTCCGCGCGCGTGGCATCTTCGACGGTGCTGCACAATTCCTATGGAATTGGCTTGCCAATCGCGTTGTCGGGCCTTCGCGCCGGCGGTGGCATGTTGACGATCCGCGCGTCGCTGGGGCCCGCCACCGACGCCGTTTCGCTTCCCATCGCGGTTAACGATGTGGTGCTCAGCGAGACCTTCGCGACGTTCGGCGAGGGCTCCGGAACGATGGGCGAGCGCCTCGGCGACCTCTCGCGCTTCGATGCGAAAGAGTCCGAGCTTACCGTATACGCATTCGGATCGCCCTATGTGGGCTTCGCCGTTCCCCTCGCGGGCGTCGAGGCCTACCCCTACGATTGCACCGAGCAGCTGGCTTCCAAACTTCTCGCACGCCTGTCTTTTGCGGGACTTCAGCGACGTCTCGGGCTTGCCTCGGCTTCGAATTCCGCGGCCGTGGCGGACGCCATTTCCAAGCTCGTCGCGCGCCAAGAGGCGAGCGGACTCTTCGCCTACTGGTCGGGCTACGACGCAGACGTTGCACTGTCGGCGTATGTGCTTGGTGTGCTTGGTCGCGCCGAGAAGGACGGCCATGAGGTTCCCTCTTACGTCCTTGGTGAGGTGCGCCGCGCCCTCGTGTGGCGCGTTCGAGCGGCCACGGGCGTGGAGCGTGTGATCATCCTCGATGGCCTTGTCGCGGGCGCGCCTCGTTCGCCAGACGCAGCCTATTCCCAGGCAATTGCCGGGGCTTTGGCCAGCGCGTTTGGCGAACGCAAAGGGCTGCCGGCGGCGGGTCGGGCTCGGATGTTGTCGGCGGCTACCGCGATGGGAGCGCCGAGAGACATGATTCGCGCGCTTGAAGACGACGTCGTTGACACGGTTCGCGTCGTCGGAGTCGAAGCGTCGGTGGTTCAAGGTTCCGAGGTCTTTGGCGGCATCGATCGCAGTGTCGCGTCGTCGGCTCTCGCGTTGAGCGCTCTCGGGGTAGCAGACCCGCACCATCGTCTCGTGGCGCCGCTTGGGCGCATGCTCGTGCGTTTGTCCGTCGGCGGAAGTCAGCAAAATCCCAGGGAATTCGCACTTTCTCTTGCAGCTCTCGAATCGTCCGCGGCGGCGATTGGGGGAGTTGCTCCCGGGGTAACCGTGGCCATTGGCGCACTCACGAAAACGATCGCTCTCGGTGGTCCGCTGGCTTCGGGCATGGCCCGTTTTGCGCTTGACGATCTCCCCGCCGGGGCAACCCCGATCAGCGTGTCCGGTGCCGGTTCTTACGGCTACCGCGTGGAGGTGAGAGGGCGCGAAAAGACCATGCGCACGTCTCCCGTCGATCGAGGTTTGCACGTGGAGCGCCGCTTCACTTTCTTGCGCCCGAGTGAGCTCGCATCCTTTGAGAAAGGCCAGCTGAAACGTGCGCCAGGAGACAACGGCCAGGTGGGTGATTTGGTCTTCATCGAGCGCTTGCTCGTGAACGCGATGCCTCTTGATTACGTCGTCCTCGACGATCCTCTTCCGGGCGGTTTTGAGATCGTCGATCGCTCGATCAAGACCGAGGCGCAGTTTGGATCGGGGGTGTCGTTCGAGCCCTCCGATGACGCGGGCTACCTCGACAATCCGAGGCACGTGGAACGGTTGCCCGATCGGGTGCGCAGCGTATGGAGCCACCTTCCGCCCGGTGTGCATCGCGTGACTTCTTTGGCCCGCGTAGCATTTGAGGGGAAATATGCAGCACCTCCCGCAACCGCAGAAGCCATGTACGAGCCCGACGTGCGAGGCTCGTCGGCGGGGGTTCGCGTTACGCTGACCGCTCCGTGAAGCCTCCACGGCCATGAGAGCTCCCGGGCCACGAGGTTTCGGCACCGGCTTCGTCGCCGCGGCGACGGGCGGATTTGGCCTGTTCGTGACCGCGCTGTGGTGCGTGCAGATTGCATGCTTTACTCCGTTGCCCGTGAGCGGCCAGGTGGTCGGGCGGACGCCCATTTATGCCCAGGGCCAGCTCCTCGCCGACGGGCGCGACGGGCGGGGGCGGCGGTTTGTTCCCGCGGACGATAACGCAGTGAATTCCCCCGTGGCACGCGCGTTGATCGCCTCCGAAGATCGGCGCCTTTTCGCGCATCCGGGGGTCGACGTTCGGGCCTTGGCAAGGGCCGCATGGCAGGCGCTGCGGCACGGGCGCGTGGGGTCCGGCGCGTCCACGATGGCCATGCAACTTGTTCGTCTGCGTGAGGGGCGACGCCCGGGCCTCGACCCTTTTCACAAGTTGCGCGACATGATCTTGGCGCTCCGGCTAACGCGTCGATTGGGCGCGGCCGGGGTTTTGCGCGCGTATCTGGACGAAGTTCCCCTCGGGCCCCACGAGGTGGGCGTTGGGGCGGCGTCACAGCGTTTCTTTGGAAAGCTTGCAAATACCCTGTCAATTGCGGAGGCTGCGGTGCTGGCGACGTTCGCACGGGCGCCGTCGATCGGGGTTCGCGCAAGCCACTCGGACGAGGCCCGGGAGCGCGTGATCAAAAGAGCCGAGAGCGTGGTTCACGAGATGGTGCGTCGTTCACAGGCGTCAGCGGCGGACGCGTGGGGCGTGCGCGTAGCGGCTTCGTCGCTCGTCGGGGAGCGCGCCCAGGGCCGAAATCCCGCGCTGGTTCGGCGCCTGATCCAAGAGGGGGCGACGAGGGCCACCATCGATCCGCTTATCCAAGAGGCCGTCGAAGAGGCTCTCCGCGCGGGACTGCGTGCGACGGAACAGCGAGGAATTTCCCACGGTGCAGCCCTCGTCGTTGAACTGCGGGGGATGCGCGTGCGGGCGGGCGTCACTGTGGCTGCGCGGGGCGATGCGTGGTTCGACGGCACCCTTTCCAAGCGTCAACCTGGGTCGACGCTCAAACCATTTCTTGTGGCCATGGCCCTTGAGGCAGACGGGGCTTCGACCATAAGCGTGCAAGATACACCGATCATGTTTGCGGGCGACGACGATGCGTTCGAGCCGCGCAACTACGATGGTCTGTTTCACGGCGACGTGCCTATCGAGGATGTGCTCGCGCGATCCCTCAACGTAGCCACGCTGCGGTTGGCGGGGCGTGTCGGAGTGCCTGCATTTCTTCAGCGATTGCGTGATGCAGGCTTCGTCTCGCTGGAGGCGGGGCCGGATCACTACGGGACGAATCTCGCGCTCGGGGATGGCGAGACCTCGCTCACGGAACTTGCAGAAGCTTACGGGTGCCTCGCGAACGACGGCGTGCATCAGACCTTGAGCTGGGACGAGAACAAGACCGCTTCGATGCGCCGCGTGTTTGAAGAAGACGTGGCGCGCATGGTGACGAACATGCTCGACGACGACCGGAGACGCAGCCCAACGTTTGCGCGAGACGGAAGTTTGTCCCCATCGTTTCCGATGGCGGCGAAGACCGGAACGTCGCGCGGACACAGGGATTCCTGGGCGATCGGCTACGGTCGCACGATGCTGGCAGCGGTGTGGATGGGCCGAGCCGACGGCGGTCCAACGCGAGAGGTCAACGGCGCGAGAGGGCCTGCGCCCGTCGTGCGGACGATGTTGGAGCGGATCGAACGGGGCCGCGAGGCATTTCCTTTTCCGGATGCCGCGCGATGGCTCGCGGCGACCGAGTGCCTCGGTGACGGCGGAAAAGCGAGCCCGGTTTGTGCGCGCGAGAGACTGACGTTTCGCCGCGCGGGTGACGAGAAAAGCGGGGGTGCGGCGGGCCTCGCAGGTCACACGCGCATTGGGCGCGGAGCGGAGGAAATGCCGCATTTTACCTTTCCGGCGCAAGATTCGATCTTCGTCTACGACGCGGCCCGCGGCGCTTCGGGGCAGGGGCTTCGCGTGCGGGTGGATGGCCCGGCGGGGGAGGGCTCGCTAAGGGTTCGCAACGGGAATGACGTGGTCGTGGTTCAGAGCGGTCGAGCGATCGCGTTGCCACTTCGCGTGGGTCTCCAGCGCCTTCGATTGGAACAGAGGGGCAGGGTGATCGACGTGCGGGACGTTCGCGTGCAGTGACAAGGGCGCAACGCGTTGTCGGGCCCGGCGGACCGCACACCGTGCAAAAATCCGCAGATCACAGCAGATTTTACGTGACGGTCACGCTAGGAAAGCGCCCATGGCCATCACGCCGCGATCCCTCGAAGCTCCTCTCCCCACAGGTATGCGCGATCGTTTGCCGCCCGAGGCTCACGCGCGAAGGTCGCTCATCGATCGCATTTTGCGGCGCGCAGGCCTGTGGGGCTACGCCCTCGTGGAGCCGCCGAGTTTCGAGTTCGCGGCGGTTTTGGAGCGCGGGCTTCCCGGGGGCGACGCCTCCGATGTCCTGCGATTCGTGGACCCGGAGTCCGGTGAGGTGGCAGCTCTTCGCCCGGACGTAACCCCGCAGGTGGCGCGCATTCTGGCCACGCGTATGGGCCACGCTCCGCTCCCGGTGCGATTGATGTACAATGCAAACGTTGTCCGGCGCGTCGGTCGCTCGTCTGCCGCGCGCCGCGAGGTGTCTCAGTGCGGCGTCGAGCTTGCGGGGCCGTGCGGGCCGCTGGGTGATTTGGAACTGCTTGTTTTGGCCGATGAGGTCCTCGCGGCGGAGGGTCTGTCGGGCGTCACCCTCGACCTCGGCGACGCACAAATCCTAGAAGAATTGCTGGCATGTATTCCGCCAGCCCATCGCGCTGAACTTCACGCCGCACTCGATCGCCGCGACCGGCGCGCCATCGAAGACATGTCGGCGCGCTTGCCGAAGGGCACGGGTTTGGCGTTGGCCAAGCTACTAAGCCTCGACGACGATCCGGCGAGCATCGACCGCGCCCGGGCGATATTGGGTGCATGGCCATCGGCGTTGCGGGCCCTCGACCGACTCGCGGCCCTCGTCGACCTCGCGCGGGGTGCCGCCCTCGCCGCGCGCATTCGCGTGGACGTCACGACCCTTCGCGGATTGGCTTACTACACGAGTACGACTTTTCAGTATTTTGCCTACGGATCCGACGACGCAATCGTCTCCGGTGGCCGCTACGATTCTCTCTTGGCCCGCTACGGGCGCAACGTTCCGTCTTCGGGTTTGGCCATCGATTTGGACCGCCTTCTCCGCCTGTCCACGGTGAAATTGCCACCGTCGCCGGTGCGGGTGGCGGTGCGAGGTGCTCGCGCGATGGATGCGGCGCGAACGTTGCGCGCAGCGGGTCTCGTGGCGGTGCTGGAGGTCGACGCGTCGTCGTGCGATGCGGCGTATGTTGTGGATGACCGCGGCTTCGTGGTCGCGGCGACCGGTGTTCATATTGTGAGCGAAAAACCAGAGACTTCTCTTCTGGAGTACATCAAGGCTGCCGCGTCTTCTGGCCCTGCGCGCTGAACACAATCGCGTTCGCCGTGAAGCGCTGCTATTCGGTCGGCGTTTCAACGGAGCAGCTCCATGGCAGGTGTGATCATCGTCGGCGCCCAATGGGGCGACGAGGGCAAGGGCAAAGTCGTCGACATTTTCACGGGGGAGGCCGACTACGTCGTGCGCTTCGCCGGTGGCCCCAACGCGGGTCACACGCTCGTCGTTGACGGTGAAAAAATCGTCGTTCGCCTGGTGCCCAGCGGCATTTTGAGGCGCGACGCCCTCTGCGTTCTGGGCCAGGGCACCGTCGTTGACGCGAAGGTTCTCGTGGGCGAGCTCGATGCCCTTGAGGCGCGCGGCCTTGACCCACGGACCCGCATGCGCATCGCCGAGCACGCGCACGTCATTCTTTCGTACCACATTCTCGTCGATGGCCTCCGTGAGGCCACGAGTGCCGCCATCGGCACAACGAAGCGCGGCGTCGGGCCGTGCTACGAAGACAAGGCCGCGCGTCGCGGAATTCGTCTGCGCGACTTCCGAAACCGCGGCGGGCTTGAAGCGAGGGTTTTGAGGGCTTTGGAAGCTTGGGCGCCCACAATCCTGGCCCTTGGAGGCGTCGTGCCGACCGTCGATGAGGTTGTCACCGACGCGTGGGACGCGGGTCAAAATCTTCTTCCCGTGCTGTGCGATACGGCGTCGCTCGTCGAGTCCGCGCTGCTCGCGAAGAAGCGCGTTCTCTTCGAGGGCGCGCAAGGCACGCTCCTCGATGTGGACCACGGAACCTATCCCTTCGTCACGTCGTCGAGCGCGATTTCGGGCGGCGCTTGCACGGGTGTGGGCATCGGTCCGACGCGCATTGATTCTGTCGTGGGCTTGGCAAAAGCCTACTGCACGCGCGTTGGCGGCGGGCCTTTCCCGACCGAGCTCGAGGGCCCGGTGGCCGATCGCATTCGCACGGTCGGCGCTGAATTTGGGTCCGTCACCGGTCGCCCTCGCCGGGTGGGCTGGGTCGATCTTCCGGCCCTCCGTTATGCGGTGCGCCTCAACGGCCTCGACTCCATCGCGCTCACAAAACTCGACGTCCTCGCGGGTCTCGAAACCATTCGCGCGTGCATCGCCTACGACACACCCTCGGGCCGCACGCGTGAATTTCCCGTCGACGATCTCGAAATCTGCACGCCGGTATACGCCGATTTCTCAGGCTTTTCTCAAGATGTCAGCACCGCAAGGCACCTCGCCGAGCTTCCGAAAGAGGCTCTTGACTTCGTGCGCTTTATTGAGAGCGAGGTCGCTTGTCCCCTGTCGATTGTGAGCGTCGGACCGGGTCGTGAGCAGACCATCATTCTCTCGCATCCACTGCGCCCCACGTGAAGGCGCACGAGGCGGTTCGGCTACCGGTCGTGAAGGTGGTGGCCACAAGTCGTCTCCATCGCCTCCGTGCCGCCCTCGATTCCGTTCGTGCGTCGTGCGATTCGGTGGCGCGCATGCGCCTCGATCCGGTGTCCTTCGCGCATGGCTTTTCGTCAGCGAAAGACCAGGAATTGGCGGGCCTTGTGGCCTCGTGTTGCGCCTTCGGAAATGCCACCACGATCAACGCGAAACTCGCGCAAGTGCGCGAACGCCTCGGCTCCAATTTGGTCGACGCCGGGCAAGACCGCGACTGTCTCGTCGGGGCCATGCACGGTTTTCGCCATCGACTTTATCAGGGAGAGGACCTCGCGTTTTTGTTGCATGGTGCATGCATTGTTCAGCGCGAACACGGCACGCTCGGTCGCGCGTTTGCGAAGCACTTGGCCTCTGCGCCGGGCCTTCAACAGGGCCTCGCGACCTTTGCGGATGAAATTAGAACGGCCTGCGAATTTCCAAGCTCCGGTGCCAGGCGGGGGCCCGCTCACTTGCTCCCAGACGTGCTCGCGGGCTCTGCCTCCAAGCGGCTTTTATTGTACTTACGCTGGATGGTGCGCCCTGCCGATGGCGTGGACTTAGGTCTTTGGCCCGTGTCGCCCGCGGTGCTCCTGATGCCCGTCGATGTGCACGTGCATAAACTGGCGCTGAACCTCGGGTTCAC
>CAMCKZ010000092.1 GCA_945875545.1 Polyangium aurulentum | reverse complement strand
CACGAACGCCGCCGTTAGCCGGTAACATGTTGTAATTGTTCGTGTTATTTGGGGTATCACTGTTCAGTAGGGGAACGAAACATGAGTCACACCGGCCTGGGTCAATCGCATTTCAGTCAATCGCGCGAGTGGACTGACAACGCCAACCGCAACATCCTCCTCGACTTGAGCAACCAGCAGGCCTTCTTGAACCTCGTCGATGACGGGGGCCTGCCGAAGGCATCGAGCGCGGTGCACACACGTTATTCGAGCGATGGCCTGCGCGACGCGAACGGGGTGCGACGCGTTGTTCGTGTGGTGACCATCCCCGCGGGCACGCGGATTTTCAAGCTGACGGGCGGCCTTGAGGCCCATGAAACGAACGGCGGCATTGATGACCGAGCCCGAGCCGCCGCGCTTATGAAGTCCGTCGTTCTGTTTGCATTCAGCACCATGTCGCCGTGGTGGACGCCCGTCGGTAGTTTTGAGGAAGATACGGGCGGTATTCGGGCACATTTCGAAAACATGGTGCTGAACAGCATCGCGGCGAAAGGTGCGGGCGAGCTGACCCTGCGCGAATACGTACGCTTTATGTCGGCGGTGGTTCTGGAGTGGAACCGGCTCACGTATTACGTGGAGGCGACGCTCGCGAAGGACGTGCTGGCCTACTGGGGTCAGTTCGAGGAGCAAGTCGCAACGAGCAAATTGGCAGAACTTCGGGCGGGCAACACCGCTGCAGCAGCCGGAGCTCCGGGTGCCAATGCCGTGACCTTTGAACAAGATGGCACCAACACTTTCATTCGTTACCCCAATGAGCCGGGCAAATATTACCTTCCAGCAGAGACCTCCGCCATGCTCGGCGGCATGGAGGCGTGGCAGTTCTACATCCCGAAGTTCGAGCGCACCGACATCGTTGAAGATTCTGTGCTGGTAATTCCTGCGGCGAACAGCGGGGCTTTGGCCGCCCATTTCGGGTGCCCTGGCATCTTCGAGGCGGCGAGGGTCATGGCGGGCGAGTACGTTCAAGCGCAGCAAGCTCACGCCCGCAGCGCGGCATCGGCCGCAGGCTGGGGTTGGGGCTCAACGCTTTCGAGTCTTCGCGGTCGACTTTACCGCTTGATGGGGATTTAACCGGCAATGGCTTGGCGCAGCCTCAACGCGGGCTTCTCGATGAGCAAGTGGAGCACGTAGGCCAACACCAAGGAAGCCGCGAGCACCGCCACGAGGGACGCCACCCACACAACGGTCATGGGCACGCGCCGCGCGAGAAGCGTGCGCGCGATCGGCTGGAGCATGACCTCGCAGACGGGAATGTGCACCAGGTAAACACCGTAGCCCAGGGTTCCGATGCGCCGAAAAACCGGTGCCGCGAGAAACCTGGCGAGAAAGCCTTCGCCAGGCAATAGCAGCAAAACGAGACCGTAATACATCGCGCTCGAGAGGGTTCCCCACGCAAGCACGCGCACGAGATGCGTGTGCTCTGACCCAAACATGTGCGTATTCGACAACACCCAAAGGAGGGCCAGGGAGGGGATGGCCACTGCCGCGCGCGCCGCCGGAGGGCGAAGGGCCGCACGAATCGGCTCGCCCCAGCGCTGGTAGATGAACGCCAGCAGCACACCCCACACGATGGCGTCGTAGCGGGTTGGGGTTCTAAAGTAGAGCCGGCTGTAGAGCGTAAAATCCGTCCACGGGCCCATCATATAGAGCATCCATAGCCTTCGACCGAGAGCCCCGAGCGCCAGCGCGACGAGAAGGGCGACCCGGGCACCATCCGTTTTGAGTTTGTGCAAAACGAAGAAAAGCCCGGGCGCCACCAGGTAAAACTGCTCTTCGAGCGCGAGGGACCAGCCCCAAAACATAACGACGTCCGCCGAAGACGCGGAAACAAAATTCGTCGCGTAAAGCACCTCGTATGGAAGATGTCTAAGGCGAGCCTCGGTCATCGGCGTAATCAGGGCTAGGTACGCGAGCACGACGTAATACGGCGGAAAGGTGCGAAAGATTCGGCGCAAGTAGAATCGCCGAAGATCCAAGGTGCCGCTGGTATCGAGGGAACGCAGAAGTATCGAGCCGATGAGAAATCCGCTCAACAAAAAGAAGAGGTCCATCCCAAAGAAGACGCGCAACGAGGCGTCGGCGAGGGCCCGATTCATGGGCACGCGAGCCTCTGCGAAGGTCCACGTGACGTGGTATTGCACGACGCTCAGAATCGCTAGAACGCGAAAGCCGTGGAGCGCCGCGTAACGGTTGTCGAGAAGATCGAGCGCCCACCAGGCGTGGCCGTGCGCTGCAAGACCTTGGACTTCCGGCGCGGGCTTCAAGGCAGTCTTTTCGAGGCCGGTGTCTTACGCCTTGTCGTCGGACGTGGTTCTACGGCGTGTACGGCAGTCCGCCCGAGTCGGTTACGCCAACCGGTGGATGCTCACACGTCGCCGTGCCACTGGCGTAACAGAGACCCGTAGGGAAATCGCAGCAGTAGACGGCCGTGCCCGGGCACGTGGAGACGCACTGCGCGTCGGTCGTGCATCGCGGCGCGCACACGCCCGCCGCGCCGTCGCGCCCGCCGCTGTCGCCCACGCCGCTGTCGCGCCGGCTGCCGTCGGTCACCGCGCTGTCAGTCGCGGCGCTGTCGCCGGTGGTGCCGCCGTCGCAGGCCTCGGCGATGCACGGCTCGGGACTCGCGTCCGACGAAGCGCCGCATGCGGCGAGAAAAGCCGCGAGGGAAACCGAAATGCCAAAGGCGATACCGAGCTTCATGTTAGTGCGTGTACCATGGTGAGCTCGCGCTGCCAAGGGTTGGAAACTTTTTGCTGAGGTTCGGCGCGCGCGGTTTGGGCGCCCCCGGCGCTCGATGGGGGCGACTCGATGATGAGGGCGACTCGATGATGGGGGCGACGGGCACTACGGGAACGGCGGTTGGGCGACGGGCGTGGCTCAGTGCGTGCGCGGTCGCGGCACTGCTTGTGTGTGGCACCGTGGTTTTTTGGCCGGCGTTGCACGCGCGTTTCTACTTCGACGACCATTTTCATGCGTCGATGCTCGCGGGCAGCTGGCCGACGCCGCGAAGCCCACTCGATTTGTATCATTTTGTGGGCGACGGCGATCGCGCGGAGCTGATGAACCGCGGTGTGCTACCGTGGTGGAGCAGTCCGCAGTTGCGCGTGCGTTTCTTGCGCCCGCTGTCGAGTCTTCTTCTCGCCGCGGACCACCGGTGGCTGACCGGCAGCCCTCGCGCGATGCACGCGCATTCGTGGCTCTGGTGGTGCGCGTGCGTTCTCGGGGCCCGCGGGCTTTATCGCCGGGTGCTGCCCGCGCGCGCCGCGTGGATTGCCACCGTCGTTTTCGCCCTCGCCCCGTGCCATGTGGTGGCCCTCGCGTGGCTGGCGAACCGCGAGGCTCTCGTCAGTCTGGCGTTCGGAATCGCGGCGCTCACGGCGCTCTTGCGATGGCTTGATTCCGGCCGTTTTCGCGATGCCGCGTGGGCCACGGGCGCGTCGACGTTGGCACTCCTCGGCGGCGAATACGCCCTAAGCCTTTTGGGGTATTTCGCGGCAATCGCGGTCCTGCGCCGTGACGTCGCTGTGCGCCGGCGTGCCTGGGGTTTCGCGAGCTTTGCCGCGCCCGCGACGGCTTACCTCGGGGTGCGATGGGCGCTTCATTGTGGGGCGCGCGGCGCGGGTTTTTATGTGGATCCGTTCAACGCTCCAGGCGTTTTTCTGCGCGCAGCGCCGCGCCGCTTCGCCTCTTTGCTGAGCGAGGCATGGCTTGGCCTGGACGGACGAACCCTCGACGGCGCGCCCACTTGGGCCCGCATTTCCCTCGCGGCCTTGCTGGTGGCCATCGTGTGGGTGCCGCTCCGTCGCGTCTTTTCCGAGGCCGACACGCGTTACGGCGCAAACCTCCGTTGGCTTTTGGCGGGCGCTATTCTTGCGCTTGTTCCCGTGCTGGCGGTGGCGGCGTCGCCCCGTGTGCTTGGGGCCAGTATGTGTGGGTTTGCGGCGATTGTCGCGGCGGTACTGGACAGCGCTTGGTGGCCCGCCGCCCCGGAAGACCGCTCCGGGGCCAGCGAATGGACGAAATACGTCGCCACAGCCCTCGGATTTGCGCACCTCGTTCACGGGCCCGCGAGCGCCTGGTCGATGGGTCGGCAGTTTCGCGATGTAACCCTTTTTTTTGAAAATAATGCGGAGCGCCTGGCCCCGTCGTTGTCCGAATTCCCGGCGGATCTCGTGGTGTTGCGCGGGCTTGGCGCCGCATTTTACCTGCCATTTGCCTTGGAGGCACGGCGTGCCAAGCCCGCGACGTGGTCGATCCTCGCCCAGGGCGCACACGTGCTGGTGCTGCGTACGGGTCCGCGAACTTTGGAGCTTGCGGCACCCGCGGGTTCAAGCCTATTTCCCTCCGGGCAAGACCAACTTTTTCGCAGCGACGAAGAGCTATTTCGCAGGGGCGACCACGTTGTCGCGCCCGGAATGCGCGTCGAGGTGCTGGAGGTCAGCGCCGCGGGCCCACGTCGCGCGCGCTTCACTTTCGACCACGACCTCGGCGACGGAACCACACAGTATTTGAGCGAAAATACATTTGGTGTGGCCCCGGTAACGCTGCCAGAAATCGGGTTTGGCCTGCCCCTTTCGCTGTAGGCCGCGCCTATTGGGCCGCGGTGGCCTCCGCAAGCGCGCTGTTTTTCAGGTAAGCGTCGACGCTCGCGGCCACCCGGCGTCCGTCGGCGATGGCCCACACGACGAGACTTTGCCCACGGTTGCAGTCGCCCGCGGTGAAAATCCCGGGCACGTTCGTGGCACCGGACGGATCGCTCGCGATGTTGCCGCGAGCATCCCGCGCGAGGCCGAGGTCGTCGGCCAGCACGCTCTTTTCCGGACCCGTGAAGCCCATTGCCAACAGCACGAGGTCCGCGGGCAGTTCCGTCAACGGCCCATCGAGCGGCCGCATTTGTCCGCCCGTCACCTCGATTCGCTGGGCGCGAAGGCCCGAGACCCGGCCCTCGGTCCCGACGAGTTCCTTGGTCATCACGGCCCAATCGCGCTCGCAACCCTCTTCTTGCGACGACGACGTGCGAAGCACCTGGGGCCACTCGGGCCAGGGATTTTCCGGCCTGCGCACGAGGGTCGGCTTCGGCATCAGCTCAATTTGCGTGACGGTTTTTGCTCCCTGCCGGATCGACGTGCCCACGCAATCGGACCCCGTGTCGCCGCCGCCAATGACGACAACATGCTTGCCCGTGGCGACGATCGTTTCACTGCCGTCGATCGCATCCCCGGCCACCCGCCGATTCGACTGTTCCAAAAAAACCATCGCCGGGTGAACCCCCGCAAGGCCCGCTCCGGGCACGGGCAAACCCCTCGGCTCTCGCGCGCCAATCGCGATCACCGTGGCCGCAAACCCCCGCCGCAGGTCGTCGCCGGTGAGCGACGTTCCCACATCGACGCCGGTTCGAAACACCACGCCCTCGGCCTCCATCTGGGCGAGGCGCGCGTCGATCACGCTTTTTTCCAGCTTAAAATCAGGGATTCCGTAACGGAGAAGACCACCGACGCGGTCGCTCTTTTCGAAAACGACAACCTCGTGCCCCGCCCGCGCAAGCTGCTGCGCCGCCGCCAAGCCCGCGGGCCCGGAGCCGATGACGGCCACACGCAGCCCGCTCTTCTGCGTCGCCAAGACGGGCTCATACCCTTTATTGGCATCGTATGCCGCTATATGCTTCTCGACCGTCTTGATGGTCACGGCGTTCCCATCGATGTACAATACACACGCTCCCTCGCAGGGCGCAGGGCACACGCGGCCCGTCACTTCGGGAAAGTTATTGGTCTCGGCCAAGGATCGCGACGCCTCCGCCATGCGGCCTCGGTACACATGGTCGTTCCACTCTGGGATGAGATTTCCCAGGGGACAACCTTGATGGCAAAACGGTATGCCGCAATCCATACAGCGCCCAGCCTGCGCCTTGACCTGCTCTGGGGAAGCGGCCGCGGTGAACTCGCGGTAATGCCCCACGCGCTCGCCGATGGGTGCATCGGCCTCTTTGCCGCGCTCGGTTTTAAGAAATCCTCTTGGGTCGCCCATGTCAGCTCACCACCTTGAGTTGGCGCCCGTCGCTGGGCTTTTGCGCGAGCACTTTTTTGTACTCCGTCGGAACCACGCGAACAAAGCGGCCAACGGCTGTCGCCCAGTCGTCCAAAAGGCGACTGCCTTTCGCGCTGCCGGTGCGCGAGACGTGATCCTCGAGAAGCACCTCAAGTGAGGCGATTTCCTTGCTATCGTGAAGAGCCTCAAGCTCGATCATCGCCGGGTTGCAGCGTGAAGCAAAGGCGCCGTCTTCGTCGTAGACGTACGCGAGTCCGCCGCTCATGCCCGCACCAAAGTTGCGCCCCGTGAGACCGAGCACGACGACAACGCCGCCGGTCATGTACTCGCAGCCGTGGTCGCCCACACCTTCAACAACGACCGTGGCTCCGCTGTTGCGCACCGCGAAACGCTCGCCGCCGCGCCCGGCGAAAAATGCCCGCCCACTTGTGGCACCGTAAAGACACGTGTTTCCAACGATGACGTTGTCTTCACCCTTGTACTTTGCACGCGATGGCGGGCGCACCGCGATGATGCCGCCCGACAGGCCTTTTCCTACGTAATCGTTCGCGTCGCCCTCGAGCGTGATCGTGATTCCTCGTGCGACGAAGGCCCCAAAAGCTTGGCCGGCGGTGCCCGTCGCGACGACGGTGATGGTGCCATCGGGAAGGCCATCGGCGCCGTAACGAGAGGCGACCTCGCCGGAGAGCATCGCCCCGAACGCGCGGTTGGAGTTCTCGATCGGAATGACGACGGTGCTTGCTTCGCGGTGATCAAGACTCGCGCGCGCGCGGCGAATGAGCGTTTGGTCCACCACGCCGGCGATGCCGTGGTCCTGCTTTGCGGTGCAATGAAAAACCGCAGGCAGCCCCTGCTCGTCGTGGGTATTTCGGTGCAGCAGTGCCGCGAAGTCCAGCGTATTTGCCTTCGGATGATGCGCCATGTCGCGCGGCACAATGCAGTCGGAGCGCCCCACCATTTCGTCGATGGAGCGAAATCCGAGGTCCGCCATGATGCGGCGAAGCTCCTCGGCGACGAAGAAAAAATAATTCACGACGTGCTCGGGCGCTCCCTTGAAGCGCGCGCGAAGGACCGGATCCTGGGTAGCGATTCCCACCGGGCACGTGTTGAGGTGGCACTTGCGCATCATGATGCAGCCGGTCGCGACGAGCGGTGCTGTGGCAAAGCCAAATTCCTCGGCGCCAAGTAGGGCCGCAAAGGCTACGTCGCGGCCCGTCTTGAGCTGGCCATCGGCCTGGACGACGACGCGATCGCGAAGGCCATTTTTCACGAGAATTTGCTGGGTTTCCGCGAGCCCGATCTCCCAGGGTGTGCCGGCGTGTTGAATGGAACTAAGGGGAGACGCGCCGGTGCCGCCGTCGTGGCCCGCGATCAAAATGACGTCCGCGTGCGCCTTCGCCACGCCCGCCGCAATCGTGCCCACGCCGGCCTCCGAGACGAGCTTCACGCTCACGCGCGCGCGGGGGTTCACGTTCTTCAAATCGAAGATGAGCTGGGCCAGATCTTCGATCGAATAAATGTCGTGATGGGGAGGCGGGGATATCAGCGTGACACCCGGCGTCGAGTGGCGCACGCGCGCGATCACGGCGTCAACTTTGTGCCCGGGCAGCTGCCCGCCTTCACCGGGCTTTGCGCCCTGAGCTACCTTGATTTGCAGCTCGTCAGCGTTCACAAGGTAATGGGCCGTCACGCCAAAACGCCCGCTCGCGACCTGCTTGATCGAGCTCCGACGGAGGTCTCCGTGGGCGTCGGTTACGAACCGCGCTTCGTCCTCTCCGCCCTCGCCCGTGTTGCTTCGAGCTCCGATGCGGTTCATGGCGATGGCCATCGTTTCGTGAGCCTCGGCGGAAATCGAACCGAAACTCATCGCGCCCGTCGCGAAGCGCCGAACGATGTGGACCGCGGACTCGACGTCACTCACGGGAATCGAAGCCTGGGCAGACTTCAAATCCCACAAGCCGCGCAGGGTCACGGGCTCACGTTTCTGCTCGTTGATAAGGGCCGCGTACGTGTCGTAATCTTCGGCAGAATGCAGGCGAACAGCCTTCTGGAGCGCCGCCACGGTCTCGGGGCTCCAAAGGTGTTTCTCGCCCTCGACGCGCCAATGGTAGCGGCCTCCGACGGCGAGACTACTTGCACTCTGCATGTACCCGGCATGGTGCCGCGCGAGAGCCTCTTCGAGAATCTCTTTCGCGCCGATGCCGCCGATGGCGCTGGGTGTGCCGGAGAAGTAGGCCTCGGTGATCTGCGACGATAGACCCACGGCCTCGAAAATCTGCGCGCCTTGGTAGCTCGCGAGGCACGAGATTCCCATTTTGCTCATGACCTTGAGCAGGCCTTTTTTCACCGCGTGAATGTAGTTTCTGTCCGCGGCGGCGGCGTCGGTGACGCCCTCTACGCGGCCGTCGGCGACGAGTTCGTGAATCGTCTCAAAGGCCAGATAGGGCGAAACCGCCGACGCACCGTAGCCAATAAGAAGAGCAAAATCAGCTACTTCACGAGCCTCCGCCGTTTCCACCACGAGGCCCACTTTGACCCGATCGCCACTCTTCACGAGGCTCTGGTGCACCGCGCTAACGGCGAGCACGCTCGGCAATGGTGCCCTCTGTGCGCTCGTTGCGCGGTCTGTGACGACGAGCAACCCGGCACCGTCGTCGATGGCCTTGTGAGCCTCTGCGCAGAGGCGCATGAGGGTCGCTTGCAACGTTCCCGCGCCGTCGTTTTTGGCGGCCTGCACGTCGAAAGTCGCGTCGATCGTCGCTACCTTGAGCCACGGAATTTGTGCGGCGACAATGCTCGAAAGATCCTCCGGCGCGAGGACAGGATGGGGCAATTCGAGCTGGCGCGCCTGCTCGGCCTCCTCGGCCAAAAGGTTTCCCTCGCCGCCCAGCGAGACCGCGAGCGACATGACGAGAGCCTCGCGAATCGGGTCGATGGGCGGGTTCGTAACCTGGGCAAACTGCTGCTTGAAGTAACGAAAGAGCGACTGGGGCTTGCACGAAAGAACGGCGAGAGGGATGTCGGTGCCCATGCTCCCGGTGGGCTCTTCTCCCGCGGCCGCCATGGGGCCCAGAATAATACCCAGGTCTTCCCGCGTATATCCGAAGGCTAGTTGAAGGCTGCGTCGCTCGCTGGCCGTCGTCGAGTAGAGGCCGGTCGTGCGCGGCAAATTCGCGAGACGTTTTTTCTGCTCTTTGACCCACGCGCCATAGGGTTTCTGCGAGGCAATTTGCTCCTTGATCTGCTCGTCGCGCAGCACCGCACCTTGCTTGGTATCGACAAGAAACATCTTGCCCGGCTTCACGCGACCCTTCTCGATGATGTCGGCGGGATCGAAATCCAGCACGCCAAACTCGCTCGCCATCACCACGTAGCCCGACTCGGTGATGACGTATTTGAGAGGCCGGAGGCCGTTGCGATCGAGGCTCGCGCCGATGAGCGCACCATCGGTGAAGCACAGCGCAGCGGGGCCATCCCAGGGCTCCACGAGGCACGCGTGGTAATCGTAAAAACCGCGGACATTTTCAGAGATCGGCTGCTCGGGTGTGAGGGCTTCGGGCACGAGCATCATCATCACGTGGGGGAGCGACCGGCCGCCCGCGCAGAGAAAATCGATGACGTCATCGAGGGAGCCCGAGTCGCTGCCGCCAGGGGTGATGATGGGCTTGAACTCTTCGATGTATTCGCCGAACGTCTTCGATTCGAGCAGCGCCTCGCGGGCGCGCATCCAGTTTTTGTTGCCGCGCAGCGTGTTGATCTCGCCGTTGTGCGCAAGGCGTCGATACGGATGCGCGCGCTCCCACGTTGGAAAGGTATTCGTGGAAAAACGCGAGTGAACAAGCGCCAACGAACTGCGCACGTCGTCTTCCAACAGGTCGGGAAAAAACCGGCCGACGTGCTCCGGAAGCATCAGACCCTTGTAGACAACGGTCTTGGAGGAACAACTTGCAATGTACACATCGGGGGCCGCGATGGTTTTTTCGGCGCGCTTTCGGATCATGAAAAGCGTGCGTTCAAACGCTGGAACGGGGCACATGCGGCCCACAAACAGCTGCTTGATTTCCGGCATCGTTCCACGGGCCACGGGCCCAATGCAGGTGTCGTCGGTGGGCACGTCGCGCCAGCCGATGACCTTTTGCCCGTGGCGGTGCACGGCGTTTTCGACCTTGCTCATAAAGGCGTCGCAGCGCTGTTCGTCGCGCGGCAGAAAGCACGTGATGACGGCGTAGTCGCCCGGAAGCGGCAAATCGAAACCCGCGCGGGCCATCGATCGCTCGTAGAACGAGTGGGGAATTTGCAGCAAAATACCCGAACCATCGCCGCTGCACGGGTCTGAACCCGCGGCACCTCGGTGCGCCAGGCGCGCGAGAACCTCAAGGGCCTTCGAGACCACCTCGTGGGTCGGCGATCGCTTCAGCGTCGCGACAAAACCGAGTCCACAAGCATCGTGTTCGTATTCGGGGCGGTACAGGCCACGGGCCGCGGGCAGGGGCATAGTTCGCGGAGTATGGTACGCGTTGACGCGGCGCGCTAGCGGAATTGACACAGGCCGCGCCCGATGGACAAGCCTCCGCCTCGGCCGGAAACAAGTGCGTGCATCATGCACGTATATAGCGGGAAGGCTTCGGTGCGGGCGACCCACAGCGGCGTCTATGCCGCTGAAAAGTGCGCTAGATCGCGGCGAATGGCCAAGCGAAAACTGCCCGTGTTGGCGGCGGCGGTGGACGGCGGCGACGAGGGCGCGCAGGGCAGTTTTGGCGCGTGGGTCGGCGTTGCTTTTCTGTGCGCGCTGCTCGCGTGGCTGGTGCTCGCATCCCTTGCGAATATGCTGGCAGGCGCGGTTTTCGTGCGCATGCCGGCCCGCGTTCCCGACGCGTTGGAACCGATGGGCATGGCGGCGTCCCTCGCGGTCTTCGCGGTGCCGCACGCGCTCGCATTTTTTTTGAGTGCCGCCGGAAGCGCCTATGTCGTGGGCAAGTTTGGGCCGCTCGAGAAAGAGACAACGGCGCGCGTGGGCGTGGGCCTCTTGGTCGTCGTCGGCGCTTCCGTCGCCGCGTTTTCTTCGCCCGCCGCGGCGTTGCTCTCGGCAGGAGTTTTGCTGGGTCTCGCCTACTTCGCGGTCCGCATCGGTTTTCGCCGAGGCAGGCCGCGTTGAACTGTCGACAGGCCAGCGCCGTTTACTCTATGGTGCTCGCATGAAGCCACACGCGAGCCCCGTCATCATCGCCGTTGCCGCCCTCGCCTTTTCCAGCACCGCGTGGGCCCTGCCCGGCGTCGATATCGGCCTCGGGGTCTTCGGCCTCGCAGGCGCGAGCATCATCGACCAGGCAAGTGGCGGCAGCGAGGCCGACAAGGCTTACCCAGGTTTTGCTGGCACGCGCACGGGCATTGGCTTCACCCTTGAAGCCCGCGTGTTTGGCATGTTGGGTATCGAGGCGGGCTACATCAAGTCGTCCGACAAGGGCTCCGGCGACATCAAGTTTGGCACCTTCGACGTGAGCGCGTCGCTCGGGCAAACGGCCACGCACATTCCCGTCGTTTTGAAGTTCGTGCTCCCAATACCGGTCTTCAAGCCATTCGCCCTCGTGGGCATCGATTACGTGAGCCCTGACACGTGCGAAGCGACCCTCAAGACGGGCGGCGTCACGATCCCCACCACGTGCTACAACGCGAGTTATTCCATGTGGACGGCGGGCATCGGCGCGGAAATCGCCCTTCCCATTCCGGGCCTCGACATTCGAATTCCGTTTTCCGTTCGCGGCTCGAAGCATCGCGATTTCGGAGACACCATGGCCGACCGCAGAAAGAAGCTCGCCCTCGATGGCGCAAGCCCCTCCGCGGACTTGCGCAGCGAGTGGCGCTACGATGTTTACGGCACGGTCGGCGCAGCGATCTTCTTCTGATCGCTGCTGCTTGAACCCTCCGTCGCCCGGGATCGGATGGCGGCGACACGTCATTTTGCTAGGGGATTTTCGATGAATCGCAACGTTGCAGTCGTGGGTCTTGGGTACGTCGGCCTTCCGGTCGCCGTCGCGTTTGGCAAGACCACGCGCACGATCGGTTTCGATATCAAGCAAGACCGCTTGGCAGAACTTCGCGAGGGCCACGACCGCACGGGCGAGGTTGACAAGGCCGACTTGCAGGCTGCGGCCATCGTTTTCACCGATGATTTCGCGGTGCTGCGCGAGGCCGATTTTTTCATCGTGGCGGTGCCAACGCCGGTCGATACGGCCAATCGCCCCGACCTCACGCCGATGTTGCGCGCGAGCGAATCGGTCGGAAAAGCCCTCAAAAAAGGCGACATCGTCGTCTACGAATCCACCGTGTACCCCGGGGCCACCGAAGAAGACTGCGTGCCCGTGCTCGAGCGCGTTTCGGGCTTGAAGGGCGGCGTCGATTTCAAGGTGGGCTACAGCCCCGAACGCATCAATCCCGGCGACCGCGAGCACACGTTCACCAAGATTCGCAAGGTCGTCTCCGGTCAAGACGCCGAGACCCTCGCGGTGGTGTCGGCGGTCTACTCCAGCGTCGTGACGGCGGGCGTCTTCGAGGCCGCCAGCATCAAGGTCGCCGAGGCCGCGAAGGTGATTGAAAATACGCAGCGTGACCTCAACATCGCCCTGATGAACGAGCTCGCGGTGCTGTTCGATCGCATGGGCATCGACACCCTCGACGTGCTGGCCGCCGCGGGTACCAAGTGGAATTTTCTTCCGTTTCGACCGGGCTTGGTCGGCGGGCATTGCATTGGCGTCGACCCGTATTACCTCACGCATAAAGCAGAGATGCTTGGGTATATACCGCAGGTGATCCTCGCCGGTCGCCGCATCAACGACGGCATGGCGGCGTTTGTCGCGCAGCGCACCATCAAAGAGCTCGTCAAACTAGGCCATTCGCTGGCCCAAGGCGTGGTCACGGTGCTCGGGCTCACGTTCAAAGAAGACTGCCCCGATCTGCGAAATTCCAAGGTCATCGACATCGTGCGCGAGCTCCAAGGCTACGGCCTCACGGTGCAAGTCCACGACCCGCTCGCAGACCCCGACGAGGCACAACACGAGTACGGCCTCAAGCTCGTGCCGTGGGACAAACTCAAGCCCGCGCAGGCTGTCATCGCGGCGGTTTCACATGCAGAATACAAGCGTCTTACGCCGAAAGACATGGCGCTCCTCTGCTGGTCGAAGCCCCTTCTCGTCGACGTGAAAGGTGCCTACGACCGCCCGCGATTTGAGGCGGCCGGATTCAAGGTGTGGCGCCTGTAACAGGC
>CAMCKZ010000091.1 GCA_945875545.1 Polyangium aurulentum | reverse complement strand
CTTCTTCACCTATGGGCGTTTCGAGGCCGATGGGCTCCTTGGCGATCTTGAGGACCTTGCGGACCTTCTCCAAGGGAAGTTCCATCTTCTCGGCGATCTCTTCGGGAAGGGGCTCTCGCCCGTATTCCTGCACCAGGTAACGCGACGTGCGAATGAGCTTGTTGATCGTCTCGATCATGTGGACCGGGATGCGAATCGTTCGAGCTTGATCGGCTATGGCGCGCGTGATCGCCTGACGTATCCACCAGGTTGCGTAGGTGGAGAATTTATACCCGCGCTTGTACTCAAATTTATCAACGGCCTTCATCAGGCCGATGTTGCCCTCCTGAATGAGGTCCAAAAATTGGAGGCCGCGATTGGTGTACTTTTTCGCGATGGAGACGACGAGTCGCAAGTTAGCCTCGACGAGCTCACCCTTGGCTTTCTCCGCACATTTCTCTCCGCGGCGAATGGTCAGGTAGGTCTCGCGCAGCGACTTGACATCGACCTCTTCTTTGCGCTCGACGCGCCGCAAGGTCTCTTGCGCTTGCGTGTAGAGCTCAAGAAACGCCTCCGGGTCCATGTTCGTTTTCTTGACGAACTTGCTTCGCGCCCGCGCATCATCGTGCGCTGCTTTCGCGTCTTTCTTCAGCGTGTCACGATTCATCATCGTTTTGCGCTCAAGGGCCATCAAGAGCGGCGAGTCGGCCTTCTCCACTTTGCGAATGATCGCGGTGAGCGCCTTGACGATGAGATCGATGGTCTTTTTGCTCAGACGCATGTCTTCGAGCGTGACGACCATCTTGCTCTTCGCCGCAACAACTTCGACCTCGAGGGCGCGCTTTTGCGGGCCCGTGGCGACCAAAAGTTGCTCCTGCAGAGACGTCGCGGCGTTGTCAAGAACGGCGACCTTGTCGATCAGGCGAAGGAGCCGACGCTCGGCCTCTTCTTCGTTGAACTCGCGCTCTTCGTCTTCCGCATCGCGAACGAGTTCTTTGATGCGAACCTTCTTTTTCCGAATTTTGTCGGCGAGCCCGACGACCTCACGAACCGCCACCGGCGAGTTCAAAATGGCGGCAAAGACGAGGTGTTCTCCCTCCTCAATGCGCTTCGCGATTTCGACCTCACCCTCGCGCGTGAGCAACGCAACCGAGCCCATTTTGCGCAGGTAAAGCCGCACCGGGTCGTTGGTCTTCGTATACGCGTCGTCCTCTTCGACGCCCTTGGTCGCTTCGCGCGCAACCAGCTTTTTGTCGCTCGCTTCTTCCTCGATCATTCGCTTCGGAGCGATCTTGACCTGGGTCGCAGCGTCAACGATGTCGATCTCGTCTTCGCCCATTCCGATGACGTCGTCGATGGAGTCGCCGAGATCGGGACCCATGCCAGCTTCGGCCTCGTCGTCGAAGCCACCCATGCCACCCATGCCACCCATGCCACTGGAGCTACGCGGGCCGTCGCCCGGCGAATTGCCACGAAATGGCTTCGACGATGGGCCGTCTGTGAGGCGCATTTTGCTGTCGGGCGAGCGCTTGGAATCCGGCAGCCGGCGCAGGGAATCTGCGCTCTTGGGCATGGCCGCCTGGCTCTTGCCGGCCTTGGCAACCTGGCCAGTCTTGCCAACTTTGGTACCTTTGCCGAGAGACGACTCCCTCGCGGGCGGAACGCTCTTCGCGGGCGCGGCGACTACTGCGGGCACGGCCTTGACGATCGCCCGCGCCGACACAATTTTTCGCGTCGGAGACGCGGGGGGTGTCGCTTTCGCGGCAACGATCTTGCTCGCTTTTACGGCCACGACCGGTGCGGGAACGATCTTGT
Source organism: Polyangium aurulentum (assembly GCA_945875545.1). Taxonomy (GTDB): domain Bacteria; phylum Myxococcota_A; class Polyangia; order Polyangiales; family Polyangiaceae; genus CAIQDA01. The sequence continues at coordinate 11,578 of CAMCKZ010000091.1, read as the reverse complement.
GCGCTTTTACGGCCACGACCGGTGCGGCAACGCTTTTGCTAGCTTTTACGACCACGATCGGCGCGGCAACGATCTTGCTTGCTTTTACGACCACGATCGGCGCGGCAACGATCTTGCTTGCTTTCACGACCACGATCGGCGCCGGAACGACTTTCGTCGCCTTGCCAGCGATCGCTTTCGCGGGGCTCGCCTTCGTGGAGCCCGCCTTCACCGTCGCGACGCTCGCAGCTACAATCTTGGCGGCCTTCTTCGCCGCTTTCTTCACCGTGGCCGTCACGGGCACGAGTTTGGGGGACTTTGCCACGCCGGCCTTCGCGGGAACGGCCTTCGCGGGAACGGCCTTCGCGGGAACGGCTTTGGTCGCCTTCGTTGCCGCGGCCTTAACTGCCACCACCTTCGCCGATTTTGACGCGACTGCCTTCGCGGGCACGGCCTTCGCGGGCACGGCTTTCGCCAGCTGACCTCCCTTGACGGGGGCGCCCTTGGCGGCTGCGAGCTTCGTCGACTTGGTCGACTTGGATGATGCGGATTTGGATGCTTTTGCGCGAGCGCGGGTCATAGAAGCGACGGGCCTCGTAGGGTTGGTCGGGGCAGTGAAATGACGTGATTCAAGATGAAATACCGTGGCGGCGGCGTGCGTGCCGGAGGGCCTCTTCGGCCATAGATTGGGAGTCTTCCTGGCCACCACCGAGGCTCGCTTGTTTGCGCGCGATCTCCGATGTTTCGCGGGCTAAGACGAGCTTCCGAAGCTTGTTTGCGTTCTCCATAAAATGCCGTTTCGCTTGGTCGAGGGCATCGTGCTGGGGCACAGTTAGACGCTCGGCGGCGAAGGCATGAATCGCCGCGGGGAGATGTGCAAGTAAAACCGAAACATCGAGGCTTTTTTCGCCACTCGGTCCCGTGCGCAGCGCTCGCCGCAATGCCGCCACTGCTGGAACCGCGGGCCCTTCCAAAAGCTCAAATTGGTCAAGAACGTCGGGATCCAGCACAAGTTCCGGGTAATCGAAGAGCGCGCCGACCATCGCCAAGCGCTCCGCCGCACCCGGCTCTCGATGGCGCGCGCGAAGCATGTTGGGGTTGGCCGAGCCCCTTCCCTCGGCGTCGAGCGCTTTTCGTACGTGCTGTTCGAGGGCCCGAAATGCCTCCGGCGATCGCACAAGATCGAGGCGTCCGGCCAGTTCGTCGGCGTAAGATTTTGCAAGCGACCGCACGACCGAGTTGCGTTCGCCCGCCAAAATATTGGAGACGAAGTCAAGCCGTCGCCCCCGCTCCATGGCATCGGCCGCCACAAATCCTTGGTCCAGCGCCTGCTCGAGAAGGTACTCCAACATTCCCTTTGCATTCTGCACGCAATTACGAAGTCGCTCGATACCGTTCTCGCTGCGCACCATGTCGTCGGGGTCTTTGCCGCCGCCGAGAACCGCCACGCGCGCAGAAATTTCTTCACGCTGGAGAGGATCGCGCGACGCACGGACCGCCTTTTTGCCCGCCGCATCGTCGTCGAACATCAGCACGCATTGTTGCGTGTACTGGCGCAGCAATTTCGCTTGCTCGAACGTGAACGCTGTTCCCAAGGGTGCCACCACGTTCGCGATTCCGCGCGCATGCAGCGAGACCACGTCGAAGTTGCCTTCCACCAAGATCGCCGTGCCCTCGCGGCGTAGGCCATTTTTCGCCTGAAACAGACCGAAGAGCGTCTCGCCTTTGACGTAAATCACCGACTCCGGTGAGTTAATGTATTTGGGCGGGGGCTCGTTGCGCGCGCGCTCGTCGTCGGGCAAGGCCTCGAGCTGCCGGCCGCTGAAGGCCACGACCTTGCCGTGCCGATCGAGGACGGCAAACATGAGCCGGTGCCGGAACCGATCGTAGTGCCCGGAGCCGTCTTTTCGCGGTACCAAAAGACCAAGCGCTTCACCGAGGGTCGGCGAGATGCGATTTCGCTGAAAATGCGTCGCGAGCCCGTCCCATTCGCTCGGGGCGTACCCCAGGTGAAACGCGTCAAGAGCGGCATCGACGGCAGTGACCGGAGTCGCCGCTGACCCGCTGGCCCACGCGGGATTCAGTCCGCGTTTTTGCAACTCGCGAAGCGCGTAGCCCGAGTGAGAATGGTCCCTCAGCTGCTGCACGAAGAAGGCTGCGGCCACGGCATTTGCCGCCGATAGTTCGTCGCGAAATCGACGCTCGCGATCGTGTTCGGCGCGGTCTCGAGGCTCATGATCCTCTTCGACGGCGATTCCATACTGCTCGGCCAAAAGGCGCACCGCATCGGGAAATGCGTAGCCCTCGGCGCGCATCAAAAAATCGATCACGCTGCCTGACAATTTGCAGCCAAAACAGTAAAACTGACCCCGCTCCGCGTTGACGTTAAAGGAGCCTGTTTTCTCTTGGTGGAAAGGGCAAAGGCCGATGAACCTGCGCCCTTTTTTTGTCAAGCTCGGCACCACCGCCTTGACCACCGCGACGATGTCGCTGCGTTCTCGAACCTGACGAACAGTCTCGGCAGAGATCATTGAACAATTTCTCCGTTTCAACAGTCGTGGTGTGAGGAAGAACCCTGTCGCCAAGGTGCGGGCCGACATCGTTGAAATGGCGGGGGTGATGTGATAGCGCCGCGCGCGCCCCACTCCAAGGACGACCGCTCGTACGGGGTCGCTTTCCTTCTGGCGGCGCGAGCGCGAGGTGTCGAGACAAGCGCCGCGCCCCCGAACTTCCTAGCAATCCCTCCAAAACGCTCCCAGCCTCCCAGCCTCCCAGGCCCCCAGCCTCGCAGCCTCGCAGCCTCAAAGCGCCCCCAAAAGGCAGAAGACGAACCATGGCAAGTATCAACGTTGGCAAGATCGTTCAAGTCATTGGCCCCGTCGTCGACGTGGAGTTTCGCGGCGGTGAGCTCCCCAAAATTCTCAACGCTCTGCGCCTGACGAACCCGTCGATTTCCGACAAGCCAGACAACCTCGTCCTCGAGGTCTCGCAGCATCTTGGGGAAAACGCCGTGCGCGCCGTGGCCATGGACTCGACCGACGGCCTCGTGCGCGGCATGAGCGTCCGCGACACGGGCGGCCCGATTTGCATGCCCGTTGGGCGCGCGTGTCTTGGCCGTATTTTGAACGTGGTCGGAGAGCCCGTCGACGAGGCTGGCCCGGTTAACGCAGAGAAATTCCTGCCCATTCACCGCCTGCCGCCTCGCTTCGACGAGCAGTCCACGAGCATCGAAATCTTCGAAACGGGCATCAAGGTCATCGACCTTCTCGCGCCTTACCGCAAGGGCGGCAAGATCGGCCTCTTCGGCGGCGCGGGCGTGGGCAAAACCGTTCTCATCATGGAACTTATCAACAACGTCGCGAAGGCTCACGGCGGCGTATCGTGCTTTGCCGGCGTCGGTGAGCGCACCCGTGAGGGGAACGATCTTTTCCTGGAAATGCAGGAGTCGAAGCTCGAATCGGGCGAGTCCGTTCTTTCGAAAACGGCCCTCGTTTACGGGCAGATGAACGAGCCCCCAGGTGCGCGCGCCCGCGTCGCGTTGAGCGCCCTCACGTGCGCCGAGTATTTCCGCGACGAAGAGGGGCAAGACGTTTTGCTCTTCGTCGACAACATTTTCCGCTTCACGCAAGCGGGCTCCGAGGTGTCGGCACTTCTCGGCCGCATCCCGAGCGCCGTCGGTTACCAGCCAACGCTTTCTACGGAAATGGGCGCACTTCAAGAGCGCATCACTTCGACGAACCGCGGGTCAATTACCTCGGTGCAAGCGGTTTACGTCCCCGCCGACGACCTCACCGACCCGGCCCCCGCCACCACGTTCGCGCACCTTGATGCGACGACCGTTTTGAACCGCGCGCTGACGGAAATTGGGATTTACCCGGCGGTCGATCCCCTCGACTCGGCCTCCACAATGCTCGACCCGCAGATCGTCGGCGAGCGTCACTACAAGGTCGCCCGCGCGGTGCAGGCCACGTTGCAGAAGTACAAAGACCTGCAAGACATCATCGCGATTCTCGGCATGGACGAACTCTCGGAAGACGACAAAAAAGTCGTCAGCCGCGCCCGCAAGATTCAGCGATTTCTTTCGCAGCCGTTCTTCGTCGCAGCGCAGTTCACCGGCTCCCTCGGCCAGTACGTCAAACTCGAAGACACCATCTCGAGCTTTGAACAAATCGTTCGCGGCGAATTCGACGACGACTCGAAGTTCCCGGAGCAAGCCTTCTACATGGTGGGCGGCCTCGAAATGATGAAAGAAAAGGCGCGGAAACTTACCGGCGCCTCCTGAGGTCACGATGGCAACAGGTAAGCTAACACTGGAAATTGTCACGCCGTCCGGCCCCGCCCTCGCGGGCACCTACGACGAAGTCGCCCTGCCCGGCGCGCCTGGTGAGTTCGGCATTCTCGCGGGGCATCGTCCCCTCGTGGGCTCCGTGCGCATCGGCATCGCGTCTTTTCGCAACGGCGCCGAGACGACCCGCATGGTGGTTGGGCGCGGCTTCGTCGAGGTGTCAAGCGATCGCATCACCGTGCTCACCACGGCTTGCACGCCTCGAGAGGGCCTCGATCCCATTCCGCTCCGCAAGGAGATAACCGACGTGCAAGAGAAGCTCGCACTGCTGTCCGTCCGCAAAGACGGCAGTAGCGAGGACGACGAAGGAGGCCGGGGCGAACATCTCGTTCTCGTCGAACGAGAGAGAACCCTCGCGGCACTACTGGAGCTCTACGGAGATCAACCGCCAGCGATTTTGCGCCCGTACAACGAAGACGAGCCCTTTGCTCACGCGGCACCCCTCACGGGAGACGCGGCGCGCGAGGTAGAAAATAACCCGGGCGAATAACGCTCCCCACGCTGCACCATCGACCACTCGCGAAAGACGCGCAGTGGTCGATTTTTTTTGGCGGCGCCGAAGCAGGTTAACTACATGCAGTCTACACCCATCTGGCGCAGGTTAATTTGACTTGCATGGGGCAATGAGGGCAGACTTGCGGGCACATGGCCACCATCGACATCACCCGCAAGCACGGGCTCGCCAAAGACGCCGCTCGGACACACGCCGAGGGCCTCGCCAAATCCCTTGAGTCCAAGTTCAATCTCACGTGGAAGTGGGTCGGCGACGCCATCCATTTTGAAGCCCCTTCGGGCCCGGCCAAGGGCACCAAAGGTGAAGTTCATGTGCAAGATGCATCTATCCGCGTGGCGATCGATTTGCCCTTTCTCTTGCGAGCGTTCAAGGGAACGATCGAAGAGAAAGTGAACGAAAAACTAGCCAAAATGGGGTGATTTTGCGGTTGTCGTGCCGGGCCATTTGTTGAAACGGCCCCCCGTCCGCGGCTCGCGAGCCCTGGCCCGCACTGGCACCACCCGGGCCGCTGCGTGAAGAGCGTTGATCGCGATGCATCAGGCTTTTCGCGCCGATGCGTAGGGTATTTCGCTGCAAAAAGCACATGCACCCTTCGTAAGATTGCGATAGGGCCGCTCGCCATGAAGGTCGCATGGGTCTTTCCGGGGCAGGGTTCCCAATCGGTCGGCATGGCGAGCGCGCTCACGCAAGACGCTCCCGAGGCTCGCGACGTATTTGCGCGCGTCGATGAGGCACTGGGCTTCGCGCTGTCCGAGCTCATCGCCACGGGCCCGGAATCCGAACTCACGAAGACCGAGCACGCGCAACCCGCCATCGTCGCCACCAGCGCGGCGTTGCTCGCCGTCCTACGCGCGCGCTTCCCGGGCCTCCCCGCTCCGGCCTTCGTCGCAGGTCATTCCCTGGGCGAATACAGCGCCCTCGTGGCCGCTGGGGCCCTCTCCCTCGAAGCCGCGGTGCGCCTCGTGCGTGCCCGTGGGCAGGCGATGCAGCTCGCCGTTCCGGTTGGCGCCGGGGCCATGGCGGCGATCATCGGCCTGGAGCCCTCGGTAATAGCTGCACTCTGCACCGAATACGCACAAGGCGAAATTGTCTCGTGCGCCAACTTCAACGCGCCGGGGCAAGTTGTGATTGCGGGCCATGCGGGAGCCGTCGCCCGCGTCTCAGATGCGGTGAGTGCGCACAAGGGGCGAGCCATCGCACTGAAGGTAAGTGCCCCATTTCATTGCGCTCTTATGGCACCCGCCGCGCACGTGGTGGAGCGCGCGCTGGCCGCGTGTGAGGTCGGGCCTCTCGCGTTCCCCATCGTTGCCAACATCGACGCCGCGAGTTCGTCGGATGGTGCCGTGGCCAAACAAAAGCTCGTCGCGCAGGTCACCGGGGCCGTCTACTGGCAGTCGTCGGTGGAGGCGATGTCGGCGTCGGGCGTCACGCACTTTGTGGAGATCGGCCCGGGCCGCGTACTAACGGCGTTGGTCAAGCGAATTTCCAAGGGAGCGCACCTCACGAACATCAGCGATTTGGCGTCGCTCATGGCCTACGGCGAGGGCTTGTCGTGAGGCAATATTGCCACATTCCTGTCATTGAATGGCGGTCCGAACGGTGCTTGAAGGGGCATCCATGAGTGTCGCTATGTTTAGTCTGAAGGGCCGGGTGGCCATCGTCACGGGCGGCTCGCGCGGCATTGGGCGCGGGTGCGCCGAGACCCTCGCGGATCAGGGCGCGACGGTGGTGCTGACTTACGTTCGCGGCGAGGCGGCGGCCCTTGAGGCGGTCAAGAGCATTGAGTCTCGCGGGGGCCAGGCGAAGGCAGTGCAGGCTGACGTGGCTATTTCCTCGGAGATGGACGCATTGGTCGAGACCACGGTCAAAGAATTTGGGCACCTCGATGTCCTCGTCGCCAATGCAGGAATCGCCATCGATGGTCTTCTTTTGCGCCTCAAAGACGACGACCTCGACGCACTCGTTGGAACGAACTTGCGCGGCTCCTTGGCGTCTGCGCGGGCCGCGGTCAAGCCGATGATGCGGGCGCGGTACGGGCGCATTATTTTCATCTCGAGTGTCGTCGGCGAAATGGGCAACGCCGGGCAAACAGCGTACGCAGCAACGAAGGCAGCCATCATTGGTGCGGCAAAGTGCATCGCCCGCGAATATGCCTCGCGAAACGTCACGGTAAACGTTGTGGCCCCAGGCTTCATCGACACCGACATGACAACCCACATGAGCGACGCCGCGAAGACCTCGCTGCTGGCAGGCATTCCTCTCGGGCGCACGGGCCAGTCCGCCGAAGTGGCCGCCGCCGTTGCCTTTTTGGCGTCCACTGAGGCGTCTTACATCACGGGCCAAGTCCTCCGCATCAACGGCGGCCTGTACATGTAAACATGCAGATTACACGTTTTTCTTTTCTTCCTACAACAGCATCAGTGTACGCGAGTAAATCATGGATATTTTCACCGAAGTAAAGCGCATCATCGTCGAACAACTCGACGTCGAAGAGGGGCAGATCAAGCTTGAGTCTTCGTTCATCGACGACCTCGGCGCCGACTCCCTCGGTCTCGTAGAAATCGTGCTGGCATTCGAGGAGTCTTTCGACCTCGACATCCCCGACGAAGACACGGAGAAGATCCGAACAGTTCAGAACGCCATCGACTACATCACGCAGCACTCGAAAAAAGTTCAAGCGTAGTTGCCGTAGTGTTTGCGTAACATTAAGACGCAGGCACTGTATTTGGCCCGCACAAGGGCTTGATTCACGTCGGGTTGACCCGCTTTTTTGCGGCTTAACCCGACGTCCCCCGCTGCCCGGAAACCCGCACCTCGGGCCCCCTCCCGAGGTGGACGCTGCGGCGATCGATTGCCAACGCCTCGCAGGTCTGTCGACTCCCGCATTGGAACAAACATGGAACGCGTCGTCGTCACAGGAATTGGTCTCGTTACGCCCCTCGCCATTGGCACGCGTGAGAGCTGGGAGAGCGTGCTCGCCGGGCAGAGCGGCATCGGCCCGATCACCATGTTCGACACGAGCGCCTACCGCGTGAAGATCGCCGGCGAGGTCAAGAATTGGGAGCCTTCGCTCTTCATCGAAAAGAAGAAGCTGAAGGAGCTTGATCGCTTTGCCGAGTTCGCGCTTGGAGCGGCAAAGCTCGCCCTTGCGGACGCCAATTTGAACTTGAGCGACGAGGAGCGCGAGCTGTCGGGGACCATCATCGGAGTCGGACTCGGCGGGCTTGCAACCCTGGAAAAAACCAAGCAAACGATTATGGACAAGGGCCCTGGAAAGGTGAGTCCGTACGCCATTCCGGGCATCATTTCGAACCTCGCCGCCGGTCAGGTTTCAATGGCCCATGGCCTGAAGGGCCCAAGCTTTTGCACCACGAGCGCGTGTTCGTCCGGCGCGCACGCCATCGGCGAGGCTACCCAGTGGATACGCCGCGGACTCGCGCCCGTAATGCTCGCGGGCGGCTCCGAGGCCACCATTTCGCCCGTCGGTATCGGCGGCTTTGAGGCGATGTTTGCCCTCTCGAAACGCAACGCCGAACCCGCTCAAGCGAGTCGCCCCTTCGACACCGCCCGCGACGGCTTTGTCGCGGGCGAAGGCGGCGCCGTGCTCGTCTTGGAAAGCCTCTCCCGCGCCCAAGCACGCGGGGCGCGCATCTACGCCGAAGTAACGGGCTACGGCGCCACGAGCGACGCCTACCACCTCACGCAGCCGGCTCCCGAGGGTGAAGGCGCCCAACGCGCAATGCGCATGGCCCTTCGTGACGCCAAGCTCGACGCAGAGTGTGTAGATTACATCAATGCCCATGGCACCTCGACGCCCGTGGGCGACGTCGCGGAGAGCCTCGCCATCCTCAAAGTTTTTGGTGCCCGGGCCGCAGACCACAAGCTGTGGGTAAGCTCCACCAAGTCAATGACGGGGCATCTTCTCGGTGCCGCTGGGGCTCTCGAGGCCGCATTTTCGGCGCTGGCACTTTACCACGGCCAGGTGCCCCCGACGATCAACCTCGACAACCAAGACCCCGCATGTACGCTGGATTACGTTGCACATCACGCACGCAGCCGTGAACTACGTCACGTACTTTCCAACTCGTTTGGCTTTGGTGGTACGAACGTCTGTCTCGCTCTTTCGAGGGTATGATCCATGTCGCAGGTTTTTATGGCGTCTGATCACGCCGGTTTCGCCCTGAAGAATCTTCTCGTTGCCTATGTGCATCGTCTCGGGCACGCGGTCATCGACCTCGGCTGCGACTCAGAGGCCGCGTGCGATTACCCAGACTTCGCCCAGTTGGCGGTGGGGCACGTTCTCAAAGAGGGCCATTTCGGCATTCTCATTTGCGGTTCCGGAGTCGGCATGGCCATCGCGGCCAACCGTCACCCAGGAATTCGCGCAGTCGTCTGCCACGAGACCTTCAGCGCCACGATGTCGCGCCGCCACAACGACGCCAACGTGCTGTGCATGGGGTCGCGCATCGTGGGCGTGGGCGTCGCAGAAGCCGTGATTCTTGCGTTCCTTGGGGCCGCTTTCGAGGGCGGCCGCCACGGTCAACGCCTCGCCAAGATAGATCGCTGAACCGGCGTCGTATGGCAGCATTTCTGCGCGCGGCCTGCTAGAGGGTGCGTGTGCGCTGCCCGTCTTGTGCTCATCTTGAAAGCCGCGTGACGGATTCCCGCACCACCGCCTCCGGCGACTCCATACGTCGTCGCCGTGAGTGCGAAAAATGCAGCGAGCGCTTCACCACCTACGAGCGACTCGATCGAACGCTGCCCGTGCTCATCAAGAAAGACGGGCGTCGCGAGGCCTTCGACCGAGACAAGCTCATTTCGGGCCTCCGCACCGCATGCCAAAAACGCGCCGTACCGCTTGCCGAACTCGATCGCATCGCCGACGAAGTCGAGCTCGCGCTCCTCGATAGCGCGGAAAAAGAGGTGCCCACGCAGCGCGTCGGCGAAGAACTGATGAAACGACTTTCCACCGTCGACCCCGTCGCATACGTGCGTTTTGCAAGTGTTTACCGGAGCTTCCGCGATGTGCAGGAATTCGTCCACGAGCTTGATCGGCTCAAGAAAGAGGGAAACTGAGCCCCGTGCCTGATGCTCCTCCCACCGCCGACGAACGCTTTATGGCTCGGGCTCTCGCGGTCGCGAAGCGAGGCCACCCCTCGCCGAATCCCCACGTGGGCGCGGTCGCCGTGAACGCCGTCGGCGAGGTGATTGGCGAAGGTCATCATGAATCTGCCGGAGGCGATCACGCCGAAATCGTCGCCCTTCGCGCGGCTGGCGACAGCGTCGCGGGCGGCACACTTTACGTCACCCTCGAGCCTTGCAACCACCACGGGCGCACGCCTCCATGCGTCGACGCAATCGTGGCGGCGCGCATCGCCCGCGTCGTCATCGGATGCCGCGACCCGAATCCGCAAGTCACCGGGGGAGGCATCGAAGCCCTTCGCCGCGAGGGGATTCATGTCGAAACCGGCATTCTTGAACAAGAGTCCGGAGCGCTTCTCGCGCCGTGGGCGAAGTACGTTACCACGGGAATTCCCTATGTTCGCTTGAAGCTCGCCCTCAGCCTCGACGGCCGCATCGCCACAAGAACCGGCGCGTCTCGTTGGATCACAGGCCCCGAGGCCCGAGCCCGGGTTCACCTCCTTCGCAGCAACAGCGACGCCGTCCTCGTGGGAGTGGGCACCGTCATCTCCGACGACCCCCGCCTCAACGTTCGCCACGTGCACGGCCCAAGTCCCAAACGAGTCGTCCTCGACACGAAGCTGCGCACCCCGCTCACCTCGCGCCTCGTCGAAACATCCGCAGATATTCCCACGTGGATCATCTGCTCGCGGAGCACCTCAGAAGACGCGCGCCAGGCCCTCGAAGAGCGCGGCGTTCGCGTATGGCCCGTCGACGAAAATACGTCGGGCCGCGTCGAGATCATGAGCGCCCTGCGGCTCCTCGGTTCTCGCGGAATCGTCACGGTGCTCGTCGAGGGCGGTGCCGAAATTGCCGGAAGTTTTCTCGCGGGCCAGCAATCCGACGAACTCCACGCATTCCTCGCTCCGAAACTCCTGGGGCCTCGCGGCCGCGCCGGGGCCGTAGACTGGTGCGGCCCGGCCGAACCCGCGGGCGCGCCGCAACTCTTGAACCCCACGTGGGAACTTTGCGGCCACGACGCCTACGTGCACGGGCGCATTTCCCATACCGGAACCGATGCCGTTTAACGGTGCTGTGGTCTTGCGTTTTACGCTGGAAAATCGCAAAGGACGCTAATGGCGATTCTGACGATCCTTCACTACCCGGACCCTCGCCTGCGCGAAGTGGGCAAGCCCGTTGAGGCCGTCACCGAGGACGTGAAGACCCTCGTCGCGAACATGGCCGAGACGATGTACGCGGCACCTGGCGTTGGGCTCGCGGCACCGCAAGTCGGCGTCGCACTGCGTGTATTCGTCATCGACATCGCCGACGACGGCGAGCCGAGCGACCTCCAAGTTTTCATCAACCCGGAGCTCGTCGAACGAAGCGGAACCATCGAGTGGCGCGAAGGCTGCCTATCCTTTCCCGGGGCCACCGAGGGCATCGATCGGGCGTCTCTCGTCACCGTACGAGCCACGGGTCTCGACGGCCAACCGTTTGAGCTCCAAGCCGAGGGTCTGCTCGCAGTGGCCATCCAGCACGAGAACGATCACCTCGATGGCAAACTCATGATCGATCGCCTTGGGCCCCTGCGAAAACGCCTACTTCATCGCAAAATG
>CAMCKZ010000090.1 GCA_945875545.1 Polyangium aurulentum | reverse complement strand
CGGTTTGGACGCTTCTCCCCCCAGCGCTTTTTCGGATGCGAGCGCGGTCGGTGGCCCCGATGGCGGCACCGCGGACGCGGGTAGCGATGGCGGCGATGGCGGCGATGGCGGCCGTGCAGACGGCGCCTTCTGAGGCAATGCGGAAACGGCGGCTTTCACAGCGCCGCGTTTCGTCTAGCGTCTCGCGGCGATGAGCTCGCTGACTTCGCTCCCCGCGCACCGCCTTCTCACCTTGCTCGAGGCCAAAGAGGTCTCGTCCGCGGAGGTCGTGCGCGCGCACCTCGATCGCATCGAGCGCTACGACGGCGCCCTTCGCGCCTTCACCAAGGTCTTCGCCGAGCAGGCCATGGCGCAGGCCCACGTCGTCGACGACGCGCGCATGCGCGGGATTCCTGTGGGTCGCCTCGGCGGCCTTCCGGTCAGCGTGAAGGAGTGCTTCGACATCGCCGGAGAGCTCACCACGATTGGCGTGCCGAACAAGGATCGACTGCCCGCGCGCACCGATGCCGCGATGGTGAAGCTCCTCAAAAGCGAGGGAGCGGTCATCGTTGGACGCACGAATATCTCGCAGCTTATGCTGTTCAACGAGGCGTCGAATCCGGTGTTTGGACGCACCTCGCACCCCATGTCACTCACGCACACGCCCGGCGGATCGTCCGGCGGCGAAGCGGCCGCGGTGGCCGCTGGAATGTCGGCCCTGGGCATCGGCACCGACATCGGCGGAAGCATCCGCGTTCCCTGCCATTTCTGCGGTATCGCGGGCATCAAGCCGTCGCTGGATCGCCTTCCCATGGCCGGCAGCGCGTCGGGCATTCCGGGGCAAGAAGTCATTCGCGCGATGTGCGGTCCGATGGCGCGCACGGTGCGCGACGTCGTTCTCGCGATGAAGGCTTTTGACCCCCACGCGATGTCGGCTCTCGACGGACGCGTGCCTCCCTTGGCCTGGCCCGATCCCGATGCCATCGACGTGCGTTCTCTTCGCGTCGGTTACTACGTCGACGACGGATTCATTCGCCCGAGTCGGTCCGTCGAGCGCGCCCTTCGCACCGCAGTAAAAGCCCTAGAAACGCAGGGTGTGCGCATGGTGGAATTTCGACCACCGGAGATCAGCCGCGCCATATCCATGTACTTTGCAGCCTTGTCCGCGGACGGCGCCGTGACGATGGAGCGGGGTATTCAGGGCGGCCCGGTGGAGAAGCCCCTTCGCGGTCTCAAAGTGATGGCCACGCTCCCGAAGAGACTCCGCGAGGGCTTGGCCGATGTCGCGGGCCTGCTTGGCGAGCCCCTTTTGGAGGGTCTCCTAAACTCCCTCGGCGAGAAGTCCGTGGCGGATCTTTGGGCCCTCACCGCGCACATGCGCAGCTACCGAAACAGCTTTCTCGATTCCATGCGCGAGGCCGGAATAGATGCACTCCTCACGGTTCCTTACGCCACAGCGCCACTGCCCCACGGCATGTCGAAAAACTTTGTGATCGCCGGCAGTCCGGCCATGCTTTTCAACGTCCTGCAACTCCCCGCAGCCATCGTTCCGGTCACCACGGTTCGCGCCAACGAGACCGGCCGAAGCCCCATTTTGGGCCTCCTCGACAGGCATGCGGCGAGGGTCGATCGCAAAAGCGCCGGGTTGCCTGTGGGCGTGCAAATCGCTGGGCGTCCGTGGGATGAAGCCACCGTTTTGGCGCTTGCCCTCGCCCTCGAAGAGGCCCTCGCGTCGGACCCGGAGCGACCCCGATTGCCCGTCGATGGTCCCATCGGAACAATACGCGCCACCGCCGCTCACGACGACGATGACGACGATGACGACGATGACGGCCACGACGCCACCTCGGGAATCTGAATCCGTGTTCATGACCACTTCGCACCACCGCCTCGCGCTCTTTTGCGCGGCGCACGTTCTTTCAGCAGCTTCTTTCGCGCATGCGGAGAACCCCGCGGTCTCGCCCTTGGCGCTCGCACCCGGGCACGGAGTCGCGTCTTCCGACGACGCCGACAGCATCGTTCGAAACGCCGCCAACTTGGGCTTCTTGACCGCCTTCGACCTTCGCTACACGGGCCTCTTTTGCCCCGCTGGGTCCGTCACCGCGAGCTGCGGCCATGGGTTCGGCTTGGCTGCGCCTGTCTTTGCGGGTCTCGCCGCAGGTATGCGGTACGACTATTTGCAGTCTGTGTCAAGTGTTCCTTCGTCTTACGCAAACGAAGTGGGATGGCTCTCCTGGGCGCTCGCGGTGGCGCCTTCGCGGCAGCTGTCTTTCGGCGTGGCGATGAGGCGGGCTTATTCGGAATCGGCGACCCTCGATAAACGCTACGGGCTCGCGTCGTCGCTTTCGTGGCGCCCTTCGAGTTACCTGGGATTTTCCGTGGTTGGCAACGATCTCAATGCAAGTGGAGATGCGGCGAGCGGGGTCACGCCGTGGCTTGAACGTTCCGCAACGTTCGCGCTCGCGGCGCGGCCTCTCGGGTCAGACGCCGTGGATATCGGTGTAGAAGCCAAGCGTTACGGCACAACTCCGGGGTGGTTTGTGCGGGCCACGAGCACCTTCGCCGTGCCTTACGTCGGGCGATTGCGCATCGAAGCGGAGGACCGCGCCGGGTCTTTGCTTGAGGGGCGCTGGGCCGTTTTTGCGGGTCTCGATCTGGGCTTCGGGCCGAGCTCCGTGGGCGGCGGCGCGCGCATGATGCCCGGCGACGACCAGCGCCTAACGACCGTGGTGACAGCCTCCGTGGCGGGTGTGCGCGACGAGGGCCTACCTATGCCGGAGCGGGCCGTGCGACTGCGCATCGACGCCGCGCCATCGAACCGCGGACACGTGACGCTGTTGCGAAAATTGTGGAGTCTCTCCGAGAGGCGCGACGTCGTCGCGGTGGCCCTCGACCTCCACGCGGATCCGGCGTCCACCGGCGCGCACGCGGAAGAACTCGCCGACGCCCTGCGCGTCCTCAAGGCCCGCGGCAAGAAAGTGATTTGCGCCATCGAAGACGGGAGCATGCGCGCGCTTCACGTCTGCGCTGACGCCCACAAAATCACCTTGATGCGCGGCGGAAATTTGCGCTGGTCCGGCATGCGTGCACAGTACATCTATCTTGCCGATGCCCTTGATCGCCTGGGTATTCACTGGGAATACGAACGTTACGGTGCGCACAAAACGGCCCCCGAACAGTTTGGGCGAACCACCGGTTCCGCGGAGGCCCATGCAGACTACACCGCGGTGCTCCAAGGCCAAGAGGGGTCATTCGTGCGGGCTGTGGCGCGGGGTCGCAATCTAACACCCGCCGCTGTGCGCGCGCTGGCGGCCCAGGGCCCGTTGACGTCCGACGAAGCGAAGAGCGGCAAACTCGTCGATGCCCTCGCGTACGACGACGAGCTGGAATTGACCGTCTCCGAGGTGGTGGGCCGAAAGGTGCATCTTGCACCTAGTGACGACGACGACGACGCGCCTCATCGTTTCGGCGCGCCGCATCGCGTGGCGATCCTGTGGATCGACGGCGACATTTTGGACGGCAGGAGTTCCGCCCTTCCGTTTGTCGGTATGCACAGTGCGGGCAGCGACACGATTGCCGAGGCGGCGCGGCTCCTCGAAGACGACTCCACAGTTGGGGCCGTGGTGGTGCGTATCGAGAGCCCTGGGGGGTCCACGGTGGCCTCCGAAAAGATCTGGCACGCCCTAAGCCGTCTGGCGAAGCGAAAGCCGCTGGTGGCCTCCCTGGGCTCAATGGCGGCCAGTGGCGGGTACTACGCGGCGGTCGCCTGCCCCGCGATTGTGGCATCGCCGGCCACTGTCACAGGTTCCATCGGGGTCTATTTCGGCAAGCCCGAAGTCTCCGCGTTGCTCACGCGTTTGGGCATCGGCATCGACACGTACCGCACCGCACCGAGGGCCGACGCGGAGACCATTGTGAGGCCGTTCACCGCCGAAGAGCGCAGCGCTTTGCGCGAAAAAATTGGTCAGACTTACGACCTTTTTTTGCATCGGGTTTCCGCGGGACGAAAACTCGATCGCGCCGCCGTTGACGCCGTGGCGCAAGGCCGCGTGTGGACGGGTCAAGACGCCCAAGAACAAAAACTCGTGGACCACCTCGGCGGTTTTCGCGAGGCCGTCGACCTCGCCTACGCCCTCGGGCATGTGGCGCGCCACGCCCCGATGATCGAACTTCCCCGGGCCACAGGTTCCCTGTTGCAACAGGCCTTCGGAACGCTGACGAGCGCGCCTCGGCCCATGAACGGAGCCACCATACCCCTCACGCGGGAGCTTCGCCGCATCGCCCGCGCATCGGCCCCGCTGTGGCTTCATGACGCCAGCGCAGGTCTTTTACGCAGCGATTTTACAGATAACGACGAGGGTGACGACGACATGACGGAGCTTCCATAGATCCGTCGGGGCGAACGTCTCGGCCCACGTATTTGCGTGCGCACCCTGCGCAGTGCGCCTAACGTACCCAGTTCCATGTCGGTCGCCATTGTTAGCATCGGGACAGAACTAACCCGCGGTGAGCTCGTGAATACGAACGCCGCTTGGCTCTCAGACCGGCTCGTGGAGCTGGGTTTCGAGCCTGCGGAGCACTGCTCTGTTCCCGACAACCGCCGCTCCATCATCGATGCCCTGAGTCGCCTCGCCGCAAGCTTTCATGTGGTGCTCTGCACCGGGGGGCTTGGCCCCACCACCGACGACCTCACCGCGGCTTGCGCGGCCGAACTCATTGGCCGGCCACTGGTTTTGCACGAGCCCTCCGTCGAGGTCATTCGGCGCAAACTTGAGCGGGCCGGGCGCACGATGGGCGACTCCAACGTGAAGCAAGCCCAGATTCCCGAACACGCCGAAGTGCTCCCCAATTCTGCAGGAATCGCCCCGGGTTTCATGATTCCCGTCGGGCGCGCGCGGATCATCTTTATGCCCGGCGTCCCCGCCGAGATGCGCGCGATTTTCGAAGACCACGTGGTGGCCATTGTTCGGCCCCTCATCGAGCCAAAAACCGCGCAACGCCGACTGTGCACCTACGGGTGGCCCGAGAGCGTCGTGGGCGATAAGCTTGCGGGCATTGAGGCGTCTATGCCCGGTATTACCATCGGCTACCGCGCGCATGTTCCCGAGGTGGAGGTCAAGGTTCACGCCCAGGGCCGCGACCTCGCGCACGCGCAAACCCTGTGCGAGCGGGCCACCCTCGAGGTCAAGGCGCGCCTCTTGGAGGTCCTCTACGGCGACGACGACGAAACCTATCCCGCGGTCGTCGGGCGGGTGCTCCGAACACGCGGGCTGCAGCTTGCCATCGCCGAATCGTGCACCGGCGGGCTCCTCGGCCATTTGCTCACCACCGAGGCGGGCGCGAGCGAGTTCCTTCTCGCCGACGTCGTCTGTTACGCAAACTCCGCCAAGACGATTTTGTGCGGCGTCGACGAAGACATTCTTCGGGCGCACGGGGCGGCGAGTTCCGAGGTCGCCATTGCCATGGCCGAGGGCATTCGCAGGCGATGCGGGGCCGATATTTCTCTCGGCGTGACCGGCGTCGCAGGCCCCACGGGCGGCACCGACACAAAGCCCATCGGCACGGTCTTTTTCGCGGTTTCCACCACGCATGGCACCACGATCGATCGTCAATTTTTTTCCGGCGACCGGCAACGCATTCAACGGCTCGCGTCTTTCCACGGGCTGCGCCTCGTGCGCGAGCGCATCGACCCGCGCATGCGTTCTACGGCGAGCATCCCCGATGTATCGCTGCGCCGCGATGCCGCCGCGGGTGACTGACCGGGTGCGATTCGATGGCCGATGACCTCTTCGCCCGCGTGCGCGTATTTTTTGCCATCGAGCCGTCGATGCGCGCCATGCAACAGGTGCTCGAAGAAACGACTGCGCTCCGCGACGGCCCGTTCAAAGACGCGGCGCTTCGCTGGGCAAATCCCCCGGGCTGGCACGTCACGCTGGCCTATCTTGGCGACCTCGACGTCGGGCTCGTGTCGCCATTGCGAACGCTTCTTGCGTCACTGAAGCCCCGTCCGCGCCGCGTCGAGCTTGCCTTCGATGCCCTCGGCGCTTTCCCGCGCGCCGAGGCGACCAAGATTGTCATGCGCACGGTCTCGGGCACCGGCTCCGAAGCCCTGGCCGCCGTCGAAAGTGAGCTGCGCCTCACGCTCGAAGACCTGGGCCTCGGCAGCGAAACGCCCCTTCCCTACGTTCCTCACTTGACCCTCGCGCGCGCCCACGGTGAGGCGATCGACCTGCGAAACTTCGCGGTTCCTGCATCTGTCGCGCGGTTTGAACCGGTCGCTGTCACGCTCTTCGAAAGCCGCTTGGAGGCGGGTGCCCGGCGGTACATCCCGCTCGCATCCGTCGCGTGGTAAGAGCGCATACACACAACATACATACAGCGTACCATCGTCGTGGCTTAGGATGGTCTGCGTATAGTCAGCGTACGCGCACCATCGTGCCGAGTTCGGACGGCGACGGAAGGACGGCGCTAAAGCCCACGGGCAGCGCGGGGCCTGCCCACGCGAAGAGCCACGCGGCGTCTTTTGGTGCCATGTTGACGCACCCGTGGCTGCGAACACGGCCGAAATCCCGGTGCCAAAAGGCGCCGTGAATGCCCACGGCCTTGTCGAAAAACATAACCCAGGGAACCTCTTCGAGAGAATAGTGGCTCATCGCGTCTTCGTCTTCGACGTTGGCCATCGTCGTGGACCGGAGCTTCACCCAAATGCGGTGTTCACCGCGCGGGGTTACCGTGTCGCTGCCCTCTTTGCCGCGCCCCGTGGAGACGAGGGTCGCGAAGACCGGCAGCGGGCCTTCGTAGGCGACGAGGGTTTGCGACGCGAGGTCCACGTCGATCCAGCGCTCGCCGGCGCCAACACCTTCGGGAACGGCGCTCACCGATGGGCGCGTCACATTTCGCGCCAAATGTCCATAGCCTTCGATTGCCGGCACTCCGATTGCATCTGGTGTGCGAATTTTCAGCAGTTTACGCTCAGGAAAAGCCTCCAAAACCGTCAGGCGCACGTGCGCGGCCAAGCTTCGAAGCGGCTTGCCCGTCAGCTTCTCCGTGGACCAAATGGGGGTCTTGTCGGCGGTCGTCCACGCCACTTGCAAAAGCTCGTTCGCGCCCTCCACGTGCGCACCTTCGAACGCCGAGGGACTGGCGGCGGAAAGATCCGCGAGGCGAACCCATCGGCCCTTGGCGGTGTGCCCCCAGCGCGCGCCGTAAGCCTCGCGCACTTCGTCGATCGCCAAACCGAAGCCCGCCTCTTCGCTCGTGTCCGGGCTCTCTTCGGCGGCCCGGTGAAGGTTGCCGTAGCTCTCGCTGCCTCTCGGACCGACGAAGAAGTACGAAAACGGGAGGCCCGACTCGGGCAC
Source organism: Polyangium aurulentum (assembly GCA_945875545.1). Classification (GTDB taxonomy): domain Bacteria; phylum Myxococcota_A; class Polyangia; order Polyangiales; family Polyangiaceae; genus CAIQDA01. Next base: position 6,081 of record CAMCKZ010000090.1, on the reverse strand, counting down.
GGGCATCGCGATGGAAATCGGTTCGTCTTTCGACAGGCGCGCGCCGTCGCCGCACACCCACGCTTCCGCGCCAATTTGCAGCCAACGGCCTGAACAACCGGGCGCGCGCGACGTGCCCATCAAGGGCACAATGGCATCGCCTTCGAGGGTTCCGCGCCGCGCGCCACCCGGGCCCGGCGACGCGAAAACAGTCGTGTCCTGCCGAAGCGGACGCACGCTTTTCACGCCGGCGGGAAGCGGAATGTCGTCCGGGTCGCCGGGCACCGAAGCCGCGATCGCCACGCCCGGTGGCGAGCCCTCGCTGGCCGCGGTGCCGCGGACGAAAAAGCAAGTCGCTGACGCCAAGACCACCAAGGGAAAACGGTGCGAGAGAATGCCCATCACGCCGGGAGCCTAGCGCGGTGTGCTACTCTACGACCATGGACGCGCTCCGCCGCGACGACATCGCCATCGCCCGCAGCACTCCGACCGGCGAAAAGCTCGCGCAGGCGTTGGAGCTAATGCGCCTTGGCATCGCCGTGAAACGTGAGCAGATCCAGAGCAAATTCCCTGGTGCCACCGGCACCGAGGTGGACGGGCTCCTGCGCGACTGGCTCGCGGAACCGCGATGAGTCCGGAGGTTGTGCTGGGTGAAGTCACGCGCGCCCTCGCGGGTCGCGGGAGACGCTTCGCCCTCGTGGGGGGTTTGGCCGTGTCGCTCCGCGCGGAGGTGCGTTTTACACGCGACGTCGACCTCGCCATCGTCGCGTGCAACGACCAAGATTTGGAGCGACTGGTGCTCGATTTGCGGCGCGATGGCTTGACCCAAGTCGCGGTGGTGGAGGACGACCGGCACGGGCGGATCGCGATGAGCCGCCTGCGATCACCGTCGGGAGTGGTCGTTGATTTGCTTGTCGCGAGCTCGGGAATCGAGGCCGAAATCGTTGCGGCGGCCTCGCCCGAGAGACTTGGCGCGGGCGACGTGCCCGTGGCGCAGGCTGGAGATCTCCTCGCCATGAAGGTCTTGTCCATGCGCGAAGCACGCCTCCAAGATCGCATCGACGCCCACAGCCTCCTCGCCGTCGCGTCGATCGATCTCGCTCACGTCCGCGATCGACTTCGCCTTATCACCGAGCGCGGTTTTCATCGCGATCAGGACTTGCTGGCGAAGCTCGACGACCTGCTCGCGGCCGCCGCGCGCGATCGCGCGTGACGCTTCGCCGAAACCGGCACTACACCCCGGGATTTACCTGGTCTTCGCGTACAATTCCAACGCGCGATCCGCCGCCGTGCCTGCGTCGATCGTGCCCGCGAGGAGGCCCGCGAGCACCTCGGGCAACGCCTGCACAATGCACGGATTCCGATCAAAACGCGCGCGCAGTTCGTCGTTCACCAGCGCCCAAAACGCCCGCTCTTCTTGCGTGCGCCGCCGCGCCTGAAAAGCGCCCCGCGACCCCTGGAACGCACGATGCGCCACAAGAGAGGCCCACACATCCGCCAGCCCCTCGCCGGTGACGGAGCTTGCCGCGAGGGCCGTTCGTGCCCACTCGCTCGCAGAGGTACGTGTATAATGCAAGACCGTCTCGTGCATCACCCGGGCCTCCAGCGCGCGAATGCGCGACTCGCCGTCGGCCTTGTGCACGACGACGATCTCGGCCATTTCCAAGATGCCCTTTTTGATGCCTTGCAGCTCGTCGCCAGCGCCAGGAAACGCAAGAAAAACAAAGACATCCACCATGCTGGCCACGGTCGTCTCCGACTGACCTACGCCCACTGTCTCGACGAAGATCAGATCGAAACCCGCCGCCTCGCAGAGCACCATCGCCTCCCGCGTGCGCCTCGCCACGCCCCCAAGCGCGAGCCCCGAAGGCGATGGGCGAATGAACGCATTCGGATGCTTCGACAGCTCCGTCATGCGCGTCTTGTCGCCGAGGATTGACCCGCCACTCACCTCACTCGTGGGGTCGACAGCCAAGACCGCGACATGAAGCCCCTCGTCGCACCGCAAAACGCCAAAGCGTTCGAGGAACGTACTCTTGCCCACGCCGGGTGCCCCGGTGATGCCAATGCGATGGGCCGGCGGGAGGGCCGTCGATGACGCCGCAAGGGCGCGCAAACGAGCCACCAGCTCACGCCCGAGGGCTCGGTCGTCGCCCCGTTGCGACTCCACGAGCGTGATGGCCTGGGCTAATATCACCCGGTTTTTTGCACGGATTCCATCTAGGTAATACTCAAGCGCATGTCTCGTACGCATGTTGTCTTACCTGGCTGCGGCGCGCACCGCCGAGAGCAGTTCGATGGCGGCTTTCGCGATGACGGTGCCCGGGCCGAAAATGGCGGCGGCCCCCGCGGCACGTAGAGCCTCGTAATCTTGTGGCGGCACAACCCCGCCGACCACGACCAAAATATCGCGGCGCCCGAGCTTGTGAAGGGCTGCGATAAGGGCGGGAACGAGCGTGAGATGCCCCGCGGCGAGCGAGCTTACGCCCACCACGTGCACGTCGTTTTCAGCGGCCTGGCGCGCAACCTCTTCGGGCGTCTGAAAGAGCGGGCCCACGTCGACGTCGAAGCCCAAATCGGCGAACGCCGTCGCGACAACTTTCTGCCCGCGGTCGTGGCCGTCTTGGCCCATTTTTACGACCAAAACCCTGGGCCTCCGCCCCTCTTCCGCAAGAAACGCGTCGCACGCATTTCGTGCGTTTTCAATGGCTTGGTGACCCTCGCCGGCTTCGTTCACGTAGACTCCCTTGACCGTTTGAACGCGCGCCTCGTGGCGACCAAATACGACCTCGAGAGCGAGACACATCTCGCCCACCGAGCACATCGCCCGCGCCGCCTCGATGGTCGCCGCGAGCAAGTTTCCGTCGGACCTTTTGGCCACCTCCGTGAGGGCCGCGAGAGCCTCTTGTGCCCGCGCTTCGTTGCGGGTGCGGCGCAGTTCTTCGAGACGCGCGAGCTGCGACGCTGTGGCCTTGCGGTTGTCGACCGCGCGCACCTCCACGCCGTCGTCCTCGTCGGAAACGTACCGGTTGACGCCCACAATCGTCTGCCGCCCGCTGTCGATCCGCGCCTGGGTTTTGGCCGCGGCCTCTTCAATGCGCAGCTTCGGAATGCCGCGTTCGAGGGCCTTCACCATGCCTCCAAGTTCATCGAGTTCGGCAAAGTGAACGCGCGCTTTGGCAGCAAGTTCGCTGGTCAAACGCTCGACGTAGTGACTGCCGCCCCAAGGGTCGACGAAGCGGCACGAGCCCGACTCTTGCTGAATTTGAAGCTGCGTGTTGCGGGCTATTCGCGCCGCAAACTCCGTCGGAAGCGCGAGGGCCTCGTCGAGGGAATTGGTGTGGAGTGATTGCGTATGACCGTGCACAGCCGCGAGCGCCTCGACGTGTGTACGCGATACGTTGTTGAAGACATCTTGGGCGGTGAGCGACCATCCGCTCGTCTGGCAATGGGTGCGGAGCATGAGCGAGCGAACGTTCGCGGGAGCAAACGCCGCCATGCGCTCGGCCCACAAGAGACGCGCCGCGCGCAGCTTGGCGACCTCCATGAAGTAGTTCATGCCGATGGCAAAAAAGAACGACAAGCGCGGCGCAAATACGTCGACGCTCATGTTCGCCGCGAGGCCCGTTTTTACGTATTCGATGCCGTCGGCGAGGGTGTACGCAAGCTCCAGATCGGCGGTCGCACCGGCCTCTTGCATGTGGTAACCGCTGATCGAAATTCCGTTGAATTTCGGCATCTTACGCGCACACCAAGAAAAAATATCCGCGACGATGCGCATGGATGGCGCGGGCGGATAAATGTACGTGTTGCGCACCATGAACTCTTTCAGAATGTCGTTCTGAATCGTTCCCGTGAGCTTCTCCGAGGGCACGCCCTGCTCTTCGGCGGCAACGATGTAGAGTGCAAGTATCGGCAGAACAGCGCCGTTCATCGTCATCGAGACGCTCATGCGATCCAGGGGAATACCGCGAAAGAGCACGCGCATATCGAGAATGGAATCGATGGCCACGCCCGCCATGCCCACGTCGCCGACAACGCGTGGGTGCGAGCTATCGTAGCCGCGGTGGGTCGCCAGATCGAACGCGATGGAGAGGCCCATCTGTCCTGCGGCGAGGTTTTTTCGGTAGAAGGCGTTGGACTCCTCGGCTGTCGCAAACCCTGCGTATTGCCTCACCGTCCACGGTTGCCGCCGGTACATCGTGGGGTACGGGCCGCGCACAAACGGCGCAAACCCCGGGACGGAACCGAGGTGCGGAAACGCCTCGAACGGCGTGCGCGATTCGACGGCAAAGCCCTCCGGCGTGCGAAGAATTTCCGACTCGAGCTCGGGAACCTCGGCCATGGCGGCGCCCGCAAAAGACAGCTTCGATAGGTTGGGCCTCATGGGCGCGACTCCTCGGCGGCAACGAGATTTTCGAGCAGCGAGACGAGATCGCACCCCGCGAAAAGTGTGTGCAGAATACCCGCATCGGCCAGGGTGGATTCGAGCGCCGGCACGCGGCCAGCCACCACGAGAGGAGATGCGCCCCGGGATCGAAGCGCCCGCGCCGCTTCCGGTCCGCGCCCTTCGAGCACCGCGTCGCTCGTACAAACACAAGCAATTCCAACCACTTGCTCCGATAGACCGTCGAACACGGCCTCGGTGACGCGAAAGCCCGCCGCCGCAAAAGCGTTTGACGCATACGAGGCACGTACCTTGTACTCGTCTGGGCTGCCAAGGAGAACCAAGGTTATGCTCGGGCACTTTCCGCGTCCGCGCGTGAGGCGATCGATGCGGTCGCGAAGGCGCTCAAACGCTGCGGCGTCGCGCATTGGCCGGGCACGCTCGACGGTCGGCCCCTCGCCCCGCCGCGAAAGCGCACGACCGATTTCACTGACCGTGGCCCCCCGCGCGGCGAGATCCAAAAGTTCCGAGAACGGTGCCACGCGGCCAAATGCAGGGGGCGGCGCCGAGGCTCGCATGCGGCGCGAGGTCGCGGCGATGTCCGCAAGAGACGTGGCGCTCTTTCGATCGCGAACATCGCGGCGCACAACGGGCGCTTCGTCGAGGTTCGGAAATTCACCCACGCCGAGCACGGGTTCTCGGCGCGTGGCGATGGCCTTCATGCGCGCATCGGCGGCGGCGCGAAGGCGCGCTTGAAGCGTTCCCGCCTCGATGGCCGCGACAATCCCGCCCTCGGTTTCGATGGATTGCAGAATCGCCCAAGCCCGCTCACCCAAGTCTTTGCAAAGATTTTCGATCGCGTAAGAGCCCCGAGCGGCGTCAAGCGGGGCGGCGAGGTGCGCCTCTTCGATCAGCACAAATGCTTGGTTTCGCGCGATGCGGCGTGCCAAGCGATCCGGCTCCCCGAGGGCCTCATCCCACGCCGCCGGCGTGACGACATCGGCGCCGCCCACGATGGCCGACCAAAGCGAGCCCGTGCCGCGAAGCATGTTCACCCAAGGGTCGCGGCGCGCGAGCATACGGCCCGAGACGCAGGCGTGTACCGTGGCGGCGGGTGCGCTGTTCATGCAGAATGCATGCAATATTTTTCGCCAACCCATGCGGAGTACACGTATTTTCGCAAGCTCGACAAAAAGGTCTTTTCCGACACCCGTGCGGAATACAAGTGTTTCGGCGGCGACCTCGCTTGCCACGCCAAGGGCCGTCATGCGGTCCATCGACTCAATGCCGGAGGCCCAAAGAACAGCGAGTTCGAGGGCTGCGTCCGCACCGGCGGCAACGGCGCAAGTGCCATCGGCGGCGACGAGTTTGAGCGGGGTTGACCGCCCGTCGATCGCGGAAAGCGTGGAAACCGCCTCGCGCCAGAGCACGTCGAGGTCGGCGGGCACAGCCCCGTCGCGAAGCAGCGCCCCGACCGGATCGAAACCCGCGTGAACCATGAGCTGCGCGCGATCGACCCCGAGGGATGCGAGCGTGGCCTCCGTGAGGGCCAAAAGAGGCACCGCGTTCGCGCCCCCGTCGAAAGAAAAAAGCCGCAACCGCGACGCGCCGAGTTCGATGGCCGTGGCCAAATCGCGCGTTTGACCAATGGCGGTGCCGCCCTCAACGAGGTGTTCCAGCGCCGCCGGGTGATCGCCGTCGAGGCCAAAACGGCA
>CAMCKZ010000089.1 GCA_945875545.1 Polyangium aurulentum | reverse complement strand
GCCGGCATGCCCGCGCACGCGCGAAGAGCAAACGCTACGCCGCTCTCGTGAGCACTCCCGTGAAGCAGGGCCGCGCTGCGCGTCTTTTGAGGAAGGCGACGCCACGATAAATCGGGGCACATCTCACGGCCCTGAGGATCGACGAGACTCACTTCCAGGGCATTGGGCAGGGCAACCAAGGGCAGCGCCACAAAAACCTCGCGCTCAAGTGCCGATATCGGCATCGAAATATCTTCAATAACTTCAATGGCTTGCGCATGAACGACTAGGCGAATATTTTCAATGCGGACGTTCTCCAAGAGCGCGGCCTCCGTCTGGCCCCCGGGCGTCGCTGCCCCAAGAAGAAGCAACGCACTAATGCATAATACACGCATTCGCATGTGCCTGCATAGTGCATGCATACAACTGCATATGCATACTACACGCATTATCCGGCCGGTTCACCGAGAAGGCGGGCGAGTGCACCGGCAGCCCCCGGCGCATCAATAAGGTTCGGGTACGGACCAATGTGCGATCCGAGTCGCTCGGCAAACCAGTCGGGCGCGCGTGGATTTCGAAACCAGTCGTCGTCGAGAGCTTCGCGAGCGTCTGCCGCCAGCTGCGCCCCCTGAAGAAGAACCTCGAATTCAAAGCCGTCACCGGGTGCCGCCAGCTGGGCAGCCACCTCGGCCGAGAGCACGCCTGCAAAAAACGCCTCTGCGAGGTCGCGAGCCTCTCTCGACGCGCTCGGCAAACCCAGGCGCAACCGCTCGGAGCGCGCGGCGTGTATGCGTGCATACTGCATGCAACTTCGGCGAAGGGCCCGTAGTTGATCGTCGAGCTCGTACCCCGAGAGCCCGAGAGCCCGTCGCTGAAACGGGGCGGTCGCAACGCCCAACGCAAAGGTGACGAACGCGACCCGTCGGCGCAGCCCGAGCGGCTCGTGGGCCATGGCGAAGGGCGTGGCGGAGGGCACCATCACGTCGGCGACGGCCGCACCAAACGTGCCCGCAAGCCGAAGGAAAGACATGGCGCCGACGAGGGTGGGAACCGCCAGCGCGCGCGGGGCATACGACCGCACGAACTCGGAATAGGTCTCCGAAAGCCACACGTGCAGGTGCCTTGAGGGCCAACCTTCGCGCGCGTCTCGGGCCAAAAGGCCATCAAAGAAGGCAAGGTTGCCGTCGCGTTTTGAAACGCCGTCGCGCGCGTAGCGAAACCGCCCGTAGGCCTCGCCGGTGGACGCCTCGCTGAACGCCAACACCCGCGCCGCTCCAGCGCCCTCTCCCGCGACGTTGCGAGCCTCACCCTGCCCGAGGGCCCGGGCCTGTCGCGCGCCCGTTGTTGCCCCCTCGCTGGCCCGCCGACCGGCCTCGGCGACGAGTTCATCGAGGGAGTCAATCGCGACGCGAACGCCATGCCCACCGTGGTGCACGACCGCCCTCACGGCCATGCGCTGGGCATCGGAGGGTGCAAGAATGTATGCCTTCCACGCGTCTTCGAAGGACATCGCGCCGTCGCCGGCGGACCGGCGGCACTGCGCAAGATGCATACGCCGCCCGTGGGAAACGCGCGCCAACAGGAACGCGTTCATCCACCTGAGAATGCCCGCGCGCAAAGGCTCGTCAACCTTGGAAACGACCCGCCCACGAAGGTGAATCGCGGGGGCCAGCATGGCGAGCTCTCGACGCGAAACCAAATGAAACGGGTGGTCGTCGCCACCCTCCCGCACCGCCCGCGTCGCGACCTCGACCTCGCGCGCGAGCTCGCGTACGCGCCTGTCGAGCGCGAACAGGTCGTCAAACGCGGACCTGTCAAATTCATCCATGAACGACCCCGCGCACGGTGCCCCGCGCTAGCCCCGCGACGATGATGCCCTCGAGGGCCGCGAGAGCCTCCACCCGTGCCTCGGCGAGACCTCGATTTCCGCCAAGACACTCCGCCGCCAGGTCAATGAAGGTCACGTAGTGGCGCGCCTCGCTCGGAAATAGCTCCGTGTAGAGTGCACGCACTTCGGGGTCCGCGTCGGTCGCCTCTAAGGCCTCGATCACGAGCTTGAACCGCTCGCACGATCGCGCCTCGATGAGGGCCGCCACGAGGAGTCGGTCGACGGCGGGCCCGATGTCTCTCGCGCGGGGCAACGCCTGGCAGGCCTCTCGCAGCTCCACGGCGTAGCGATCTTTCTCCGGCGGCCCGAGCGGCCATCCGCGCTTCTCCAAAAGCAACAGCACGGCCTCGTAGTGCTGCAATTCTTCCCGCGCGAGCTCGGACAACACGCGTGTGACGCGCGTAAATTCCGTCAACCGCGGGACGAGAGACATCGCGTTCACCGCGGCCTTCAATTCACAATGCGCGTGGTCGGCCAAGAGGCGCGGAAGGTCCGCGAGGGCAAGCGGCGCCCACTCGGGATCGGTCGGGGTGGTGAGGCAAAACATGTCTTTGGCCCGTGCTCAGAAACGCGGTCGCGAACAGCCCGGGTCAAACCGAACGTCCGCGCCGCCGAGGCAGTTGCCGCTCACGCCGCGCACGCCGGTCACGCCGGCCACGCCGCGTCGGCGTGCCACGGCTACGGCGTCACCCACCCATGCTCAGCGACGGAGGCGGAATCGTTCGCTTGGTCGCCGAGGTGTGCCGAATGAGGAAGATCGTTCCCTTGCCTGGAATGGAGTGCACGTCGAGTTCGTAGCCCACGGACTCCACGTCGCTTTTCACGGCCGCCATGCCCACGCCCCTGCCGCTAATGTCATCGACCTTGTCGGCGGTGGACATGCCGCTCGCGAAAATGAGCTCCCACTCACGACCGGGAACGCATTTGAGTCCCATTTGAATGGCCTTCTCACGCAAGCGATCGGTGTTCAGCCCGGCGCCGTCGTCTTCGATGAGAATGTTCGGGCCAGCACTGCCGGGAATGCACGTGAGCTTGATGGTGCCGACGGGATCTTTCCCCATGTTTTCACGTACTTCGGGGGTCTCGATTCCATGCGCGAGGCAGTTGCGGACCATGTGCGTGAGGCAACCCGGAAGCACGCGCGCGAGCTGCGGAGGCACCAGCACCTCTTTTCCGTCGACGACAAAGTTGGCGCGCTTGTCGAGGCTCGCCGCCCACGCGGGAACGCCGTCTTGGAGGCGACCCGCAGCCTCGCCGAAGGGCCGCGATGCGAGGCGATCCGCGAGCTTAGCAATGCGTCTTGCGCGCGGGCTGTCGACTTCATTCGCGATGAGCGCGCGAATCTCGCCCTCGAGAGACGCGACGTCGGTGCGGTTCACGGTGACCTGCTCAAGCACCAAGGCACCAATGGGTGACGCCTCGATAAAGCGATCGCGGACCGCGGCGATGTGGTGACGCGCGTTCGCAATCCCCTCAACGAGCTCTTGAAACACCGGTTCGGTGGACGTTGAACCGTGCATTGCGGCGGGCTCTCGGAGGTCCGTGAGGCGCTCTTCGAGCTCGTGGCAGACCTCCTCGAGGTCCGCGAGTTCAAAGGCCTTCGCTTCGCCTTTGACGGTGTGTGCATGCTGGAAAAGAACCTCGACCTCGCTGGCGTTCACCATGCGCGGAGCTGGACCAATGTCGCCCTCGAACGCCGACAAGCGGTCGGTGGCGCTCTCCATGAAAGACACGAAAAGCTGCGTTCCGCCTGCGAGAAGCTTCTTCATCGCGGCCATCTCTTTGGAGAACTCGGCTTCGCGTTCGGCCGCCTCGCGGGCGAGTTTCACCTTTTCGGTGTCGTCGGTTGCGAGGACCATGACGCGATCGATACGCCCGCGCTGAACGATGGGGCGAAACTCCACGGTGAGAAAGACCTCATCGTCGGTGAACTCGTTGAGGACGCGCTCGCCCGGAACCATTTCCGCCATCTCGTTCCAAGCCTCTGGGGCACTCGCGAAGACGACATCGAGCCACGCCTTGAACGCCATGAACTCGGGATCATAATCTGGCGCATTTGGAAACAGCAGATCGAGCACGTGCTCGCCCTCGAGCTGGGGCTTGCGAAAGACCGTTTTTGCCTGGCCCGAGTGCTGCCCCACCACGCGAAACTCGCGATTGAACGCAAAAATCGCTTGGCGCATATTGTCGAAAAGTTGAGCAAGCTCCTGATTCTTTTGCTCCACCATGCGCAGCGCTTGATCTTTTAGCGCCTCGAAAATACTCGCCATTCCGAGGGCCATCGCCATGCCGCCGATGGAGTCGCTCATCTTGAGCTCGCGCCATTTTTCGGGCTTGAAACCCTCTGCGGGAAGGGGCGTAAGGCCGTGCCACGCGCGCCACCATGCCGCCACGTTCTCGTAGTGCATCGGCTCGGTGGCGCGAAAGCTCTCGGGAAGATGCGTGCCGTGTTTGTCGACGAGATACAGCGCAATCACGCACAGCGAGTTGAAGCCAAGCCACGCCCACGCCCAGCGCATTCCCGCGAGCAGAAGGGCCATGATCGGGATGACGGGAATGAGCCGCAGCGCCGCGCCGTCGATGCCGCCCGCGATGCTCGCCGCGGTGATGAGCGCCGCCGTGGTGATCGCCGCTTCGATATTGCCGACGACGACGAGACTGCGAAAATGTTTAAACTGCCAGATCAGCACCACGGCGAGGGTGGCCAACGCACCCTCGATGGCTGCCGCCCCGTAGTTCTTGAACTCGACGTTCAGGAACGTGAAGAAGTACGCGAAGGCCGCACCGAGCACCATGAAGAGAACGGAGGTCTTTGCGCGCCGATACAAATCGGTGCCGCCGTTCAAAAAATCCGGGTGAAGCCGCCGCAAAACGAAGCGGTCGAGGGCGGACTGTTCGTTGTCGGCCGGGGCCGCTGCAGCGGTCTTCTGATCGGTCATGGGCAAGTTCTCCGGGCGACCGGGCTAAAGGCCGCCCCAATTCTGGCGAGAGGCTACACTCAAAAAAGGTTTCGCGCTCCGGGAAACAAGCGCTGCCGATGGGCGCGCATGCGCACAAAAGCGGCCGTCGCATGCCTCAAATGGCGAAGCTGCAGGCCAAAAAAAACCCCGCACCGCACTGAGCGGACGAGGTTTTTGACGACCGCACGGCGGCGTGGCTCAGCCGCCCTTTTGCATTTTGCGAAGCTTGATCATTCGGAACGCCGCCTGCACCTGCTTGGAGAGGGCATCGAAGTTGCCCTTCATCGCGAACGCGCCGTCGAAGCCGTGCTTCTTGTAACCAGCGGCCTCCGCTTGGTCGGTGGTGTGCAGGTACATGAGCGGCTCGATGCCCATTTGTACGGCAGCCTTTTTGAGGGCCTGGAGCACCTGCGCGCCGTCGTAGCCCGGCATGTGAAAATCGATGATCACGAGGTCGCAGCCCTTGAGCAGCGCCGTATTGGCGACCGCGTTCGTGGTTGTGAGTATCTCGTATCCATCCTTTGCCAGTCGCTCCTTTACCTTGGAGAGAAGCGTGATGCTGTCATCGATGACAAGGATGCGTCCAGTTTCCGCCATGACCATTTTCCTTAGCTAACTTGCTAACTCTTTGGCTAACTTTTTGGAGGGGCCAGCATTACCTGTGTGACTGGAGCCGCCAGCGTCGATCACCAAAATTCGTACCGCGGTTGCTTTCGCAGCGCGACCCGAGAAGAGCATACGTCTCGCCATCCCCGTGAACGAAATTGAGTCCATCGAACCTTTCGCCCGCTGGCAAGTACTTCTCTTCGCCGCTGCCCCTCTCGCCGAATCTTTTTCGTGGAAAAGACGCCTTCATTGCGTTCCAAAAAAGAATTTGCGAGCCCCTCGTCTTTGTTGGAGACGAGAATACCCTTGCAGCCTGGCGTCGAATGGGGCGGGGCCCTCGCGGCGACGACGCTGTCATTGATCTCGGGCCCGTCGGACGCCTCGATGACGCCCTCGTGGCGGAGCTGCGCCAGCGCCTCCCGCCGGGCCCTTTGCACCTGGTTTTGGTAGGCGGAGGAACCCTCAACGACCTTGGCAAATTGATCGCCGCAGAACGCGGGTGCACCCTTTCCCTCGTGGCCACCTGCGCGTCGATGAACGGGTGGCTGTCGAGCAATGCGTCCGTCGTTCGCGCGGGAAACAAGTTGAGCGTGGAGGCGAAGTCACCCGAGTTCGTTGTGCTCGACGACGACCTTCTTCGCTCCGCGCCCATGCGTTTGACGGCCGCCGGGGTCGCCGATGCCCTCGCCGGCGCGTTCGCCCTGCGCGATTGGGAGCTGGCCGCCTGCGCGGGCGATCCGTCCTTCGACGCCGTCGTGTGCGACGCCGTGGCGCGCTCGCTCGAACCCCTCACGCGGGCTCTCGACGGCACATCGTTCTCCGTGGACTCTATGCATTCTGCACTCATCGAGGCCTTGCTAACGGGAGGACTCGCGATGAATGCGGCGCGCAGCTCGGCCCCCGCCAGCGGCGGCGAACATCTGGTCGCCCATGCAATCGATCTTAGGGAATTTGCAGCCCATGAGAGGCCGTCGCTTCATGGATTCGCCGTGGCCATCGGGTGCCTGTTGGTGGCCGCTCTCTGGGAGATTATGGACGAGGTCGCGTTCACGGCGCCAACCGCGATTACTCCGTCGTCGCGGATTGATGCATTGTGCACGTGGCTCCCACCGATGGCCCACGCGTCCGCCGCAATCGTGGACAAGAAATGCGCGCGCGAGGCGACCACCCTCGCGGCTGCGAACGTTTGGGAGAGGGCGACGAACACCCCCGCAGTGCCCTCTGTTGCGACCCTACGCGCACGTTTGCTCCGCGCCGAAGTGCCGACCCGCGCCGCAAGCCTCGGCCTCGATGAGGCGTTTCTCATGGGAGCCTTGGCGTCCGCGCGCGACCTGCGCGATCGCTACACGGTCTTCGATTTGGCGTTCGCTCTCGGGGTTCTTCCGGTGCATAGTGCACGCGTCATCGAGCGGAGCGGGCTTCTCGATCACGTGTAAAAGTCCGCACTACAGGCCCGCGGCGATCGTTCGCGCGACGAGCGGCCCCCCGTAAATGAAGCCCGTGTAGAGCTGCACAAGGTTCGCGCCCGCATCCAAATACGCACGCGCGTGCGAGGCCTCCTCAATGCCCCCCACGCCCACGATGGTGGCCGAGGACCCGAGAGCCTGGCGCGCCCGCGAAACCATCGCCAAGGCCCGTTCACGGACCGGGGGACCGCTAAGACCGCCGGCCCCTAGAGCCGTCACTTTTCCGGCGTCCGTCTTGAGTCCGTCGCGCTTCACCGTTGTGTTCGCCGCGATGATGCCCGTGAGTCCAACGCGTCGCACGACGTCGAGAAGCGCGTCGAAACCCTCGTCGGTGAGGTCCGGTGCCACCTTCAGAAGCAACGGCATTCGCGGAAAGCCCGCGTCAACGGCAGCCGCTTGAAGGACACGCAAAAGGCGTTCGGCGGTGTCGGCGCTTTGGAGCGCACGCAGGTTCGCCGTGTTCGGAGACGACACGTTCACGACGACGAAATCGCTCACGGGCAAGACCGCGCGAAGACTATCTGTGTAGTCTGCAAGGACCCTACTTTCGTCGTCCACGGGGACGGCCCGGGACTTTCCGATCGAGGTACCGACGGGCGCCGAAAATGGGCGCGACGCTCGGCGAGCCCCGATTCGTGCCGCCACGACGCGCGCTCCTTCGTTGGGAAAACCCAGGCGATTGATGAGCGCGCGGTCGGCGGGGAGGCGAAAAATATTCGGCGCAGGATTGGCGGCCTGCGGGAGGGCCGTGACCGTGCCGAGCTCGAGAAAAGAGAAACCGAGGGCCAACAAGGCGGACGGAACACGGGCATTTTTATCGAAGCCGCCAGCCAGTCCCACCGGGTGACGAAATCGGAGTCCCATGCACTCGACTGGCCGTTGGGGTACGTCGCTAAGCGTCATTTCGATGGCGCGAACCATCGGTGCCGTATCGAGAATCCCGAGGGCCCCGAGCCCCAAGTCGTGGGCGGCTGCGGGCGAACACCCGAAGAGAAGCGGGCGAAGGAGGCGTTCGTAAACCACGCTCCGCGGCGTAGCGAATATTGAACCGAGATTCAGTCATTTCTAGCGCAATGCAACATGCACGCGTCATCCATTCGCTGCTGGTTCTCTGCGGCATGGCTGCTAGCAACGCGCGCGGGTCGATTCGACCTCAAAGCCAAGGAGCGAGCCGTGATCGTTGGAGTCCCTAAGGAGATTAAAACCCATGAATACCGTGTGGGCATGACGCCAGCCGGCGTTGCGCAACTCACGGCCCGCGGCCACAAAGTTCTCGTGCAGACGGGCGCCGGCGTAGGCAGCGGCCTGCGCGACGAAGATTTTGTGCGCCAAGGTGCCACCATCGTCGCCACCGCAGCCGACGCCTGGGGCGCGGAAATGGTTGTGAAGGTCAAAGAGCCGCTCCCACAAGAGTTTCCATTTTTCCGCGAAGGCCTTGTACTCTACACGTACTTGCATTTGGCCCCCGAAGAGGCGCTCACGAGGGAATTGGCTGCTAAAAAGGTTGCCGCGTGCGCCTACGAGACCATCCAGCTCGAAGACGGCTCGCTGCCACTTTTGCGCCCCATGAGCGAAGTTGCGGGCCGCATGGCGGTGCAAGTCGGTGCCAGTTGCCTCGAAAAATTCCGCGGCGGCAAAGGCGTTCTCCTTGGCGGCGTTCCCGGTACGCGGCGCTCCAGCGTCGTCATTCTTGGCGGCGGGGTTGTGGGCCGCAACGCAGCAACCATTGCCATCGGCATGGGCGCCCGCGTCACCGTCCTTGACGTACGCGCAGAGACGATGGCCTACCTCGAAGACATTTTTGGCGGCGCGATCGAAACGCTTTATTCGAACCCGACGAACATCGAAGAGGCGGTTATTGCCGCGGATCTCGTCATCGGCGGCGTTCTCGTCACCGGTGCGCGAGCCCCCAAACTCGTCACACGCGCACTCATCGCTAAAATGGAGCCCGGGTCCGTTGTCGTCGACGTCGCCGTGGACCAAGGCGGATGCATCGAAACGTGCCGCCCAACGAGCCACGACAACCCCACCTACGAGGTCGACGGCGTCGTGCATTACTGCGTCGCGAACATGCCCGGCGCGGTCGCTCGCACGAGCACGTGGGCCCTCACGAACACCACGATCCGTTACGCGATAAACTTGGCCGACAAGGGCGCGAAGCTCGCTGCCCGCGACGACAAGGCCCTCGCTCTTGGATTCAACGTCCTCGATGGGCACGTTTGCTACCAGCCCGTCGCCGAAGCTCATGGCATGCCGTACGTTCCGATTCAGTCGCTTATTTCCTGATCAAACATGGGTGCGGTTCGCCCCTCGCGAACCGTCAAAGGAGGGTGCCGTCAAGCTCGGTGCCCTCCTTTTTTTTGCGCTAATCGAAGGGGCTATGCGCGATCTTTTTAGCCTCGACCGCCACCTCACCGACGCCGAACGTTCCCTCGCGCGCACCACGCGGGCGTTCGTCGATCACACTTTTCGCCCCCTTGTCAACGACGCGTGGGAGCGCGGCTACTTTCCCCGCGAGCTCCCGAAAGCCATTGGTGCCCTCGGTCTTATTGGGTGCAATCTACAAGGATATGGTTGCGCGGACTTGGGCGATGTGGCGTACGGGGTTGCGTGCCGCGAGCTCGAACGCGGCGACTCGGGCCTGCGAAGTTTCGTGAGCGTGCAGAGCTCGCTCGTCTTGTGGCCGATACACACGTATGGCTCCGATGAGCAGAAGAATCGCTGGATTCCTGGGCTTCAGAGCGGCGAGCTCGTGGGCTGTTTTGGCCTCACAGAACCCGATGCGGGGTCCAATCCATCGGCCATGACAACGGCTGCGGAGCGTATAGACGGCGGATGGATTCTTCGCGGCGAAAAGCGCTGGCTGACGAATGGCACCATCGCCGATGTGGGACTCATATGGGCAAAGGCCGAGGGCACGGTGCGCGGATTTCTTGTTCCGCTTGCAGATGCAAACATCGAGCGACGAACGCTCGGCCCCAAGTTGAGTCTTCGCGCGAGTGAGTCCGCGGCCATCACGTTTCACGACGTGCGCCTCAACGACGACGCTCTTTTACCGGGCGTCAAAGGCATGAAAGGCCCGCTCTCGTGCCTCACGCAGGCCCGCTACGGCATCGGGTGGGGCGTGCTCGGGGCCGCCGAAGAATGCCTCGACATCGCGACGGAATACACGACAAAACGCTGCCAATTTGACGGAAAACCCCTCGCAAGTCACCAGCTCGTGCAAGCGAAATTGGCCGAGATGTGGACGTCTCTGACCGCCAGTCAAATGTTCGCTCTTGAACTCGGGCGCCACAAATCCGCCGGAACTCTTGAGCCCGCGCAAGTCAGTATGGTGAAGCGGCACAACGTCCACGCAGCCTTGCAGACTGCACGCACCGCCCGCGAGCTTCTCGGCGGCAACGGCATTTTGCTCGAGTACCGCGTCATGCGCCATGCGGCCAATCTTGAGACCGTCCACACCTACGAGGGAACCCACGACGTGCACACGCTCGTCCTCGGGCAAGAGGCCACCGGCATCGCCGCTTATTCTTAGGCCCCGTGGGGCCGTTTTTCCGTCTCGCTCGTCGCGCGTCCATCGGGGTCGATCGCGGCAGATTCGTCACCCGCGAGCTTCTTTTCCATCGTGCGACGGGACTCGTCGGTGAGCTCCGTGAACTCGCGAAGCGTTGGCAAATCGCGGATGGAACGCAACCCGAAAATCTCCAAGAACACGCTCGTGGTTCCGTAAATAAGGGGTCGCCCCGGCTCTTCTTTTTTTCCGAGAATGCGCACCAGCCGGCGCTCCAAGAGGAGCTTGAGCACCGGTCCCGAGTCGACACCGCGCACGTCGTCGATATCGGGACGCGTCATCGGTTGGCGGTACGCAAGAATCGCCAGCGTCTCGAGCTGCGCGCGCGTGAGCTTCATGGGCTTTTGAGCGGTGGCCTCGCGCACATACGAGGCGAGCTCGGGAGCTGTGCGAAATGCAAACCCCCCGGCGACGGCGACCAGGCGAATTCCACGCTTTTCGTACACGCATTGGAGCCGCAAGATGGTCTCGCGCAGGGCCTCCGGAGCACAGTGCGCACGCTCCGCGAGGTCGACGGGTTTGAGCGGTTTGTCGGCCACAAAAAGCAGCGCCTCCACGATGGCGTCGAGGTCGGCCTCCGTGGTCGGTGCGGCCCCGGATTCGTCGTCCGATGAGGCGTCTTCGCGATGCGTGTATTCTTCAGCATCAAGCGCATCGTCGATGGCAAGAAACGACTCCAACGTTTGTGTCTCCGGCCTCGCGCCCGCGCGCGCATCGTCGGCTATCGCCGCCTCAATCGCGGGCACACCTTGCGGATCACATTCGTCGACGGTCATGTTTCGCTCAGCGCCACGATGCCCGATGTGGGGGCTGCGTGCAGCGTGTCTTCGCCTTCAGCCAAGAGAAGTTCGTCTTCGTCGCTCCCCACCCACTCGAGGTGCAGCACGCCGTACGAATCCACCTGCGCGACGCGAAGAAGGCGAAGTTTCCCCATCTCGAGAATCGCTAGAAACGTAATGATCAAATCGAATCGCGTGTAAAATCCCTGAAGAATATCTTCGAGGGTGGCCCGGCGTTTCTCGCGCAGCAGATCGGACATCTCTTGAATGCGGTCCGACAGCGTCATGCGATCGGCGATGATTTCATGGGACAAACGCACCTTGGATTTCACGAGAACGCGCTGAAAGGCATTCATGAGATCGTAAAGGTCCGGCGGGTCGAGGGGGGGCAGCCCGAGAACCTCTCCTGTGTGTGGAAGCTCGCCGCGCTCGAAGGTGTCGCGCCCGAGCATCGGTTTGTCGAGTATCTGTGCCGCAGCCGATTTATATTTTTGGTACTCGAGCAGTCTGCGTATAAGCTCTTCGCGCGGATCGAGGCCGTCATCGAGGGGGTCGTCGTCCTGCCCCGCGGGCATCGACGGAAGCAACATTTTTGATTTGATGTGCACGAGCGTCGCGGCCATCAGCAGGTATTCGCTCGCAAGATCGAGATCGAGTGAGCCCATGGCGTCGAGGTATTCGAGGTACCTCGCGGTGATGAATGCCATGGGAATATCCAGGATATCGAGCTCGTGCTTCTGGCAAAGATGCAGGAGCAAATCGAGAGGCCCTTCGAACTGCGGCAACGACAGGTTGACGGCCGGCCGCCCCGGGGGCAGCTCGAATGCGTCTTCGGGCACCGGGTTACGGCGCCTTCGCGAAGCGGTCTGTGGCGGCGACCAGCGCGCGCGCATTTCCGAGCTCGGTGGCCGAGTGGCCCGCATCGGCGACGATGACAAGTTCCGCGTGCGGCATGCGTTTTTTGAGAAACCACGCGGACTGCATCGGGCACACGAGATCGTACCGGCCATGCACGATCACCGTGGGAATTTGCCCAAGTTTGGCCTCCGCCATGTCGAGAAGCCACCCGTCGTATGCGAGAAAACCTTGGTTCACGAAGTAGTGGGCTTCAATGCGCGCGAACGCCAAACTGAACGCGTCGCCGGCGAAGCGCTCGCAAAAACTGCTGTCCGGAAGCAGCTTGCTCGTGCGCCCCTCCCACGTGCTCCACGCCTTCGCCGCCGTCGATTGCACCCCATGATCGTCGCTGGTGAGACGCTTGTAGTATGCAGTCATCATGTCGTGGCGCTCCGCCACGGGAATCGGCGCGATGAAGTCTTCCCAGTAGTCGGCAAAAACGGCGTGGGTTCCAAACTGATAGAGCCAGGAAATTTCCTGCCGTTGCGCCAGAAAAATCCCCCGCAACACAAGCTCGGTGACCCGGCGTGGATGCGTCACGGCGTACGCGAGCGCCAACGTCGAGCCCCACGACCCGCCGAAAACCTGCCACGCATCGATGCCCAGGTGTTCGCGCAGGGCCTCGATGTCGCTCACCAGGTGCCACGTGGTGTTGTCTTCGAGGCTCGCATGAGGAGTGGACTGCCCGCAGCCGCGCTGGTCAAAAAGGACGATGCGGTACAGCGCCGGATCGAAGTACTGCCGCATTTTCGCGTCGGTGCCACCGCCGGGGCCGCCGTGCAAAAAGACCACCGCTTTGCCGTTTGGATTACCGGATTCCTCGAAATAGATGCTGTGCAGTTCTGAGACTGTCAGCATGCCGGTTCGGTATGGCTCAATGGGTGCGTAGTACGGCGACGAGTCGTTGCTTTCCGGGGTCATACGACCTCGCTATACCGTAAACTGGGCCACTTCTTGCCGCGTAAGGCTCGGGATTTTTGCCCGATCGATCATCGTCGAAGTGATTTCGTCGGACGCGGCGCCATTGCCTTCCGCAAGCGCGTTTAGGCCTGCGACCGTGGCATTGGTCTCGGTCATGGCGGGGGTCTGCTGTTCCATCGCCGACGCGATCCGCTGCATCATTTCCTCGGTGTGCAGCGCGCCGTCTTGGACGGCGGTTCAAGTCTTGGCTAACCGCGCTGACGTGTTTGACGGCCAAGTGCGCATCGCGAACCGCTTGCTCGACGAGCTGGGCAATCTCTTTGCTGCTGTTGGCGCTCTTCAGGGCGAGCTTG
>CAMCKZ010000088.1 GCA_945875545.1 Polyangium aurulentum | reverse complement strand
GATGAAGATCGTTTTTACCGCGTGCTCGTGGAGACCGTCGAGCCCGCGTTGGCACGCCTCAATCGGCCGCTATTCATCCACCGTTACCCGATTCAGCAAGCGTCGCTGGCGCGGCCCTGCGACGACGATCCTCGCTTCGCCGAGCGGTTTGAACTTTGGGTCGCGGGCGTGGAACTTTGCAATGGATTCGGCGAACTGACCGACGCCGTCGAGCAGCGCCGTCGTCTTGAAAACGACGCGGCCCATCGCCGGCATTTGGCGAAAGACGTGTACCCCATCGACGAGCGTTTTTTGGCCGCGCTCGAAACGGGGTTGCCGCCGTGCGCGGGAAACGCCCTCGGTCTCGACCGCTTGGCCGCGTTGTCTTTGGGGCTCGAGACCATCGATGAGGTCGTCGCGTTTCGCTTCGACGAACTGTGAGTGATGCCGCGCAGGTCCTCTTTTTCCAGGACAAGCCTAGAGCAGTTCACGGTCGGCCTGTTACGAGTGGCCGCCTGCTGCCGCTCCCCCGACAACCCCCACCAGCTTTTTTGCTGATTCGCACGCCTCAATGCGGGGTCAAGGCGACTGAAAAGCGCTCTAACCGCGCGCGAAAAGACGCTCGTAGTACTTTTCGGTTTCGTTGGCCTCGAGGCGCGCGAAGAACGACGAAAAGGCCATCCAAATGGCGAGCGCGTTGAGATCGCGGAACATGGGCGGCAGGTAATGGGGCGGCTTCACGATGCCGTCGGCCACGTGGCGATGAAGCACGGGCACGTCTTCGTGTGCCACTTTGCCAACAAATAGATAGGGTATTAGCTCTGCCCTGTTTTGGGCTATGGCAGCCTGAATAAATGCGAAATTCAGGACAATTCCCTTGCAGTAACAAGCGTCTTTGGTGAACGGCCCGCCGCCCTCGATGACGCCGCCGCGAAAAATGCGCTTGGTCATGTCGAAGCATTCTTGCTCCGTGTAGCCCTCGGTGCGGAACCACTCGAAGACCTCAAGAAAGTTTGCCCCGTCTTCGGCTTTATCGACGGCAATCACCCGGTCGTTGAGGCGCCGCGCCCGCCTCGGGTACGTGCGGTACGTGAGCAATTCGACCAGCGCCGCCAGCCCCTCTTGCACCGTGGTCGTGCGCGGAGGACCCTTGGCGAGCCACTTGGCGACCGGTTGCCGCTGCCCGTTGATGCTCGTGGCCACGTGAACCCAACCTTCGTGAACCTCCAAGATGTCGAGGTCGCGGTCAGAGAATCGCGCGGCGGCGCGCACCTTCACGTAATCGCTGCCCGCGGCCGCATCGGCGAGAATGCCGTCGTCGAGTTCCACGCGAACGGGGTCGTCGGCAAAATACCGCGAGAGCCGTTCGCCGAGAATCGTCGCCGCTTTCTGTGCATCATGCACGCGTTCAAAAGACCCGCCGAGGCTCGCCGAATCGACGCGGGAGAAGATGCCGTAGAGGAGGCGACCAAGGTCGCGGAGGGTCGTCTTGCCGTCGGGAAAGACATCTTTTGGAGAGCCATAAAGCCTGCGGGAATACGCATAAAAGAGTGGAGTTCCCCGGGCAGACAGCATGCGCACCACGTCGCGGTACTCGATGGCGGTTGCCAGCAAAATACGGCCAATGTCGTCGTCGGGGCCGAGCTCATTTTCGACATCGCGCGCGATCGTTTCAAATTCTTTGGCCTTGCTTCGCGGATCGTAGCCCACGTCGATGGCGGCATAGGTCTCCGCACTGACCTCGGGCAGTTCACGAAAACGGCTCCGAAAAAATCTCTCTTCGTGCTGCGCCTCCCACTTGATGGCGTTGAGAATGCGAATGGGCCGCTGCGCCTCCACGACGCGGTCTGCCAAGCGCGCGATAACCTCTTTGTGGCTAAGCCACACGCTGCCCGCCGGACGTGCGGCGATCGCCGGAACGCTGCTCATTCCCTCGAGCCCGTTCGCGTGAGCGCCCCCGGTGCCCGAGCCATCGCCTCCACCGTCTTGACCGACCGCCATGGAACCTCGCTTCGTGTAGAATACATGATTCTGGCGCGCCGGCGAAACAATTGCGCCGGGCGTGCGCGCGTGCCCTTACCGCTTGCCGGCGTTGGCCCCACTCGCCACGGGGTCGAAGCGAAACGCAAATGGCAGAAGCTCCGCGATGGAGCTCTCTTGCCGCACACGCTCTCCGGACGGCAATTGGGTGACCGCGACGACGCGCATTTCCTTGGAAATCTCCGCCAAAGTCTGGCGGCAAAGACCACACGGCATCGCGGCCGTTACGTCGTGGGTGGCCACAACACAAAGGTAGGGCTGGCTCTTGCCCGCGGCGATCATGCTCCCGGCGGCGTGACGCTCGGCGCAAATCGTACCGCCGTACGAAGCCACTTCAAGGTTGCATCCTGCATGCATCGATCCATCGCTGGCGACGAGCACTGCCCCAACGAAGTAGCCCGAGTACGGAGCATGGGCGCGCTCCCGCACGGAAAATGCCAGTGCAACGGCCTGCTCAACAGCTTCGATATTTATTTGCATTGTACAGCCTTATTTCGTCGACTCAATCCATGCCCCGACGAGCTGCACAAGCTCGGCTCGCCTGGCTTTTGCCACCGCTTCGACCTCGGAGTGATCGAGCAACCCCGCGCCGATGCCGGCCGCGAGATTCGTGATGCACGACAGCCCAACCACGCGAACGCCCATGTGCCGCAGCGCGATGGTTTCGAGAACCGTGGACATGCCCACGGCTTGCGCGCCCAAGATACGCGCCATGCGCACCTCCGCGGGCGTCTCGTAGGAAGGCCCCAGAAGGCCCGCGTAAACCCCCTCGCGCATCGGCAAGCCTTGGGCACGCCCAAGGGCCAAAAGCGCGTCGCTGAGGTCTCGCGCGTAGGCCTCGGTCATGTCTGGAAAGCGCGGCCCCACGCGGTCGTCGTTGAGGCCCATGAGCGGCGTTCGCGCGGTCAAATTCAGGTGATCGCGCATGACCATGAGGTCGCCCGGGGCCCAACTCGCGTCAACGCCGCCCGCCGCATTCGTGAGCAGTACGGTCTTCACGCCCATGGCGGCCATGGTGCGCACGCCGTGCACGACCACGGTTTCGTCGTGACCTTCGTAGAGGTGAATTCGCCCTTGCATGCAGGCCACGGGCACGCCCTGCCAAGTACCCAAAACAAACGCGCCCGCGTGACCCACCACGCGCGACGGAGCCATGTGCGGCAGCTCGCCGAAGGGAATGGAAACCCTGCCCGCGAGGCTGTCGGCGAAGGAGCCGAGTCCGCTGCCAAGCACGATGCCCAAACGGGGTGCCAGCGCCGTTTTGAGGCGAATCGCGGTGCATGTATTGTGCAACTGTTCGAGAAGACGTGGCGCTTCGTGGTTCATTATTGGGCTTTCAAAGACGGAAACTTTTTTTCGAGGGCGCGGGCAACCGGCGGTGGAACGAGACCATTCACCGGCCCCCCATGGGCGGCAATTTCCCTAACAATCGAAGCACTTACGAAAGAGAGCCCCGCGCGCGTTGGAAAAAATAGCGTGTCGATTGCCGGCTTCATTCCGTGGTTGGCGTGCGCAATCGGCATCTCGTAATCGAGGTCTGTACCGCTTCGAAGCCCGCGCACGACCGCAATGGCGCCGACGCTCGCGGCGAAATCGATGAGGAGTCCGTCGTAGGAAGCAATGCGCACACCGGGCCACTTGGCGGTCACTTCGGTGAGCATCGCGATTCGCTCGTCAAGGGTGAACAGCGGTTGCCGCGTGGCATGGCGGCCCACGGCCACAACGACCTCGTCGAAGATGGCCCGCGCACGCTCGATGAGGTCGAGGTGCCCGCTCGTGATGGGATCGAAGCTGCCCGGAAAAAGAGCACTGCGTGCAGACTGCATGCTTATTTTTTCTCCCCTTGGGCGGCTTCGCTTTCCTGGCTGGGAGGCTGGTTGGGAGGCTGGTTGGGGCTGGGTACGACCGCAGGAGCTGGGGCTGTGGGCTCGCGCGCTTGCACGGCAAACGGAGACACGTCGGACTCGAGCCAGAGACTGTCGCCGTGCCCGGCAAACGTCACGCGAAAGAGCTGCAAAAGGTTTGCCCCAAAGACGCCGTCGAGGCGAAAATCGACCGCCGATTTCACATCGAAGGGGCCGAAGCCCTCGATGGCGGGAATGCGCGGAAACTCGAAGGAGCCCACGGTGACGAGGGGAATAATTCCCGTCGGTGTTTTGAGCGCCGGGTCTGTGGCGAGGTTTGCCTTGTCGACGCCGACGCTCGTCCACCGGTCGCCATCGATAGTCATGGCCACAAACAGCATCGAATCGACGAGGGCATTGAATCTCGTTGCGGTGCTATTGTGTTGAAATCCAACGGGAATAATGAGCCCGCCTCCGCGGAGATAGCGCGCCGGTAACACCGTCGATTGGGGCGGAGGCGAGGCCTCTTCACGCCGCACCACGAGCTGCGAGCCGCGCCGGTCGATGGTGGCGTGGAGCTCGCGCAGGGCTCGCGTGCCGATCAACATCTCGATGGGTTGGTCGAAAAGGCGCGAATACACCGACAGATCTTTCACGAGTGCGGGCACGTCGCGCACTTCGAATCGGCCGCCAAAGCGCAGGTTGACCCAGTCGGGCTCCCGGTGGGTCGCCACATCGAGAACCACCTCGGACGTCGAGGTGGCAACGACCGCGAGAACCTGTTTTCCGTCGAGCTCCACGGGCACCACAAACGCGCTGCCCATGGCCGGCAAGTCCACGCCCACCGCGGCCCATGTGGACTCAATGGCGTAGGGTTTGCGACCGGCTCCATTTCGCGCCAGCGGTGCCACGTCTTTGACCCAACTGTCGCGCACTTTTGGGTCGCTAAGCAGGCCGTCGATCTCCGCCGAGGCCTCTTCGATTCGCCCCGCGTACCAGAGGGCACGGGCGCGGTAACCGCGGGTGTCGGCCCCGGTATACCCTTCGGTTGCCGCAATCGCGTCGGCCCAATCGAGGCGGAGCAGCGCGAGTTTTGCCCGGAGATTCGCTAGTGATTCGCCGCGGGCACCCGCTGCCAAGGCTTGCTTCACCGCTTCATCGGCATCAACGAAATCTCCAGCGGCATACGACTCTTCGCCGCGGTGAAACCATTGGTCGCCGGGAGCTGCGCGCTCGGCCACTTTCGCGGGGGAGCTTGCGGCTCGGGCGCACCCAGAAATGCCCGCAGCGAGGCCAGCAGCGAGGACCACGGCAAGAGAAAAACACGTGCGAACGGACGGCATGCGCCGCAGATAGCAGCACCTTCGCCGGACCCTCGATCCAAAGCTAATCGCGGCGCGAAAATCATCGCGGAACTGAGGTTTTCGAGACGGGACTTAGCGCCCTTTTCAGCGGCATAGACGCCGCTGCGGCTCACGCCGCCTCGCCTTCGGCTTCGGAAAAAGGGCGCTACCTAGTCCCCGGGGCTTCGCCCCGACGCCGCTGCGCGGCTCCCCCCAGCTCCTCAGAGGCGGCTCCCGCCGATTTTCTAGAGCGGTCTTCGTCGGTCGAATACCCCGATGCGTCTATCTGAACGAAAACCGCTCTAGGCCCCCGCGCCCCAGACGGGTGCTTCGCTGCCTCTCACCCGCGCCAGAAGTTTTTCGTTGGGGACGAATGCTCCTTTGTAGCGAAGCGACGCGCAGCTACCGACGCGGTAGCCAAGGTAAAGGTGGGCCCGCCCGCGAGCACGCGCCCACGCGGCCTGGGTCAGAACATTGAAAGTACCGAGTGACCGCGACGCATACGCAGGATTGAAATAGAAATACGCAGCAGATACAGCGTCTGGGGTTTCGTCTGACAGACCAACGCCGACGAGATGGCCGTCAAGACGAAACGTAAACTCCCGTGCCGCGGGGTGATCAAAAGCGAAGTGCATCGCGTAGCCTTCCGCATCGAGGGAGTCGGGAGACCAACCCCGCGAACCCTCGCGGTTTTCATGCCATGCGCGGTAGACACTGAGACGCTCGTCGTCGACGGTGGGGTGACCGACGGCGATGTCAACATCCGCATTTTTCCTGATAATACGCCGTTGACTGGTGCTCGGAACGAAGCCCGCGAGGGGAACCCGAAGCGAATCGCAGGCCTCGCAAGTGGGGCACACGGGCCGAAAATAACTGGGCCCGAAGCGGCGCCATCCGCGGGTCAGAAGACTGCTGACGTCGGCGGGCGTGACCTCCACCATCACGAGGGTCTCAAATGTGGCGTCGAGCCCCTCGATGTACGGGCATGGCTGCGGCGCAGAAATGGTGTGTTCGAGGAGGCGCACGGCAGGCCTCAACATAGCCGAACGTGAGGTCCACGTCTTCTCCGGCACCGTCTCCCAGCGCACTTCTACGCTGCGTCGTCCTCCGCTAAGATCGACCGATGAGCGTGACTTTCGCGACCTTCAATCTTCGCAACTTCTTCCTCGCGGACGATCCCCGCGGAGACGGCCCCGGCGGCGTCGGTTCCGAGAAGCGTCGCGCATTTGTGAAACAACGAATCGAACATCTTGCAGCCAAAATCGCACGGCTCGATGCGGACGTGATTGCCCTTCAAGAGGTCAGTGGTCCCGAGTCCCTTGAGGCCCTCGCGCCGGCGATTCGCACACGACTTCCGTATACGACAGCCTTCGCCGCGCCGACCGATGAGCGCGGAATTGGCAACGCAGTGCTCTCGCGCCTGCCCGTGCGATGGGCCCGCAGTCACGGGTGTGTGGCGTTGCCCGTGCCGGTGCTTGTCGAGGGCCAACCAGAGCCCTACGGGCCAGCGCTGCCCCTTCGACGCCCCTTCGTGCACGCCCTCGTGGAGGCGCGCGAACTTGGAACGGTGCATGTATTCTGCGCGCATTTAAAATCGCAATTGCCACGACCCTTGCGAAGTTCGAATGGCAGCGATCTGCCCATATCTACGGCCAGTCAGCACGCGGAGAGCGTCTTTCGATCCATGCTCATTCGCTCGGCAGAAGCGCTCCTTCTACGGCGCCTCGTCGATGATGCGCTCGATGGTGCCGCCGAAGCCCAACGAAAGGCGATCGTCCTCGGCGACCTCAACGACACCGTGGATTCATTCCCGCTTCGCCTCATCAAATCGCGAGGACCCGACGCACTGCACCCGGTTTGCGACCTTCTCGCCGAGGGTCGCCGCCACTCCGTGTTTCATGGCCGCGAAGGACTGCTCATCGATCATGCGCTTCTCACCTGGCCGCTCTTTCGCCAGGTACGAACCGTCGTGATTCACGATGAAGGACTTCGTGAAATCGGGAGGGGAGAATCCACGGCAATCGAGTCAGACCACGCCCCCGTTCTCGTTGAGATTGGGTAAGGGTTTGCACCATGGAGTGGAATTTCTGGATCGCCCCCGACGACGTTTCCGCCAATGCGTTGCTCGCGAGCCTCAATGGTTCGCGGCGAGATCCACTCGCCCGGCGCGAGGTCCAGGCCGAGGCCACTCGTCGACCGCAGGCAGCCCATGTCGTCGTCGGAACGTGGGAAAATACCTCGCAATCCATCCGCGTACACGACGCGTCCACGCCTCTCGCGGCCTTCTTGAGCGGGGCTCGAGCAGCCTCCGTCGACTGCTCTTTCTTCCTCGACTTTGGGTGCGCTGCTGCCCTTGATCCCTTCGCCGGGGCCGAAATTGTTTCGTCTCTTTTGGAGTGCGCGCTGCCCGGCGAGGCCTGGGTTGTGGCGATGCGTCCCCTGCCCCTGCATGCCCCGCATCCCCTCGTTCGCTGGCTTACCGACGTCGTCGCCGAGCCCTGTGTGCAGACCTTCGACGACGCCTACGAGGCCCTCGCATCGTCGTCGCATTCGGGTCGCTCGGCTCCATCGCTTGGTCGCGCGAAGCCTTCTTTCGAGCTGCGTTTCGAGGGCTCGCCGCACGCTCTCAGCGCCATTCAAGAAGCCGCGCCAGCCACGTGGAGGGCCTCGGCACCGGTCGAATGTCCGGACGCCATCGACGACGCCCCCATGTCGTTGTCCATCATCGTGGACATCGAGCTGCCCTCCAGTGGGGATGTGCCAAACGCTGTTTTCAGCATGAGCAGCAATGATCTCAGCGATATTCCATCACTTCCTGCGATGCACGCCTCCTCTTCTGGCCCGGACCTTGATCTCGCATCGCTCGGTTCCTGGGTCGGTTGGGACCACGACGCGGAGGCTCTACTCGCAAGCGACTTCGAAAATTCGTCGTGGTTTGCCCGCCTCGATGTGCTGATGGCGCGATCGGCGATCGAGTCCCGGCGCACCGAGTCGCTACTCGCGCGGCTCATCGACGCGTTGGCTCGCCAGGGCCAGGCAAAAGGAGCGGGTGTAGTCTGCAGGCATCTTGCGATCCTTCGTCGCGATGCCCTTCACGACACGACGGGGGCCATCGAGGCCTTCCGTGGGGCCATACGCTGCGCGCCTTTGGCGATGGAAAACCACAATGATCTCGCGTCTTTACTGACGATGGGAACCGATACCGGCTTGGCTGTCGTGTGCCTCGATGAGTCTCTTGCGGTACTCGGTCCCGTCCCCGAGTTTCTAGTGCTTCGGCGCACGTTGCTTGCGCGCATCGACAGCGCGAGGAGTGTCCTTGCGGGGGCCCTCGCGGCCGCCTTCGGAGACCGCCGGTTTTCCGCCGATGCGGAGAGCTTGGCCGCCGATGCGCCTATGCGTCCCGCAAGAATTTTGACTGGGGCCGATTGGGCCCTCTTGCGCCACCCGGACATGAGCACAGACGTCACCGAAATTTTTTGCATCGTGGAGGCCGCAGCCCTCGAGATGCGAAGCGAAGAGAAACGCCTCGTGCCGCTCCCAGCCGGCGCGCTGCTCGATCCGCAAGGCACCGCAACCATCGTGCGCACCGTCGCGTGGGCATCGCAAATCCTTGGATTACCTCAGGTTCCCGTGCACCACGTGGAGTCCACGCGCCACGACCTCATCGCCCACCCGGGGCCGCCCGCAAGCGTCGTGGTGGGGCCAGGTGCCATCTCCGGGCGCTCCCTCGTGGACCTCTCCTTCCTCGCCGCAAGGCACCTCACGTACTACTTGCCGGGGCACTGCATCTCGCTTCAATACGTGTCCGTCGATGAACTCGCGATGCTCTTTTGGGCCGCTGTTCTCACGGGGCGCGAAGAGATCCCGCCGGCACTTCGCGAGGCCACAGCCACAATGCGTTGGCGCGAGGGGCTGAGGGCGCGGCTGTCGTCGTCACAAAAAGCGTCGCTCGTACACGCCGTCGCGCGGGTAGAAAATGGCGGAGGTCGCGTCGACGTAGCCTCTTGGGTGAAAGGTGTAGAATACACGGCGAACCGCCTCGGGCTACTCCTCGCCGGAGACCCGTCACGGGTGGTGGCGATGGTCACGGCCGAAGAGCGGCGGGTGGGCGGACTCAATGCCAACCATCGCCTAACGGACCTCGCGGTGTGGGGCGCGAGCGAAGCGCACGCCACGCTGCGCGCCTCTCTTACCCAGCGAATTTAGCCGTTACAGAAACTCGCAGAGGTAGGCGCACGGTGCCTCGGCGCGAACAAAAAAAGCACTTTTGCCCGGCACTTCAAAGCTCGTGCCGCCGGCGTAGAACTGCCACGCGTCGCCCCCCTCCAAGCGCACGTGCAGTGCCCCACTCGTGATCGTCATGCGTTCGGCGCCGCCCGTTCCGAAGCGAAATTCTCCGGGCGCGATGACACCGACGGTGGCGCTGCGCCCGTTGCGCTCGAACCCAATACTCTGAACCTGACCTTCGAAATAGACGTTGTGCGTGAGCATGGGCCCGACCTTACTGGAAAGCGCCGCGGGCCGCTCCACTTTGGGCGCGCGTCGTGAAGCGCGCCGAGCCTGTGGGCCCCGAACGACGGTTCGATGCCGGGTACAACGCGGGCCCGCATATACGTGCAGACTACATCAAAATACCCGAGTTGGTGGCAGCGGGAAAGTCGTTGTCTGGAAAGACCGCGAGCTCTTCGCTGATCTTGCGCAAGTAGGCCTGCTTGACGTGGAACGGGAGAAACGCGCTCTTGAAGCCCGCAACGATAATTTGCTTGAGATCAGCGAGGGAAAGGCCCATCTCGCTGTGGCAAAGCCAGAGCTCTTTCGAGACGCTGGTGTTGGTCACGAGACGGTTATCGGTGTTCACGGTCACGCGCAAACCGAGATTAAAATAGAGCTTCATCGGGTGCGACGCGAGGTCGGTGATGGCGCCCGTTTGCACGTTCGACGACGGGCAACATTCGAGGGCGATGCGATGGTCGTTCACGTAGTGAAGGAGGTCTCCGCTCTCACGCAATCGGCACCCGTGGCCGATGCGGTGCGCGCCGCACGCGTGAATGGCCTGCGCGATCGACTCGGGGCCATAGGCCTCCCCGGCGTGGATCGTCACGTTGATGTTGTTGTCGCGCACGAGCTGAAAGGCCGCACGATGATGCTTGGCGGGGTGGTCGTATTCCGCGCCCGCGAGGTCGTAGCCAACGACGCCGCGGTTCTTGTAAGCCACGGCGAGTTCGGCCATCTCGAGGCTCGATGCGGCCGAAACATTTCGGATGCCGCAGATGATGAGATTGGACTCAATACCGAACTTTTCTTGGGCCGCGCGCAGCCCCGCCAGCACGGCTTCGACAACGCTTGTAAGACGCAAACCGCGCCGTGTGTGGAGCATGGGCGAGTAGCGAACTTCCATGTAACGCACGTTTTCGGCCGCCGCGTCTTCGGCGAGTTCGAAGGCGGCGCGGTACAGCGATTCTTCCGTTTGAAGAACGAGCAACGTCACGTCAAATGCTTTCAGGTATTCGACGAGGGACCCACAATTTTTTCCGAGGTTCATCGCCGCGCGAAGCGCATCGGGGTCCGTCGCTGGCAGCTCAACGCGCTGTTTTTCCGCCAGGTCGAGGATGGTTTCGAGACGCAGGCTGCCGTCGAGGTGAACGTGGAGGTCCGTCTTTGGGAGCTTCTGAATGAGCTCGAGGGGAATCGATGGGGTCATGGCCCTGAGTACCACGATCATTGTTTTTTGAAAGGCGATCCCCCCGGCGAAGGGTGTCGAGAGCCGCCTTAAAGTCCTCCGGCGGTTCCGCCGTCCAACGCATCATCGCGCCGGAAGTAGGATGCTCAAAACCCAGTGTTTCTGCGTGCAACAGCAACCGGGGCGCTTGCGCGAGGCCGCGCATGTAATCGCGAATGTAGACGCGTTCGCCCACGAGGGGGTGACCAGCCTCCGCGAGGTGGATTCGGATCTGGTGCGTACGACCCGTTTCCAGGCGGCAGGCGACCAAGCAGAGGCCTCCAAACTGGTCGAGGACCTCAATATGCGTCGTGGCCACCTGACGCGGTCCTCGTGGCGTATGGCCCCGGCGCACTTGATGCTCGATGCTACCGCGAAGGCCGTCGCCGCGATCTTCGACGAGCTGACTCTCGAGGGTTTTGACCTGCGGAACGCCGTGCACGAGCGCGATGTAACGGCGCTCAACGTTGTGCGCGCGAAACTGCGCCGAAAGGGTTTGTTTGGCGACCCAGGTGCGGGTGAAAACGAGAAGCCCGCTCGTCTCTTTGTCGATGCGATGCACGATGCCGACGTTCGGACGAACTCCCCGCGCACCATTGCGCGCCGCCAAGAATTCGCGCACGCGCAGATCCATCGTGTCTTCGTTCGGGTCGTCGTAGGGAATGGTTGAAATGCCCGACGGCTTGTTGACGACGATGACGTGCGCATCGGAAAAAACCAGGTCCACCGGGGCTCTCAGCGCCCGCTTGTCGAGCCGCGGGGCCGTGGCGCGCACCGTGATCGTCAGGCCCGGGGGAACCCGCCGCGTGCCGTCCATCCACGGGTCGTCGTTGACGAAAACCTTGCCGCGTTCGATGAGCTTGCGCGCGTCTCCCCAACTGACGCCGAGGTGCGCCTTGACTTGCCCGTCGAGGGGCGTCGCCGGAGACGCGCTCAGAAAGCTGTTTTCCATGGCTTCTATGCAGCACGACGCGCGTGCTCTCGTCGAGTACCGCGACGAATCAATTACCTGTTACGATCCGCGCACCTGCACCCATCGAGGCTTTTTTGAGCGACCCGGTTCTCCTCGTTCTCGACGACAGCGCCACCATGCGCCAAGTCTATGCATACGCCCTGTCGGACCGCTTCATTGTGCGTGCCGTAGAAAAGATTTCGAACGCGCGGGCGGTTCTCATGGAGAGCCCCGAGGTCATTGTGGTCGATGGCGGGCTTGAAGAGGCAGACCCCTACGAGACGGCTGCAAGCCTGAAAAAGCTGCTGAAAAAGACTGTAGCCGTGATTGCCACGAGCCGGTTCCATCCGTGGGACGCGAAGCGCGCAGCGAAATCGGGCATCGAGCACTTCATCGACAAGCCGTTTGAATCGGACGTCTTGCGGGCGCGCCTCGACGTTCTCCTCGGTCGCGAACCTGTCGATCCGCCGTCGGCGGCCGTTGCGACCATGAAGCCCAATCCCCGGTCGCGAACACCGAGCCCCGTTGCAGCCGCCATCGCGCCCAGATTTGTGGCCCCGGTCCATGCGCCGAAGCCCGTGGCAGCCCCGGGGCAACCGACTCCCGCGATCGCTGCGGCACCTGCCAAGTTGGCCCCCGTCGTCAAAGCGCCGCCGCCCAAGCCCGTGGTCTACGATCTAGGTTTTTCCGGCGGTTGGGGCGAAGAAGAGCCCGCTGAAGAATCGCCCGAGGCGGCCGTCGAAGACGACGGATTCGGCGGCGGTTGGGGCGACGACGCGGCGGCGGAAGAACCTGCCGAGGCGGCCGTCGAAGACGACGGATTCGGCGGCGGCTGGGGCGACGACGCTCCCGCGGAAGAACCTGCCGAGGCAGTCGAAGACGACGGCTTCGGCGGCGGCTGGGGCGACGACGCTCCCGCGGAAGAAGTCGCGGAGGCCGAGGACGCACCGGCCGATGCAGAATACACCGATGCCAGCGAGGGTGACGAGCCCGCGCCCGAAGCCGAAGCCGAAGCTGAAGCCGAAGAAGCTGAAGCTGAAGCCGAAGCCGAGCCCGAGGCAACAGAGGGCGAAGCGGCCGAAGCAGGATGGGGCGGCGAGTTTGATGCCAGCGAATTTGCAGCTGAACTGACCGCCGAAGACGGCGACAACGCCGACGCTGCTCCCGCCGACGAAGGGGCAGACGACGCCGATCCCGCGGACGAAGTGCCGGAGGACGCGGCTCCCGAGGCCGACGAACCGGGGGCAGAATCCGATGCAGAATACACGTACTCGGGCGACGACATGCCCGAGGCAGACGCGGAGGAACTGGCGGCCGAGGCGGAACTTGAGGCCCCCGCGCCCGAGGCGGACGCGGTCGAAGAGGCTGCGGAAGACGCGGAAGCCGCTTGGGGCGGCGAGTTTGAATCCAGCGAATTTGCTAGCGAATTGACCGCAGACGCGGAGCTCCCTCCGGCGGACGAAGTTGTGGAAGACGCGGCAATCGAAGCGGAGGAACCCACCGCGGAAGCCGATGCAGAATACACCGACCACACGGGCTCCGGCGACGCACCCGCCGACGCCGACGCCGACGCCCCCGAGGCTGAACTCGCCGCCGAGGCCGAACCTGGGGAGCCTGCGCCCGACGCGGAATCCGTGGCAGAAGAAGCTGCGGAAGACGAGGAAGGCGGTTGGGGCGGCGAGTTCGAACCCAGCGAATTTGCTAGTGAATTGACCGCAGACGCGGAGCTCGCTCCGGCAGACGAAGGTGTGGAAGACGCGGCACCCGAAGCCGAGGAACCCGCCGCGGACGCCGATGCAGAATACACCGACCACACGGGCTC
>CAMCKZ010000087.1 GCA_945875545.1 Polyangium aurulentum | reverse complement strand
AGCGGCCAAGACAATTGCGGCAACACGCGCACCGTGGCCAGTTGCGGGTCATGTACGGCACCCCAGACCTGCGGCGCGACTGCGGCCAATCAGTGTGGCAACGCGGCCCCTTCCGGCTCAACACCTCCAAGCTGTCAGGCTGGCGGCGTCGGCCGTTGGACTTGCGGGGGCGCGCGCAACGAAAGCTGCTGCGACTCGCCGCCGGTGATCGGCGGTACGTTCAACCGCGGCAACAACGCGAACCATGTGGCGACGATCGCGAACTTCCGTCTCGACAAGTACGAAGTGACGGTGGCCCGTTTTCGCTCGTTCGTCGAGGCCTGGGTGAACGGCTGGCGTCCGGCGATGGGTGCGGGCAAACACACGCACATCGATTCGGGCGCGGGGCTGCGAGATGTGCTGAGCAGCGGTACCGGTGTGCGCGAGACCGGCTGGGATACTTCGTACGCAAGCTCCTTGCCCGCAACGTCCGCCGCCTGGACGACCGCGCTCACGAGCTGCGATGGCGGCGTAGGTCCGGTGTCCCCCACGTGGAGCGTGACGGCACGCCAGGATGAGAGCGACCAGCGGCCGCAAAATTGCCTCAACTGGCAGCAGGCGTATGCGTTCTGCATCTACGATGGCGGGTTTCTTCCGAGCGAGGCGGAGACTAATTATGCCGTGGTCGGTGGGGCGCTGCAGCGGCCCTATCCATGGGGCACTGCGGCCCCGGGCACCGACTCCAAGTACGCGGTATTTGGTTGCTATCTCAATGGAACGGGCACCTGCACGGGCGTCACCAATATTGGACCTGTGGGAGAAAGTACTCTGGGCACCGGCAATTACGGTCAAATCGATTTGGCGGGAAACCTCGCCGAATGGATGTTTGATTGGTACGCATCGTCCCTGCCAAGCACTTGCCTCAACTGCGCCACGCTCACGACCAGCCCGAACCACGCGATCAGCACCAGCACCTTCCGGGCATTCACGAATACGGGCAATCTGTCTCCGCTCATCAGCCGTGGAGATAACGTGGCCCGCGACTATTGGGGCGTTCGCTGCGCGCGCTCGCCGCTTTAACGGGGACCGTATGGTTGACGCTAGCCTCGAAGCTACGAAGAAGTACTACGACGACTTTGCATCGTGGTACGAGAACGAACGCAGGCCACACGATGTGTCTGGGTACCACGCGCTAATCGACGACCTCGAGATGGCGGCGCTCGAGCCCTTTGCGCGAGGCAAGCGGGTGCTCGAGTGCGGGTGCGGCACGGGTCTCTTGCTCGAACGAATGGGCACGTTTGCGTCGCACGCGGAGGGTGTCGACCTTTCGCCGGGCATGCTGCTAAAAGCTCGGGCGCGCGGTCTCACCGTCCGAGAGGCAAGCGTCACCGCGCTGCCCTACGACGACGCCACTTTCGATGTCGCGTGTTCGTTCAAGGTGCTCGCCCACGTCGAGGCCATCGGCGACGCGCTGTCGGAAATGGCCCGCGTGGTTCGCCCGGGGGGCTACGTCCTTGCGGAGCTTTACAACGGGTGGTCGCTCCGGGCGCTGGCCAAGAAATTGGGTCCCTCGAGAAGCATTTCCAGCACGCAAAAAGAGTCTGCAGTCTACACGCGGTTTGATTCGCCGACCGCGTGGCGTTCGATGTTGCCGCGCAGTCTCGAGCCCGCGGGCATTCGAGGGGTTCGCATCGTCACGGCGGCCGCTCCGCTCTTGCGCGTCCCTGGTCTGGGGGCCGTGTTGCGGTCGATGGAACACCGCATGATGAACACGCCCGCCGCTTATTTTGCAGGGTTTGCAATCATGGTGGCCAAGAAAACTTCCGCGTGATTGCATCCTTCGCGGTGCTCGCCGCGGCCATGGCGCTCATGGCCATCGGCTACGCGCTGGCCTCTCGTGGCGGTTTGACCCCGGCGCGCAACACGAGGCTCGCAGCCCTCCTCACCGACGTCGCGTTTCCGCTTCTCTGCCTCTCGCGGATCTCGGCGATGAGTGGCCCGGTGCTGCGCGCGCGCGTCGCGATACCGCTGCTCATGGGAGGCCTGCTCGCCCTCGGTGCCGTCGTGGGAGAGGTGTCGAGTCGCCTCCTTGGTTTGCGCATCGATGCGCGCCGATCGGTACGCTTTTCTGTCGCCATGCCCAACTGGATCTTCTTGCCGTTGCCGATTGTGATCTGGCGCTACGGAGATGGGGGAGCGCAAGTGGTTCTCCTGGGAAATGTCGGGGCGCAGGTCTTTCTTTGGACGGCCGGGGTGCTCCTTCTCGCGGGGCGCACGGTCAAAAATCCGCTCCGTATGCTGGCGCGAAACATGGGCCTGTGGGGCACCGCGGGAGGCATTGTTTTGGCCCTTGCAGAATACACCTATCCACCCGGAGAGCTTTTTCGCGCGGGCCGGTGGTGCGCCGATCGCTTCGGTGAGAGCGCCATTTGGCTCACTCCGGTAACGGTCGGGGCACATTTGCGCGGCAGCGTGTTCGAATCTTTCGATCGCGGTGCAGCGGCGGTCGTCGCGGGGCGGCTCGTCCTTGTTCCCGTGCTTCTGGCTTGCGCGCTGCGGTTGCTTGTTCGCGCGGGAGCTCCCGGCCTCGATGGCCTCACTTGCGAGGTTGTGATTCTCATTTCCGCGATGCCCGTGGCCTTTAGTGCCTCAGCCCTTGCTCTGCGGTTTGGTGCCGACGCAACCCTTGCGGCCCGCGCGGTGCTCCTTTCGACGGTGCTTTCGGTGGCCTCGGTGCCGCTTGTGGAGTTCGCGGCGCACGCGATTTTTTTTCGGTGACCGTAGTCGTCAAAATCGTGGCCCTATGCGCGAATCCTGGAAGAATGACAACAGCGCATGTCACGCGAGCAGACAAACGAAGCGGCTGATTTCACCGAACTCGGGGCCCTTGGGGTTCGCCCGGGGGAAATCATTTCGGACAAGTTTCGCTTGGAGGAGGTCGTTGGGAGCGGCGGCATGGGGGTCGTTTTCAAGGCGTGGCACCTTGAGCTCGAGGAGCATGTGGCGCTCAAATTTTTGCTCCCGTCGCGCGCCGGCGATCCGGAGCTGCGCGCGCGTTTTGCTCTCGAGGCGAGGGCCGCGGCGAAGCTACGGAGCAAGCACACCGTGCGGGTCCACGACGTCGGGGTGCTGCACGGAAAACTCCCGTTCATCGTGATGGAATACCTGCGCGGACGCACGGTCGGCGAGATTCTAAAAGAGCGCGGATCGCTGCCCATTGAGCTCGCATGCGAGCTTGCGATCCAGACGTGCGAGGCGCTTGCGGAGGCGCACGCGCGAGGCATTGTGCATCGCGACGTGAAGCCCGAAAACCTTGTGGTCACGATGGACCAAGACGATTCGCCGCTCTTGTGCGTGGTGGATTTTGGAATCTCGAAAGTGGCGTTGGCCCTCGACCCGGGGCGAACAAATCCCGGGGGCACGGTTCTCGGCACGCCGTATTACATGTCGCCGGAACAGATCGACGGCTGCGAGACCGATGGCCGCAGCGACCTGTGGTCTCTCGGCGCCGTTCTCTTCGAAATGGTCTCCGGGCGAAAGCCATTTGGCGGCGCGACTTTCGCATCTCTGGCCAGCGAGATCCTTGCGGGTCCACCGCGTAAACTCCGAAAAGTGCGCTTCGATGCGCCGGAGGAACTCGAGGCCATTATTGAGAAATGCCTAGCGAAATCCCCCGCGGATCGCTTTGCTTCCGTGGGCGAGTTGGCCAAAGCCCTCGAGCCTTTTGCGCCCGTCGAAAGCGGAGCGGTGGCCGAACGCGCACGACGGATCGGGGCTTCCGCATCCGGCGTCAAGTCCGAAAGGCCCAGCGGGCCGTCTCTCGATGCGGTGATTGTGTCGTCGGGAAAAATGCGGGCCCGCCAGGGCGTCGAGTCTCCGTGGCGTTACGTCGTCGACGGTGCAGACGTCGCTGCGCCGGGCCAGAGCGTGCCGCCCCGATCGGGGTCTCGCCCTTCGACCTCGCCGCCCTCCAGCGACAACCTCGCGGAAACCGTCGCGGGCGCCCGCCTCGGCTTCGTCATCGCCACGGAGGCCCGTCGACGAGCGCTCCTCCTCGCGGCCATCTTGGCGGCACTGGTGGTGGCGTGGATCGTGGCTCGCGTGTCGGGTCTGTGAGCCTCGCCAGTCAGCGCAGCCGCATACGAGACCATATCGTGTAAACGGCTGGTCTGCGTATTGGCTATGTTGCGGCATTCGCCTAACGGCAGGTGCGCGGTGTGCAGCCGTAGAGTCCTTGCTTCACCTTATCGACGCAGCTCGCGCCCCAGGCCGTGGTGCAGCAGTACGGGTCCGCGTCGCAGATGGCCTGAATGCATGCGCCGGCCTGCCCGTCGTCGGTGCAGGAGCGGCCAAGGGGCGCTCCGGAGGTGCAGACGTCGTGGGTGCAGGTTCCGCATGCGCCGGCCGCGCAATCGCGGTCTGAGGCCCCGCAATTGCAGTCGCAGTTGCAGTCGCCGTACTTGGCGACGTCGCACGTCCACGCGGTGGGCACCGGCGACCCGTTCGGGAGGCACGCGGCCTGGCTCCCGGTGCTTTGGGTTCGCGCGAAGCAGAGTTCCGTCGGCAAGGCGCTCGGCTCGGGGCGCGCGGGAATCGCGACCGATGTGCACGTGGCCGCCGCGCCGCCCGGCAGCGGATACGTGCCACTCACGTTCTTTCCGCGGTTCAAGTCGAAGAGCGTGCACTCTTTGGAATACGTGTAGAGTCCAAACAAATCGACGTCGAGGGTGGCGGCCGCACCGACGCCCGCGAAGGCGTAACCTGCGTAACGCCCCGTGAGTCGTGGGCCCGAGGCTGTGGCACATTCGGCCTCGGCGCCGAGGCTCACGTAGGGGCGCGCCCACAGTGCGCCGGTGAGGACTCCGAAGAGGCTCAAATCGAAGCGCGGCACGACCTCGCACAGCACGTGAATCGCGCCGCCCTGCGTGTAGTTCGGGCCCACGGGCGAGAAGCTTCCGGTCTTCTCGAACACCGGTGTGAACTGTTGGTTTGCGTACCGAAAACCCGCGCTCAGCGAGGCGCTGGCATTCGCACCGACGACCACGTTGATGGTGCCGCCCCAGTCGAGAGAGCAGGAAAGTTCCGCGCGAAAGTGCGCCGACGCCGGGGCGCTGATGGACCCGAGGTTGATGCTTGCCAGGGCAATTTCCGTGTCGGCGAGCACCGTCGAGGCCTGGCCCGTGAGCGCGTGGGCGACGACCGCCGCGACGTCTTCGCCCGTGGGATTGCCCGTGAGCGCGAGCCTCGCCTGCACTTCGACCTGCGAATCGAGGGTGCCCGTTCCGATGGCGTGCGCCT
The DNA here is from genome assembly GCA_945875545.1 of Polyangium aurulentum. Lineage (GTDB taxonomy): Bacteria > Myxococcota_A > Polyangia > Polyangiales > Polyangiaceae > CAIQDA01. The sequence continues at coordinate 8,747 of CAMCKZ010000087.1, read as the reverse complement.
CCTTCAACATCTGGCTTAGGTTGAGGCTAATGCGGCCGATTTGAGCGCCCACGTCCCATCGTGGCGTGAAAGTCAGGGTGCCCTTCGTGACCGTGAGGGAGGTCTCGTAACCAACGGTGTGGGCTTGCCCGCCCGCGGAATTGACGGGAATGGAACCCGACGCCTCCATCAATTGGCGGCCCGAAAAATCGACGATGGTCTTTGTGGGGCCCGAGCCCGAGCCCAACGTTCGCATGCCCTGCGTGGACGACGACGGCGTAGATGGAAGTTCCATAATCGCGCTAAAATCAAGCTCGGAGAAGGCGTCTACTAGGGTGGCAGACGACGTATGCACAACGTACTCGCTGCCCTCGGCGCGGACGGACACAATCTTCCGGAGGAAGCCCAGCGGATTGTTCGCACCGGGCCCACGTTCACCGATCAAAACCTGGCCGACCTCGGCGGACGCGAGGGCCGGGTGCGTGGATTTTGGAAAGCGCAGAAGACCCGTTTCGACGGTGATATCGGCGGCGGCGGCACCGGTAAACGCCAGCGTTCCGGCAGCAAGTTCGCTGCTTATCGGCCCGTTTGGCCCGGCGACCTCGCCCGCGCAAGCGGCAGCAAAAAGCGGCAGGCCACAGGCGACGACGGACTTGAAAATGCGCATGGTGTCTCCGAAAAAAAGGCGAAAGAGCGAAGCCGTTGAAGTCGTTGACCGCGTTACTGGGCGGCGCCGTTAATGGCACTCACGGAACCGGCCTGTTCGTCGACCTTGGCGCGGACGTTGTTTCCGAAGGCCTTAAAGCCGGCGATGGCGATGAGCGCGATGACCCCGACGAGGATGACGTACTCGACGAGGTTTGCCCCGCGGGTGTCGGCGAAGAGCGAAGAGCGAAGGGATTTATTCATGGCTCCCCGCATCATGCACGGACCATGCGAGGTCGCGCAAACCATTCGAAGCTGGAAAAGTCCGGTGGAAGCGTTGCGCACATGGTGCGGAATAGGCACCGATGGACGCCGCGCGATCCAGTCTCCCGATCCAGTCTCCCGACCCAGGCCGCTCGCCGCCGCCCGCACCGCAGTTCCGCGCGCATGAAGGCGTCGCCGACGGACCCTCAGCCCAGCTCGTGGGGCATGACGTCGCGGGCACTGCGAAAATGCTGCTGCGCGGAGTACGCGAAGAGATTGGTAACGCGTGAGGTATACAGGCATCCGTAGAGTTCGACCTGCGCGCCAAAATTCGACGCCTCGTTGCCCTCTTTTAGCAGCGAGCCCCAATAGGGATGAAACCGCTGACCGATGCGCCGTTCGAGCGCCGTCGCGTCCCAATCGACCTGACGAAGACGACCGCGAATACGCTCGATGGCTCTCTTGAAGCGCGTACGATCCGGTTCGGTTGCGGGCGGTGCGAGCCGTTTTGTGAGCCCTTTGAAACGGCTTTGGTAATAGCGCAAGTCTTCTTCCAGGTGGTCGCGCTGGGCCTCCAGCGCATCGAGGGTAAAAAAATCTTCGCGGCAGGTTTCGTAGGCAAAAGTCTCGCCTTCGAGTTCTTGCATCACCATGCACGTGCGCCACGCGGACTCTTTTTTGGAGCGCAAAATGTCGCCGTAAATGTGGTCGCCGACGTAGAGAATTTGGTCGCCGGAAATGCCGAGGCCGCGCTCCAGGTCGTGGAGGTTTCCCCCCTCGTAAATGCGCCCGCGTTCGAGGGGAAACGTGGCGGGACGGACCTGCAGCCCATCGCGTTCCATGAGCGGACGACGCTCTTGAAAAAACGCGGGCTTCGATGCGGCGCACACGACGACGTCGAAAAAAGTTCGCCACTGCGGGTACTCGGGCATCACGCCCTCGAGCAGGTGGCGCATCACGACGTCGGTGTAAGGCCAGTGGGAGTTGGTGAGAAGGAAGAGCTTTTTTCCAGCGCTTCGGAGCTTGTGCAGCGTGGGCGCAAGGTCGGGATCGCGCACCACGAAGCGGTCAAGGGCGGGCAGTATCGCCGCCTGAATGGTGCCATCGTAGTGCGAGCTGTCGATGCTGTCGCGCACGTGATCGAAGAGCTTGCCGTAGTCGAGGGGCTCTCCTTGGCGCTCGCAGGCATCAACGACGCCGCCATATACAGTGCCTTCACACAGCGCATACAGTGTATCGATCCAGTGGTAGCGCGGTGTTGCGGGGCGCACACGCTTGGCATGGTACAGTGTGCGTACTTCGTCGCGCGAGAGTTCGCGCAAGCCGTGGTACGCGCGCGTCACATTTTTGTGCCGGTCCATCTTGAGGATGTGCCCCAGCTTCTTATCGATGAGGAGGCCGCGGACAGCAAAATCGCTAGGAAAACTGTGGGCGAGCAGCGTTTCGGAATAGCCGTGGCGACTCACGAGGCGCTCGACGATGCAGCGCACGGAAAGTTCGTCCATCGCCCGTTGGTCGTAGACCGCGAGGGTGTAGTCCATGTCGAAGCCGACCCACGCCACCTGCGCCATCTTGAGATTGCGGTTGCAGAATACACGCCGATGCCGAGCGATGCTGGGTGTCGACGACCCGATGAGGCCGTCATCGAGGGGCAACAGCAACTGCACGTCTGCGGGCGAGCGAGCATTCATGACGTCAATGGAGTGTATATGCTCGCGGGCCAAACCGCTAAGCGAACGTGCCATTTGGCCCTTCGGGCGATGCCGGCGTAAATTGGGCTTGGAGGTTCCCTCTTGCAGATTCTGATCGTCAAAACCGGTGACGCCATTGGCGAACTCGCCGACCGCCGCGGAGAGTTTTCCCGCTGGATTCGCGATGCTGCGGCCGATGGCGGCGCCCACGACTGGACCGACGTGGACGCTCGCCTTCACAGTCTTCCAGAGCACAACCTCGACGCCATCATCATCACCGGAAGCTCCGCGAGCGTGACCGAACGGTCGCCGTGGATGATCCGCACCGAGTCGTGGCTGCGCGCGCGCATCGACGAAGCCTTGCCCGTGCTTGGAATCTGTTTTGGCCACCAGATGCTCGCGCAGGCTCTCGGCGGGCGCGTCGTCAAGAATCCCGTGGGGAGAGAAATCGGCACGATTCGCGCATCGCGATGCGACGACGATGACCCTCTCTTTCGCGGCCTGTCGCGCGAGCTCGTCGTCAATGCCACGCACGTCGATACCGTTCACACCCTCCCCGCGGGCGCTCGCCTGCTCCTCACGACGGACCTCGATCGGCACGCGGCATTCGCGTACCGCCATCACGTTTGGGGCGTGCAATTTCACCCGGAAATCGACGCCGAAATCATGCGCGGTTACCTCGATGCCCGCGAGCACATTTTGCGCAGCGAGGGCTTCGATCCCGCGGCGCTTCGCTCCGCATGCACCGACACCCCGAACGGGCTCCAGGTCATCCGAAACTTTCTTCGCTTGGCGTCGCCGGGCGACGAAGCCGTTTTTAGTCGCCGTATGTAGTGCTCGTTTTTTGCGGCCGTTGTTAGCGGCCCGTTGTTAGCGGGCCAGGCGCGCCGCCTCGGCTCACTTTTTTACAAAGAGCACTTCGGCGATTTGCACCGCGTTGAGTGCGGCGCCTTTGCGAAGGTTGTCCCCCACGACCCAAAGATTGATGCACCCAGGCACCGCGAGGTCGTCGCGAACGCGCCCCACGTGCACGCCATCGGTGCCCGTGACCGCGAGAGGTTGCGGGTGTTTGCCCGGCGCGTACGGCTCGCCGTGGAGCACCACGCCGGGCGCGTTGGCCAAGAGTTCTTTGGCCTCTCTCGCCGTCATGGGGCGAGCAAATCGCGCCCAAATGGCCTCGGAATGGCCGTTCACGACAGGCACGCGCACCGCGGTCGGCGACACTCCGAGGCTCGGGTCTCCGAGCATTTTTCGGGTCTCGTGAACCATCTTCCACTCCTCCTCCGAGTAGTCCTGCTCGCCGGCCTTCCAGTCACACAGCGTATTGAACGCGAGTGTGCTCGGAAATACCGTGGCTTCCGGTGTGCGGCCCTCAACAATAGCCTTCGCCTGGGCCAGAAGTTCCGTGACGGCATCGTGCCCTTTGCCGCTCGCCGCTTGGTAAGTGGAGACAACAATGTGCTGCAATTTTGCTGCGTCATGAAGGGGTTTTAGCGCCACCAACATTTGAATCGTCGAGCAGTTCGGGTTCGCCACGATGCCCCTCGGGATCGATTTCAGATGCTCGGCGTTCACCTCGGGGACGACGAGCGGCACGTCCGGGTGCATGCGCCACGCACTCGAATTGTCGATGACGATGGCCCCGGCCTTCGCCGCGATGGGCGCCCACTCCAAAGATGGAGCCGTGCCCGCACTGAAGAGCGCCACATCGACGCCGGAAAAGGCCTCGGCAGCCAAGACGCGAATCGGTATTTCCTCGCCGCGAAACGTGATCGTCTTGCCCGCACTGCGCGGGCTCGCGAGAGGAATCAGCGTCTTCACCGGGAAGCTTCGCTCCTCAAGAATGCGGATCATCTCGCGCCCTACAGCGCCCGTTGCCCCGACCACCGCCACCGTGAAACTCATGAAGTTATCTCCGAATCATTTGTTGCGTCAAAAGATAAAACGCCGAAAAGAAGCCATTGTACTTTGAAACTAATGCGTTGCGTCAATGCGCGGACTTAGCACCCTTGGGGATGGCGTGCCAGATGCGCGTGCACAAAAAGAAGCCCAAGAACGCGAAGGGCACGAGGAATGGTGGCCAGTAAGACCAGCTCCGCGTGGTGAGGGCGCCGAGGGCGAAACTCTGAACGGCGGTTCCCAAATAGACGAAGCCGTCTATGGCACCGACGGCGGTGGCTGCGGCTTTGCGGCCCCCGAAGTCCATCGTCGCGGTGCCCGACAAAAGCCCGTGGGTTCCGATGACTGCAATCTGCATGATGAAGGCGCAGATGCCGAGAGCCACGGCGCTCTTGAGCGTGAAGACCATGGCGATACTTGCCACGCAGAGCACGAGGTACAAACCACCCGCTGCGGGCCCACGGCGGGAGGCGAAAATCTTGTCGCTCACAAGGCCCGCGATGTTGCCGCCGATGATGCCCGCGACCATGAGAATCAGGCCCCAGTTCGAGCGTAGAAAGTGATCGCGCGCGAGGCCGAGGCCGCCCTTGATGGCGTCGGTTTTCAAGTAAATATCCACCCAATGCATTGTGCCGTTGCGTAAGATTCCTGTGCAGAACTCGATGAAACAGATGGTCAAAATGACCGGACTGCCAAGAATGCGTTTGTACAGTTCGATGGCGCTCGGGGCCTCTTGATCGGCCTCGCCGCTCGACGCATCGCCCGTGTCGAAGTCTTCAAAACCGGCGTTGCTTGGCGCGTCTTTCAGAAGGAAAACCTCGATGCACCCGAGGACGACAACCGCGCACGCGGGCGCAAAAAAGACCCACCAAATGGCGTCCATTCCGCCGTCGCCCTTGCCCTTCGCGAGACCCAAAACGCGCGAGCTCACGTCGAACGCAAAGAAGATTCCAGACGAAATCATGGCGCCAAAAATGCCGCTGAATCCGCCCCGCTCACGCACGTGAAACCACGCGGCGTTGACCTTCACGATGGCCGCTGCGCCAAAGCTTTGAAAGTACATGTTAATTGCGTAAAGTACGGTAAAAGACAGGAGAACAGAGGGTGTGCCGCCGGCCGCGCGTTCGACCATTGCGCGCTGCAACGTGAGGCCGAGGGCCACATTTGCGAACACCGTTCCGACGGCTGCCAAGAGGATGCCGCGCTTGCCCCCGAGCTTGTCCGTGATGGGCCCGTTGATCAAAAAAGAGAACGCGTACACCGTGGTGCCGACACCAAAAATGGTACCGAAATGCGCGTTCGTCATCAGCTCGCCCAAGGAGCTTTTCGCGACGGTCAGGTTGTAACGACCCCAGTAAAGGAACGCGTACAAAAGGCCCATCGGGAACCAGTTGAAGAACCGGCGGATGCGGTATTCTCGGCTGTGCACAGGGGCGGTCGACATTGCCAATAACCCTACGCCGAAAGACGCTAGCTTGGCACCGGGGACGTGTGACGACGTGTGACAGAGGGCGCGCGAGAACCTCGTGCACCGCGAAAGGCTCGACCCGATGACCGACCCGCATCGCTGGCTCCACCAGCAGCTCCGATTTCTCGTTGATGACGGAATTGTATCCGCCGAACAGGCGCAAATCCTTCGCGAGAGATACGCAATTCGCGAGGAAAAAACCAGGCATACCGCGATTTTGACCGGGGTCGGTGTGTGCCTCGTCGGGGTGGGCGCCGTCGTTCTTTTTGGCCTCACGTGGGACACTTTTTCGCGCCCCTTGCGGACGGTATTTGCGTTGGGGCCGGTCGCACTGGCGCTCGCGTACGACGCGTGGGCGTGGCGCCGAAGTGGGAGCGGAACCGTCGCCCACGAATCCCAGCGCACTTCGAGGGCGGCGCGAAGTTCGCTGCACAGCGAGGCTGCGGCGGTGGGCCTCTTTTTCGGAACGATTGCCTCCGCGCTGCTGCTGCGAAGCACGTGGGATATCCGGCACCCGGAGGTTGTCGGTGTGTTTTTGTGCTGCGCCCTTGCCCTCGCCCTTGCGTGGGTTCGCTTTTCATCGGCGCTCCTCGCGGCCTTTCCGCTGTTGGTGTTGGTTCTCGCCGTCACCGATTCCCCTCCGTCGATGGGCCCGGCGACCATCGCGGCGGCGGTGCTCCTTGCGTGCGCATCTCCTGCGATTGTGGCGGGAACGCGCGGCGGCCTGGCGAACCGGTGGGTCACCGCTTGCTTTGCGGGCACGACCCTTGTGCTGTCGTTGAAGGCGGCGTTGGAGGCGCAACGGTCGCCGGTTTTGGCGACGGCGTCTTGGATTGTGGGGGCGCACGCCGCCGGGGCGCTGGTGTTCGCTCCCGGGTCACCGGCCCAGCAAACCCTCTCCGGTTTTGTCTACGCGGCGGGTCTCGCACTGATTCTTGCCCTCGGTTTTCCGCAGCCGTGGTCCCTATCCGCTGTCGGGATCTCCCAGGTATTCTCAGACAGCGCTGAGGGGCTCGCACTGGCCCTTACCCTGGGTATTCCCTGGGTAATGATTGGGCTCGCGTACGCGCAAAGGCGCCCCACCGACAACGCCGTGATAGCCGTCTCTCTCCTCGCGACCGTCGGAACACTGGCAACATACACGGGCACGTCTATAGACGTACTGCGTATAGCTGCTGTATTGGTTGCAGCCTTGTGGGGCGCCGATCGCCTTCGAGACGGCGTTCGCAACGGCGTGCTGCGCGAGCTCAACTTTGGTCTCGTGTTGGTCCTCGGCCTCGTGCTCCTTCACGTTGCCCGAACCAGCGTGGAGCCGCTCGTCATGGGGGGCTCGCTTATCGGTGCAGGTGTTGCATTTCTCCTCGTAAATCGCTCGGTTTCCGGGCGCCACAGCCCGTGACGCGGAACCGCGCTAAGGACGGGCACCATGGGTGAAACTTCTCTTGCGTGGGACGAACGAGGGCTCATTCCCGTGGTCGTACAAGACCGCCTTACGGGCGAAGTACGCATGGTGGCGTGGGCGAACGCCGAGGCGCTCGCGCGCACGAGAGACTCGCGGCAGGCCACTTTTTGGAGCCGATCGCGGCAAGAGATTTGGGTCAAAGGTGCCACCAGCGGGCACACCATGGGCGTCACAGAAATACGTGTAGACTGCGATGGAGATACGCTGCTGTACCTCGTGGACCCAGCGGGACCGAGTTGCCACACGGGCACCGATTCGTGCTTTTTCCGACCTCTCGAGGGCGTCTCCCCGGCGGCGGATCGGGCGCCATTTCCGCTCAAACTCGGCGCCGAAATTTCCGCGCGACGGAGCGCCACGAGCAAGGCGAGCTACGTCAAGAGTCTGCTCGATGGCGGCGCGTCGGCGGTGGGTGCGAAGCTTCGCGAAGAGGCCGGCGAGTTCGCGGACGCGCTCGAGAACGAAACCGACGAACGCGTTTGTTCCGAAGCCGCCGACCTTGTTTTTCACATGCTCGTCGCGCTGGAAAAGCGGGGCCTTGCGCTGAGAGACGTGTGGGCCATTCTTGCCACGCGATTCGGCGTTGGGGGCCATGCGGAAAAGGCTGCGCGGCCGCCGAAGTAGTTGCGCGAGGGGCCGCGGAACATTCGGCCCAAAGCTGTTCTGCCTGTCCCCCCGCTTCGTTACGGTTTAGGTTCTTCGTGGAGAAATCATGAGCCTTCGTGTCCTCATCTTTGATGGCGATTCCCCTCTCGCCAGCGCTATTTCGCAAGTCCTCTTTCGCATGGAATGCGACGTGGTGCTCAAAGCCGAGCGCAGTTCGTTTATGGCCGCGGCCATCGCGCGAGCGCCGGATCTCATCATTTTCGCGCACCAGCCGGGGCGTACCGAGGCGTTCAGCATTTGCCTCGCCACGCGCCGCGATCCGTCGCTGTCGAAGGTGCCCACGGTCCTCGCCTCGACGTACGCCGCCGAAGCCGAGTTCGAAAAGCACGGCAGCACCAAGAGTCGCGCCGATGCGTATTTTGCGTCGGTGACCTCCGCTGATGCCCTCGTCGCCAGCCTTCGCGACCTCGTTCCGGAGCTTCATCTGGCCCCGCCCAGTGGCCAGGGCATCGAGATTGAAGAAGAGGGTTTCGCAAACGGCGAAGGCGACGAAGACGACGACAACGAGCGCACCGTCGTGGGGCGCCTTCCGCTGGATTTCTTCGCGCCGAAACCCGTCGTCGAGACGGCTGATCGCCCCACCGTGGAATTCGACGAACCGGTGTTCGTGGAGGCCGACGTACGGATCGATTTGACCGACATGCCCGAGCCAGCAGACCCGGCAGGCGCGCCGATC
>CAMCKZ010000086.1 GCA_945875545.1 Polyangium aurulentum | reverse complement strand
CATCGTTGCCGCATTCGCCCTCGCGGGATGCAGCGAAGACGCAGGGCCGAACGACCCGAATCTCTGGCTCGCGGAGGAGACGTGCGCGCCCCGCACGGTGCTGCTCGCCGCATCGGAAACCAATTGCGGCACGGGCGGGGACCGCGACGGGTGCATCCGCCGCAGACTCGCTGAGTTCGCCGACCCCGTCTGCGGCGCATCGGCCGTCCCGGTAGCGTACTGCAATACGCGTACGCTTTACGTCTGCCAGCCAGACGGAACGTTCGTCAACATCTCCGGAGTTGGCTGCCGCGCCGAAGTCGCCGACTACGCGGCGTGCCTCAACGCCAAGAGGAAGGGCCGCACCACGCCTTGGCCCATCGGCGGCCCAGCGCATGCCGCGCGGCCCCGCGCATAGCACATTCAAACCAGGAATCCGCGCCACGCGTCTTCAAGCAGTTGTCTTAACGGTCCCGGCATTCGGTCGATTTCCGGCCATCGCGATCCGTCGTTGAAGCTCCGACCGCCATGCGCGTCGTTTCCTCGGCGTTTTCTCTGCCTAAGCAGCGCTTTCCCGGACTCAGGCCGCACTCATCCCCACGCCGCCGGCCGCTTCCATCTTGCGAAGTCCCGCAGCGTCGCTCGGTCTCCCTCACCGAAACGCGAACACAAGCTGCACAAGGGCTCTCGACGTCCTCGCGGTGGACCTCGCACTTCCATCTCGCTCACGGGCTCCCCTCGCCTGCGTCGTTCGTCGAGGATGATCCGCTCATCCTCCTTCGCGTGCCCCGGCACTACCTCCGCACGCAGTGCCGCGTTCGAGGCCAACACACACACTTATCGTATCATGTGGAAACGCGGCTGCGCGCTTTTTCCCATGGCGCGCAAACGCGCGAGCAGGTCGTCCGCCGTTAGCACCACCGCACGCGTCCCGTCTCGCCACGGCTTACGAAACGCATACTCCACACAGCCCTCGTCTAGCTCCGTGAGCCTCTCGAGCGCAAATGGGTGGACGCGTTGCATATCCGCAATCCGATCCGCTTGCACGAGCTTCTTCGTTCGCTCACCGGCTCGCTCGTCGAAGAGGCTCACATCTTGTGCCGCTGCATCCATGCAGACTGCAAGTGCCGACGCCTGCTCGCCTGACTCACCGTTCAACCCGGTTTCACGCACAGTCGCTCAAGTCGCGCGGGCATCCGCTTCGTCGCCGCGTAGACCTCCTCCGTCGTCGGTGGCGCGAGGGCGTGAAACCCGAGCTTTCCGTCAGTGTTTCGCACGTACACCCCATCAACAGCCAGCGTATGCAGGTGCACGTTCAGCCGCAGCGCGCCGTCAATGCGCCGTCACTGCGCCGTCACTTCGCTGCACGAAGGTCACAAGGCTCACAAGTCCCGTGTGCGCCTCGGTCACGCTCGAAAGACCGAGGTGCCGCGCGGACGATGTGGCAAGCGCACGTGCCCGCGCATGTGCATGTGCATTCTACACAGAAGCGTGCCCCGATCATCTTACTCGAACGCGTTCGCGGGCGAGGCGAGCATGGGGATGAGCGCGTTCCACGCCTCGTTCCACGTCTTGCCAAGGTCAACCGCCGAGAGCTGTGTTCTCTCGTTGATTCCGCGCACCGGGGCGCGTAATTCGTTGCGCGGTGAAGGAATTCTCAGCACCGCAGACGCCCTACGACGAACGCTGGTTCGCGCTGGTTCAGCCTGCCTGCGCTGCGCTCGCCCGTGCCGCAGCGCTGTTTCTTTGCCTCGTATCGCTGCTCTTGGCGCGGACGCCAGCCCTGTATGCCGCCGCGTGGATTCTCTGGACGGCCTCGATCACGGTGGCCGCGGCGAGCGCGCGCTTCGAGAAGTGGCCTCGCGCGCGGGCGTATGCGCTACGTATGCATGGGTACTTTGCGTGCCAGCTTCTTCCACCCGCACTGCGTAAAACTTTCCCCCGCGCGGAGGTTCTTCTGGCCTCGGCGCGGCGTCACGGAGAGTCCGTGGAGCTCGCCGCCCTTCATCGCCTTCGTCTCGCTGAATCCATCGATTGGCCTGCATTTGATGCGGGAATGCATCGCGCCGCCGCACGAATTCGTCGCACGCGGCAAGGCCTTTTCGCGGTGATGATCGGCGTCGCCGTCCTGCGCGGGGAGGCCCTCGTGGAGGGGCTCGCGGTGATGACCGCGCAGGGAGGTGTGGCCCGGTTTTCACTTTCCGCGGTGCAAGACGCGCAGGTCACCGTGCGCTCTCCCGCCTACCTTCGCGTCCCCGATGCGGCCGCGGCATTCGGCGGCACGGTTGTCATTCACGCCGGAAGCGACGTCGAGGTCCGCGTGCGTGATTCATGGATAAATGCACGCGATATCGTCTTGGAACATCGCGGAATCCTGTGGCCGATCGTGGCCGACGGGCAGGGAGCTCGCACGGTGCATCGCGAGGTTCGCGAGAGCGAGGTGTGGCGCATTGGGCGTCGCGTGGCCGGCGTCTTTATCCCCGATGGCGCGAGTGTTGATTTGCAAACCGCGCGCGACAGTCTTCCCGTCATCACCCTCGAGGGCGCGCCGAGGCAGATCCTCCTCGGCGACACGGACCGGGATGGCGGCGTTTCCATCGCGTACGAAGCCCACGACGACCACGGCCTTCGCGAGATTCACCTGGTTTTTCGCAGTGGATCCCACGAGGAGCGGCGACCCATCGCGGTCCTCGATGGGGAGCACCGGAGCGACATCGGTGCGTCGTTTATTCGAACGACCGATCCCTTCTTTCGCAAGACGATCGGGCCTGTCGAAATTCGCGTGGAAGCCCGCGACGACGGTCGTGAAGGCGTGCGCTGGGGCCAAAGCGAAGCCTTGGTGGTGCTACCGCCGGCCATCGGTACCGCGGAGGCGGAGCGATTCCAATCTCTCGTGGGACTGCGTCACCATGAGGTCGATCGCCTGGCCCATCGGCTCGAAAGGACGGTACCGAAAGACGGAAACGCCCTCGCGGAAATGCTCGTCGAACTCGAAGACGAGAGGGAGGAGATTGAGGCAACACTTGCCACATCTTCCCTGGGTTTGTCCGTGCCATTCTTCGTGAAGGCCGCGGTTCAAAAGGCCTCGTTCCGCCTCAACGAGCTCGGTGAAACCCTGCCCAAACGTGACCTTGACGGGGCCCGAAACGACCTCATCACGGCCACCGAAAATCTGGTGTTGGACCTGGACGCGGCTCTTCGTTCCCTCGCATGGGCCGACGCCAAAGTCGTTGCAAAGCGCATTGGACAACAGGTGCAGAATGCAAGTGATTCGATTCACGCGGCAGCCCCGCCATCGATCTCCGATGACCTCGCACGCCTCGAGGCGGGGGCGCGAACGCTCCGAATTCTTGGCCCGTTGGGGCGGGATCTTGGGGATCTCACGGAAGGAGAACTGTCCCGACTTCAGCCATTTCTGACGCACGATCCCGGCGCAGCCAAGTTTCTGTTGGCGGCCCTGGGTCGACGTTTGGCGAGGCCCGATCCAAGCTTTGGCTCCCGGGGCGGGAGCAAAGGTGCCCCGAGCGATGGCCGCCAGGGCATGGGCGGTGAAGACGCGTCGGGAGACCCGTCCGATGGCAACGCGGGCAACCAATCGTCGGGCGCGTCGAAGGGCTCGGCGGTCGACGAGATTGCGGACGTGCAAAAGATGCTCCACGGCGCGGGCGAAGCGCTGGCCCATCCCTCGCCGTTCGGAGACGTGGCGGAGCGCGAGGAGCACGCCAAACGAATTCAGTCGATGGCCGGGGCTGACGAGCTTCGTCACGGCGACGGCGAGGCTCGCCTTCGGGTTGCCGCGACGGATGTACGTAGCGGCCGATTTCGAGAAGCCAGGAACGGCCTGGCCCAGGTAGAAAAGCAGTGGGGGCAAAACGGCGGAAACGAGCGAAAAACCTTGCAAAAGCAGCTTAATGAGGAGGCTTCTTGGCTCGATGAAAAGCTTCATGAGAATGCGCAGATTCTTGCAGGCGAGGAAGCCCGACTTGCCGACCGAACACGGCAACTCCAACGCTCTTCGAAGGACGTCGATGTCGCCAAAGCCCTCGAGAAGGGCGCGGAGGCGATGGGCCGCGCCGCGAGGGCCTTCGCCCAGGGGCAGGCGATCGAGGGTGTGGCGGCGCAGCGGGATTCCCTCGCGCACCTCGGCGATGCGCGAGAGGGTCACCGAAGCGAAGACGGTGCAAAGGGCGACGACGCGGCGCACGCGGCCGTTCCAAAGACCGAAGAGGCGCGGGCTGCGGCCTGGCGAAAACGCGTCGTCAACGGTCTGTCTTCGCGCGGTGCCAGTCGGGTTCCCGAGGCCGTTCAACGGTACGAAGAGGGGCTTTTGCGATGAGGTCATTGGCAGTCAATATCCACCGCAAACACCTCTACCTAACGGCGATTTTCGCTTTTACTGGACTTGAGGCTGGGTCTGTGCATGGTCAGCGCTCGGGTCGCCCTGGCGACGACTACCTGTCTCGTCTCGATAGCCAAGGTGCGGAGGTGATGCTGCGCGCCGCAGAGAGAGCGGGGCACCACGTGGGTGCGTCTTTGGCTCGCGTGGCGATTCATCGTGGTCATCCCAAGATCGCCCTTCGTTTGCTCGACCATGCGGCAAGCGAGGGACCTGCCGAAGAGGTGCGTGAGCTGCGCGGGGTCGCGGTCGGACTGCTTCATGCAACGGAGGGCGCGCTTGAACGCACGACGGACGACCAGGCGCTTCGCGTGCAATTTCAGCAGGCGGGTGACGTCGCACTGCTTCCATGGCTCCACGAAACCGTCGTCGCCGCGCGGCGTTTGACGGCCGAAACGATGGGGTACACGTGGGCCGCACCCACGTACTTCGTACTCGTTCGCGACCAACAGACGCTCAGTGAAAGTACCGGACTGCCGTATGAATCGGCGCGCACGACGGGCACCGTGGCCATCGCGAAATGGGGGCGCGTCACGATGCTTTCTCCGCGGGCCCGAGAGGGTGAACTCGCGTGGCGCGACACCATCGTTCACGAGATCGCCCACCTCGCACTGACCGCCGTGACAGGCGACAGCGCTCCTCTCTGGTTGCAAGAGGGAATGGCGAAAGACATGGAAATTCGCTGGCGAGAAGCTACGCGATTCGACGACAGTCCGGCTCCGGAAGTCCTTGTCCGCGAGGCCGACGCAAAGGGTGAACTCATGTCTTTGGACAAGCTCGGGCCAAGCGTCGCGATGCTTCCGAGCGCGCGCGCCGCAGGATTTGCCTTCGCTGCCGCGACGAGTTTTGTGCGGCACCTGCGCGGCGAACTCGGACCCGCGCGATGGAACGCCTACCTGCAAACGATCGGGGCAACGCGGGGCCAAGACCCTCTTTTGGAGGCGACGGGAAAAACGTTTTCAACCTGGCAAAACGCTTGGCTTTCGTCCATTCGTCGCACCGTCAAAGCCCCCTCCGCGAGCGCCGCGGCCGTCGACGACGGAGAACAATCTGTCGCGCGGCGCACGCGACTGGCAAGGCTTCTTGTGGATCGCGGCCACGGAGATGCGGCGCTCCAAGAGCTTGCGCGGCTGCCCGATAACGAACGCCAAAAACGAAGTCGCGAGGGTGGCTGGCTGACTCTCCATGCCCTCGCCCACGAGCAGCGCCGCGCGAACGACGCCCTCGATGCGGTGCTCTACGACGTGACGCCCGAAAGCGAACCTTTGGCCCCGTGGTACCGCCTGCGGGCGCGCCGCGATGAAGCCCGCGGCGAAACTTCGGAAGCACGATTTGCGAGGGAAAAAGCTGTCAATCGTGAGCCGTTCGCCCCCGGTGCCGTCTGCGAAGAAGGCCGCACGGGCCGCGAGTCACTCTTGTGCGACGAAGCGCGTCGACGCATGCAACCGAGCGTCGATTGACTCTTCGCTGGCGTTGTGTACTCACCTCTTGGGCCCGCAGTAGCTTTTCGGGCGGAGACTTGCTAGCGCCGCCCGCATGACTGCCCAGCGGAATGCCGCATTTGAGATCATTCAGCGTATGCCCCGCGAGCGCATCACCCGCCTCGTCGGAAAGCTCACGGAGGCATCGGTGCCCGCGTTCATTGAGCGCGCGGCGGTGAGCCTTTATTCAAAGGCCTACGACGTCGACCTCACGGGTTGCGTCGTGCCCTCGCGCTGGGGGTCTTTTGATGCATTCTTCACGCGTTCTCTCGCCGCCGGCGCGAGGCCTCTCGACGGCGACGAACAGACATTTGTAAGCCCCTGCGACGGCCGCGTCGAGGTCTCGCGCACCGTTACGCCCGAGGGCACTTGGCGCGTAAAAGGCTCGGATTTGCGGCTCACGGACCTGCTCGGTTCCCCGGCCGATGCGGAGCGATTTGTCGGCGGCGAAGGCGTCGTGATTTACCTTTCTCCGCGCGATTATCACCGCGTGCATGTGCCCTGCGCCGCAGCTCTGACGCGCGTCGTCTCCCTTGCGGGCGAGCTCTACCCCGTGAACGAAATGGGGCTTACGCACGTACCGCATCTCTTTTCGGTCAACCGTCGGGTGGTCTTTCACCTGGACGCCACCGCATCGGGTTTCGGCCACGTGGCCCTCGTCATGGTGGCGGCCCTGGTCGTCGGGCGCATCACCGCTTCCGCCATAGACGCGGCGGACGTACCCCTTGGCGAGCAGCGATTTTCCTCGCCGGAGCTCTATGCGCGCGGCGACGAATTGGGAATTTTTCACCTGGGCTCGACGGTGGTTATGTTCACCGAAAAGGGCGCAGTGACGGGTTTCGACAATTTGAGCGGCGGTCAAAAAGTCCTCATGGGCGAAGCGATCGCCACGCGGCGAGTGGTCCCCACTTGACGCTGCGCCACCTCGGCGGAACACTCGGCCCTTGTCATCCATGGCGCCGCGCCCACGCCCGCCTTGCCCCCTGATTTTTTACTATGCCCGACGAACCGACCGGACCTCGAAGCAGTCGCCCCGCCGACACAGACGCAGACGGAAATTGGGACCTCGCGCCGCCGTCTCCGCGCAGGCGTTTGCCCTCTGTTCGCATTCCCGAAGACGAGGTCGCGCGTCCGGTTTCTTCGGCGGGTGCCGGGCTTGCGGAGTCCACGGGCGTTCCAGTGGCGCCCCGCGATGAGATTCCCCCGAGCGTGCGCACGCCAATGGCACCGCCGGTGCGCCTGCAGACCCAGCCCGATCCGTTTGAAACCATACCGACTCTCCAACGCTCCGTCGTATCGGGCGACAGCCTCTCGGAATTTCTCATGCAACCCGCGCAAATGCCCCAGAGTGCGCGCCCCGAGCGTTTGCGTTACCCCACGCTGATAAGCCCTTTTGAGATCGACATCGCGTCGGCACCCGAACTCGCGGCGCCTGGCAACGCACGGCCGGTGCCCCAGGCAATTCCCATTGATGCGCCATCGGTTCTCGACCTCGACGATGTCGGCGGCGAGTTCGATGAAACCCCGCAGCAGCCTCTTGCCGCGCCTCCGGAGGTCGCCATCAAGGCCCAACCCGGTGGGTTGACTCCGCCTCCGTCTACGCACGCGCCAGGGCGTCCTGTGGGGGCGTCGGCGCCGGTTCGTGCCCCGGCCGTTTCAAGTGCGGGGCCCAGCCGCGGTCGTTCGCGCCTCGGCGTTGATTCCTTGCCGCCCCAATCGCGCCCTTGGTGGGAGCTGCTTTTCCAAGACGATTACCCTCGATTTGGGGCGCCACTAAAGCCGCCACAGATTGAGTCCGATGTCGCCTTCATTGAAAAACGCCTGAATTTGGCTCCGGGCGCGCGCATTCTTGACGTGGGGTGCGGAGACGGCGGTCACGCGGCAATTCTTGCGCAACGGGGCTTCGATGTGGTCGGCATCGACACGAGCTTGCCGCTCCTGGCGCGTGCGTCCGCGAAGGCACGGAGCTCCCAGCAGCGGGTGCAATTTCAGCAGCTCGACATGCGCGAAATGAACGAGTCGGCGGCCTACGATGGCGCGGTCATCTGGGACAACGGCTTCGGTTTTTTCGACGACGCCACCAACGAATCCGTTCTCGCGAATCTTCATCGGGCGTTGCGCCCGCGAGGCCAAATCCTCATCGATCTGCTGAATCGCGACTACGTCGTTTCGCGGTTGCCCTCGCTTGTGTGGTTCGAAGGTGATCGAAGCATTTGCATGGACGACGCCCAACTCAACGAGGCCACCAGCCGCCTCATGGTTCACCGCACGGTGCTTTTCGAGGAGGGTCGATCGCGCGAGTTCGATTATTCCATGCGCCTCTTTTCCTCGCACGAACTGCGGAGCATGCTCGAACGGGTGGGCTTTCGCATCATGGAAGTAAGCGGTCACATCGCAACGCCCGGAGCTTTTTTTGGGGCCGATTCACCGCGCTTGATCATGTTGGCCGAGCGGCCTGCGGGCGCCGAGTAAAACGGACTTCGCGCCCGTGCGTACCCTCATCGACGCCTCCGTTCTTGCCGCGATCGACGAGGTCGCACGCGAGGAAAAGCTCCTTCCGCGCGAGGCCTCGCGGGCCCTGCTCGCCGCCGTAAAAGACGTTTCGGCGGCGTACAACGGCGTCGGTGCCGGCGAGCGCGATCGGCGCCCCCAAACCCTTGGCCCCGAGGCGCGATCGGCGCGTCTCCATTTTTTTTTACCGCGCGACCTCGGCAAGACTTACGAAGCCGCGCGCGACCTTCTTCCGCGGCTCGCCGTTGGCGCCACGGTGCGCGTCGTCGACGTAGGCGCGGGCCTCGGTGCCAGCGCGCTGGGACTCGCGATGCTCGTGCGCGACACCCGGCCCGATCTCACCCTTTCTCTGACGCTTGTAGACGACGACGCCGCGGCTCTCCGGATTGCGAAGAAGCTTTTTACTAGGCTATTTCCAGCACTATGCGCGACCGCGCAGTTCGTTGCAGGCTCGGCGAGTGATTTTTCGCCGAAGGGTGACGCGGACCTCATCCTCGCGTGCAACGTGCTGTGCGAACTTGAGCGCGGATCCGCCTTGCGGGCCGATCGCATTTCGGCCCTGGTGCATCGCTTTTGCCGAGGCG
This sequence comes from Polyangium aurulentum, assembly GCA_945875545.1. Lineage (GTDB taxonomy): Bacteria > Myxococcota_A > Polyangia > Polyangiales > Polyangiaceae > CAIQDA01. The sequence continues at coordinate 5,102 of CAMCKZ010000086.1, read as the reverse complement.
TCGCGCCGCAAGGCCATGTGCTCTTGATTGAGCCCGCGCTGAAAACGACGACGCGGGCTTTGCAAACCTTGCGCGGTCGACTTCTGGCGGTGGGCTTTCATATAGCTGCACCATGCACGCATGCGAAAGAGTGCCCGCTGCTCGTGAACGAGAGCGATTGGTGCCACGAAGATCGAGCGATTTCCCTGCCTTCCGCGCTTATTCCTATCGCGCGCGGAGCCGGTCTTCACTTCGAAGGTTTGACCTTTTCGTACTTGCTCGTCACACCCACACCTCCGGTACCAAGCCGTTTGCCTGGCTTGCGTGGCCGCGTGGTCGCCCCTCCCGAAGGTGCCAAAGGTCGGCGTGCGTTGGTGCTCTGCTACGAAGACGCGAACAGCGGAACGTCGGCGAAATTTGAGCGCCTGGACCGCCACCGAGGCGCCTCGCACGACGCTTGGACGACCGCCGTGCGCGGAAGTATTCTCGCGATGAACCCTTGGCCCGAGCCGGGGCGCATCGGCGCGGAGGTCTCCATTGAGGCGGTCGAGGAGGGAGAACCATGAGTGGAAACGACTGGTTTTATCCTATCATCGACGTAGATGCCTGCGGCGCGCGCGGCGTTTGTCCGCGGGAACACGCCGACAGATGCTTGCAGAGTGCACCCAAGTGGATGCAGCTTCGCGCGAAGTTTGGCCGCGACGAAGACCACCTGGATCTCGCGCTTGATCTTGCTCAGCGCTGTGCGGCCGCGGGCACGCTTTTTGTCGTGAACGATCGCGGGAAACTCGCGCGTGCCGCCCGTGCCCGCGCGGTTCATCTTGGGCAGCACGATGGGCTGGCGAGCGAGGCCGAAGAGTCGACGGTGCCGCTCCCTTTCGGGCGTTCCACCCACTCCCTCGCGGAGCTTTCCGAGGCCCTAAAAACGCCCTGTGCCTACGTGGCCTTTGGCCCCATATTTCCAACGAATTCCAAGCAAAATGCCCAGCCAGCGGTGGGGCTCGAGCGCCTTCGTGCGGCGCACGTGATGACCACCGAGAGGGGTGTGCCGCTCATCGCCATTGGCGGCATCGATGGCGGCAATATGGCGTCGGTGCGCGGGCATTGCGAGGCGGTCGCACTCATTGCAGCGCTGCTCCCGGCGGTCGGCGAGGACGCGGGAGAACCCTTTCGGCGACTGGGCCTCGCGGGCGCGGCACACACTTTCACCTAAGGCGAGCGCATTGGGCTCACTGCCCTTGACCCGTGCCTTCTTACGGGCCCGGCGGGCTGTTACTCGGATCTGCGGGCGAGTCCCCGTCAACCCTGGAAATAGGCTCACTTTCCGCGAGCAGCACGCTCGTCTCGGAGCCATCTGGCATGCGCAAACGGGCCGTCCCGGCGAGGGCATCGACGGTGATAACCTCACCCACCACGCCGCCGGTCGTGCGCTTGTCGCCAATGCGCGGCACCGCCCCGCGAATCGCCCGGTACTGCGCATCTTCGTACACGAGGCAGCACAAGAGGCGACCGCACACGCCGTTGATTCGCTCCGGGTTTAGCGGCAGCCGTTGGTCGCGCGCCATACGAATATTGACGGGCACAAAGTTGGAAAGAAAGGTGCTGCAACATAGCTGCAGACCGCACGGACCTACGCCGCCCATGACTTGCGCCGCATCGCGATCGCCGACAACGCGAAGGTCCACACGTTCGCGGGTGCGCTGACCAATGAGACGCAAAATCGCTCGAAATTCGAGCCTTTCGTTCGTGGTGACGATGAGCGCAAACCGCGACGCACCCTCTTCGGCCTGCGCGCGAACAACCTTCGCCGGAAGGTCGAGCTCGCGAAGGACCACGCGGCCGACCTGCGCAACCGCATGCTCCCGCGCGCGGACCTTCGCCTCGCGTTCGCGGTCGCCATCGGACGCGATCCCCGTGATCGTTCCGTCGACCCGCGGAGGATCGAAGACCATTCCGGCGTGACCGAGAACGACCCCAATTCCTTGCCCGATGTTGCCGCGCCAAAACACCTGCGTCCCCGGCGCGAAGACGTCGCGAGGCACCTCGACATGCACCCGCGAGCCATCGGGAAGGCGCAGCGACGTCATGCGCAAAAGACGTTTTCCCCAGGGAATTACCTGGGTCACCTGCTTTTGCGCGTCCATGGAAAGGCGACGCTTGCCCGCGGGTGGCACCGACGGACGACCCGGAGCTGCGGATGGACGCGCGGATGGACGCCCTGATGGACGCCCCGATGGAGGCAATGGCCCGCTCACGGCATGCCCCGAAGGTCAGCCAAGAGGGCCTCGGTCACGAGTTGCGGCGACGCGTTGCCGTCGAGTTGCCGCAACGCCCGTTGCACGCGCACGTAACCATCGGCCGCGCGCAAGGCCTTCGGCGATGACTCGCTTGCCGCCTTTCGAGCCGTGTCGACGAGGTGCGCAGCAAAGGCCTCGAGCCCCGCACCGACTGTATCGCGCGCGCCCTTGGAGCCCTCGGCGGCCTTCAGAGCCCCTGCAAACGTCTTGTCTTCAAGAGCCATTTCAATCGATGAAATCCAGGGTTCCAGCCCATCTTTGGCTCCGTTCCCGAGCTTCTCGCGGGCGATGGTGAGCGAGCCTTGCGCGTCGCGCGCCACGCCCTCGGCCACCTTCGGATCGTGACCCTCGCGCACAAGAATTGTGCAGAGTGCATCTTCTGGCAGCGGGCCAAAACGAATGCGCTGCACACGCGATCGAATGGTGGGCAGCAGCTCCCCGCCGCGCGTGCTCGTGAGAATAAAATACGTGCGCGGCGGAGGCTCTTCGAGGGTCTTCAGAAGCGCGTTTGCCGCCGACACGCTGAGTTCGTCTGCGTCGCGTATCAAGAAGAGACGACCGCGCCCAAAAACGGCCCCGAGCGACATGCGAGCCAGCACGACGGTGCGCACCTGATCGGCGGAAATATCCTGTGTTTCCTGCGTCTTTCGCCCTATAACGGCCGGGTCGTACATGGCTTTGGCCACCGTCGCAAAATCCGGGTGGACCGAGCGACCGATGGCGTCGCGGCGCAGCACTTTGATGCACGCTGCGCACTGCCCGCACGCCACGCCGCCGGAGGGCTTTTCACAAAGCACACACTGCGCGACGGCCTCGGCGGTGAGATTTTTTCCGACCCCCGACGGGCCATCAAACAAGATCGCGTGATGCAGGCGCCCGGTCTCCATGGCGCGCCGCAAGGTGCCCACGGCAATGGATTGCCCGAGCACATCATGCAGCGCGATAGGTGAGCGCGGGTTCATGTGCCCGTGAACGTGGCCGCGCGCTTGGCCAAGAAAGCGGCCATGCCTTCGCGCTGATCGCCCGAGCCAAAAAGGCCGCCAAATGCCTCAATTTCCAGGGCATTTGCCGCGCTGAGGGCCATGTCTTCGCCGCGCAGCAGAACGCGTTTCGCAGCTGCCACCGCGAGCGGCCCCTTTGCCGCGATGAGCGCCGCAAGCTCCATGACCTTCGCAGAAAGGTCTTCTTGGGCGTGCACGGCGTTGACCAAACCGATGCGCAGGGCCTCCGAGGCGTCGATGATTTTTCCGGTGAAGCAAAGCTCGCGCGCAAGGCCAATACCGACGCGTCTCGCGAGGCGCTGGGTTCCGCCGAAACCCGGAATGACCCCAAGATTGACCTCAGGCTGACCAAATTTTGCCCGCACACCCGCGTGAATAAAATCGCACGCGAGGGCAAGCTCACACCCGCCGCCCAAGGCAAAACCCTGGACTTCCGCGATCACGGGAAAGGGCGCGCTCTCAAGAATGGCGCCCAGGTGATGACCCTCTTCGGAAAACCGCCGCGCTTCGACGGACGACAACTGGCCCATCTCCGCGATGTCGGCGCCGGCCGCAAAAGCTTTTTCGCCACTGCCTTTCAAAATCGCCACGCGCGTTTGGCCGCCCTCGACGAGCAGCGAGAACGCCGCGGTCAGCTCGGAAATGAGCATGCGATTGAGGGCGTTGAGTTTGTCGGGGCGGTTCAAAATCACGATGGCAATGGGGCTCTCGGCCTCCACGCGAATCGTCTCGAAGGTATAGGTGCTCATGGCATTTCTCTCAGGTAATTCGCTGGCCTTTGTCGTCGTAGCGGTAGAACCCTCGCCCCGTTTTTCGACCGTGCCAGCCCGCAGCAACATAGTTTTTCAACAGGGTGGGGGCGCGGTATTTGCTGTCGCCGAGATCGCGATGAAGCACGTCTGCGATGGCCAGCACCGTGTCGAGACCGATGAGATCTGCAAGCTCCAGAGGCCCCATCGGATGATTGAGCCCGAGCTTCGCGCCCGTGTCGATGTCTTCGGCGCGGCCCACGCCTTCTTGAAGGGCAAAAATCGCCTCGCACAACATGGGAACAAGAATGCGGTTCACCATGAAACCCGGTGAATCATTGGAAGAAGCCACGGTTTTTCCCAGGCCTTCCGCCAATGCCACGGTGCGTTTCCAGGTTTCGTCGCTGGTCTGCACCGCGCGAACGATCTCGATGAGTTTCATCACCGGCGGCGGGTTCATCCAGTGCATGCCAATCACGCGATCAGGCCGGCCCGTATGCGCCGCAAGCTTCGTGAGCGAGATCGACGACGTGTTCGATGACAGCAGCGCACCCGGAGGAAGGGCCTCATCAAGCCCACGAAAAATCGCGAGCTTTAGGTCAACATTTTCGGTCGCGGCCTCAATGGCCATATCGCAACTACCGAAGGCCTTGGGGCTATCGACTGGCGTAATAAGCAGCAAAATGGCGTCTCTTGCGGCCCCATCGATCTTGCCTTTGGTCACCAAGCGATCGAGGCCCGAGGCAATTTTTGCCTTGCCCTTTTCAGCGTGGGCGAGCGACGCATCGGCGAGAAAAACTTGGAGACCATACGCAGCGCATACTTGAGCAATACCCCCGCCCATTTGCCCCGAGCCCACCACGCCAATTGTTCGAAAACCTGCAATTTCGCTCATGTTTGTCTCCACTTGTGCCCAGAAATGCCTCCCTAACACGCCTCGATGGGCGCGTGCGGCACCCTTCGGCTAATCGCCGTCGGGCGTTTCACCGCCGGAGTCCGCGGGCAGCTTGCTCGTAAAAATGCGCGGCGCACTGCCCATGCGCGGAATCGTGGGCATCTCCCCTGCCCCTTCGAGG
>CAMCKZ010000085.1 GCA_945875545.1 Polyangium aurulentum | reverse complement strand
CAAGAGCGCGCGGGCGAGTTTGGCAAGCCCTTCGTGATTCTCAAATTTCGCTCCATGCGCACAGACGCCGAGGTCGCCGGTGCCCAGTTCGCGCAAGAAAATGACCCGCGCGTCACGCGGGTGGGCAACATGATTCGCAAAACGCGCCTCGACGAACTGCCGCAACTTTGGAACGTCTTGGTGGGCGAGATGAGCATGGTGGGCCCCAGGCCAGAACGCCCCGTCTTTTTGGAAAAACTCGAACAGAGAATTCCCTTTTTCAAGCAGCGTCTTTACGTCAAACCGGGGGTCACGGGGCATGCGCAGGTGCGTTGCCGCTACGGCGCCACGACAGAAGATATGCTCGAAAAGTTGCAGTATGACCTTTACTATATAAAGTCGTACTCTCTGCTTTTCGACCTTTCGATCTTGATCGACACCGTGAAGGTGGTGCTTCTCAAGATCGGCGCGAGGTAAGCGCTCAGGGGGCTTTCGCGTCCCCAAATTGTTGCTCGATCATCGCGGCGTCGACGGCGCGAACTTCGCCATCGGAGAAGCCGTGAAAGCGCACCGTGCGGTGCGGACGAAGCTCCGCGAGCTCGTGAAGGGTTTCGTAGGCATGCAGGACCGCGGGCGTCATCGCGGCATCTGAGAGCGCTGCACCGATGGCCGCGGGGTACTGAGCTTTCGCTGTGGCTTCGAGTTCGGCGACGCGTACGTCGGTGTCGGCCTCGAGCTTCGCGACGGCGAGGCGGCCCCCTTCTTCGATGTCGGCGCGGGCCTTTTCGATGCGCGCCGCGACGGTTGCGAAGAGCTGCTGACCGATTTCTGGGAGCAACGCGATGTTGCGGATCAAAAGGTGCTCGACCTCGATGCCCCAGCGCGCTGTTTCTGTCGCGATGTCGCGGCGCACAGCTTCACTCAGGTCGGTGCGGTTGCAGAGAATCTCGCGAAATTCGCGGTTGCCGAGGATCGACGTGGTGGCGTGGGAAACGAGCGTGCGAAGAGATGTGTCCCAGTCGGCGATCGAAAAGAGTGCGCGCTGCGGGTCGACCACACGAAACTCGAGCCAGAGGTCGATCGTGATCGTCGTGCCCCGCGAATCGTTGACGTGCACTGCGCTAAAGTCGCGGAAATCAAGGCGACGCGAGACGCGATGACCCTCGACCCAAGGAAAGACCCGCGAGGGCCAGAAGTGAAACCCCGCTTCATCGAGGGCCTTCTCGAGGCGACCATGCGACGTCACGAGCACGCTCTCGCGCTCGTTCACCTCGAAGCCGAGCGCCCTAAAGAGCTTGTAGAATGCAAATGGAAGGAGCGCACCCACGACGAGGGCGAGAACGAAGGGAACATTCATCCGGCAGATTCCTTCACGAAAGACAAACGAGCCTCCGAGAGCACTTCGGCACGGCGCCGCGTCACGTAAGCGGTCAATACACCACGGCCATCAAGCTCCGCGAGGGCGCGCGTAAGAACAGCAATTTCCCTGGCTTCGGCCTCGGCACGGGCGTGCGCGATGGCGACCGACTTGTCGGCTGCGAGGAGGCGGCGCGACGCGTCTGCTTCGGCTCGAAAGTAGTCGCGCTCGGCACCGCTCTGCGCCTGGAGGACAGCGTTCAAGGCCTCGTCGAGTTCGTCGGGCGGCAAGATATCGACGAGATCGACGGCAACGAAGCGAAGGCCGTAACGGTCACCGATGCGCCTTCGAACGAACTCGTCGATTTGGTGATTGAGGCGCCGACGCTCGCTGCGAATGAGCGCGTAGGAGCCGGCATCAACGGCCCGAGGCGGCAACGAGAGCCCGGCTGCCACTTCCGCGGCACCTCCGAAGTTCGCGATTTCATTGCGAAGTAGGCACGTAAACACGCCGGTGACGTGTTCGAGCGGTTCTCTCAAACCGAAGAGAAATCGCTCGGCACCGGCCTCTTCGAGCACGTAACGAAGGACGGAATCAAACCGCAGCACGGTGCCATCGTTGGTCATGGCGTTTCGTCCGCTGTGCTCGCCAGAGAGTTCGAGGGAGCGCTCAAGGGTGGCCACGATAATCGGCACCTCGAAGGGCCAACGAAACTGAAGGCCCGGGCCGTAGAGGCGCACCCGATCGCCATCCCTTTGCGCCCGGCCGAAACGCGTGAGAGCGGCCACGTGGCCTTCGTCGACACGAAACCAAGCTTGCGACGCGAGGACGAGCGACGCGAGAGAAAGTCCGAGAAATAGGCCCAAAATCATCCGATGCTCCCGATCAAAAGCGACTGTTGTGCGTGCGACGCCGGCCCCCGGCCAGCCAGGGTGCGTCGTTGGAAGAATGGTTGGACTCGACGGTCCGCGACGGCGGCCCATCGGGGGTGTTGGGCTCCTCGAGGCCGTAGGCCAAGGCGAGGCCGCGATTCACCTCGACGACGTCTTGGTTGAAGTGGAGCTTGGCGGCATCGACATTCGGTAGGGCGTCGACGGCGTCTGAAGTCGTGATGATGGCGCCGTGAGGAACGAACTTTCCATCGGGAATTTCCACGCCAACGACTACCGCCCCAATGCCCACGAAGCACCGCTGCCCGACGATGGCATCGTGCACGACGGCCTTGAAGCCGATGAACGTGTGGTCGCCGATGAAACATGGGCCGTGCACCAGGGCGTTGTGCGCCATCGATACGCCGCGCCCAACGTAGACGGACCACTTCTCGCCGCCCACCACAACGTGGCGATCTTTGAGGCCGTGAATGACGACGCCGTCTTGGACGTTCGAGTCGTCGCCGATGAAAAAGGGCGTGCCTTCGTCGGCACGAATCGAGCTTCCAGCGGCCACGTGCACCGAACGCCCGAGCACGACCCGGCCCGCGACATTTGCCTGGCGATGCACGTAGCTCGTCGAGGGCACCCTCGGGTCTGCGGCCACATGCCGACGCCAACGCGCAACCTCCGTAATGGGTGCATGATGCACGGGTTTTCGGGCGCCAGATTTCGCGCGTTCGATGAAGGCGCGGACGTCTGTGGGAAGCGGGTCTGCGGCCTCGCGCGCGACCACCCTCGGGTTGAGGCGGTCATCGACGAGGGCCACGACCAGGCCCAGCACGAGGCCCGACAACAAATGCCCCGAGAGTGTGCCCGCCGCGGTGAGGAGAAATGCGAGCGCGCCGATCGGCCGGTGACGGGCCAAATGGGCGAGTTCGCGCAGCTCGATGAGGCGACTGCCGACGACGCACAGAAGCCCCGCGAGGGCGGCGAGAGGCACATGGGCGAGGGAACCCGAGAGCTTGAGCATCGCGAAGGCCAGCAAACCGGCGTGCAACATGGAGCTGAGACGGGTGGTGGCGCCGGACTGAACGTTGACGCCGCTGCGAACAATGACGCCGCTGATGGGCATGCCGCCGAACAGCGACGACGCGAGGTTGCCCACACCTTGGCCAAAAACTTCGAGGTCGGAATGGTGTTTCGAGCCGGCCATGCGGTCGATGGCGCTGGCCGAGAGGAGCGACTCGATGGCGGCAAGGAGCCCGAGCGGAACGGCGACCACGACGAGATCGAGCCACTGATCGTCACCAAGGTCTGGAACGCTCGGGGCCGGGAAGTGATCGGGGATGGCACCGACGCGGGCGATGCCCCAGCCGAGGTACGAGGCGAGAAACGTGGAGAGCGCGATGCCCACGATGGCCGCGGGAAAGCGCTTGTAGGCCTTCATGGCAATCACGAAAAACGCGACGAGCATGCCGCAAAACGCCGCATGCCACGATACATCGTGGAGCCAGTGAGGCCGATGCATCATCTTCGCGATGTCGCCGACGGAGTAATCGAAGCCGAGAAATTCGGGAACCTGCTGGCCGAGGATCTTGAGGCCTACGCCCGTCGTGAATCCGGCGAGAACGACCTCGGGCAAACGCGCCAGGTACTTGCTGACGCGAAGGCCGTAGACAACGAGTTGCACCACGCCAACGACGAGGGCGGCGGCGGCAACCCCCGCTGCGCCAAAGTCTTTTCCGATGAGGAGAACCATCGTGGAAAGGGCCGCCGCGGGACCGGAAACCTGGAGCGGCGCCCCACCCAGAAACGCCGCAACGAAGCCGCCCACGGCGCCCGCCACGAGGCCCATGACCGGTGGCACGCCGCAGGCTACGGCGAGGGCGAGATTGAGGGGCAGGGCGACGGCAGCCACTGTGAGGGCCGCGATAATGTCGCCGGGAATGGCACCGCGCTGACGAAGTGCCGCCCAGGACGCGAGCCACACAGAAAAATCAGATGGGCCCGAAGGAGTGGCGGGCGCTCCTGCTGATACGAGCCGACGATGAAGCATGCGTGCGACCTACCCCGCAGAGCACCCGAGTCCAAGACCGAATCGACGCGACGATCGAGGGGATCGAATCGAATCGAATCGGACCGAATCGAATCGAATCGAATCAAAAACCGTTCTACGTGCCGAGAAGGGCTTGGATTGACTCGGAAAGCCTCCACGGCGTGGCCTCGAGGGCGACGTAAATGTGGGAGCTGTCGGTTTCGATCGCCTTAATGCCGAGCACCGGCGACACCACATCCAGGGCCTTCTTGATGGCACCGCTCTTGGCGACGCCTGGAACGCGCATAAAGTCAAGAACAACCCGATCGCCCTCGGCCTCAACGATCATCGCCGGGCGTTTTGGCAGGTATTTGAACAAGTTACCTGGCCTCGAAAGATCAAGCGCGCCGGACTTGATGAGCAAGGCCAGGGGCGTGTCGCTCTCGCCGAGCAGCACCAACTTGATGTCTGACAAGCGAACTCCAACGCGAAGTTCGCTCGCGGAAAAACGAATTTCATCGATGCGAATGGAGGCATGCGCGCGAATCGGCGTGCCCATCGCGTCGATCGCGGCGCTCACGCGAAGCGACTCGTTCGACGTCGCAAGTTCGATGTCTTGAGGAGCTTTTGGGGCGTTCGAGGCCTGATCGGCGAGCCAGCGAAGGGCTGCCACCGGGATGCCAAAACGCAGTTTTGCCGCATTCACCGCAGCGTTTACAAATTCGTCGGGGTTGCGTTGGAGGTAGCCGAGGGCTGCTTTCGCAGCGGCACGCGGATCGAGGCGCATCGTCCTAGAGTACGCCCGCCATCCCAGGGTGGCCACAGAGAAAAGGTCGCGGCGGGCGCGGCGGGTCAAATCTTGACGATGCTGTCCCAGTGTTCGGCGATCTCGCTTGGCGTCCAAATGCCGCCCGTTTCTTCTTTGAAGCGGCCCGCGGTTTCGACGACGCGAAAGGCGTACATGCGCGCGCCCGCCGCCGCGAGAACCCAGCCCGTTTTCTCGCCACTGAGCTCGCTCACAAGAAACAGCACCGCCGGTGCCACATGCTCCGGCGTCAGTGACTCGATGTTGGCGAACATCGGCAGGTTTTCGGTCATGCGCGTCTTCGCGATGGGCGCGATGCAGTTCACCGTGATGCGGTGTTTCTGAAGCTCAATCGACGCTGTACGCGTGAAGCCATAAATGGCCGCCTTCGCTGCGGCGTAGTTCGCTTGCCCAAAGTTGCCGAGCATACCGCTCACGCTCGACGTGTTCACGATGCGCCCGCCGCCGCCCTTGGCCACGCGATGCTTGGCGAAAGCCTGCGTGCAAAAAAAGGTGCTCTTCACGTGTACGCGCATCACGGCGTCGAAGGCCTCTTCGTCAAGTTTAAGCAGGGTTTTATCGCGCAGAATGCCCGCGTTGTTCACGAGCACGTGCACGTCGCCGAAGGAGTCAATCGCCGTTTGAATGACCCTCGCCGCGCCGTCAGCGCTCGCGACGTCGCTCGTGTCGGCGACCGCTTGCCCGCCCGCGGCGACAATTTCATCGACGACAGTTTGTGCCGCCGAGGGGCCGTCCGCGCTTCCGTCGCGCGCACCGCCGAGGTCGTTCACGACGACCCGCGCGCCCTCGGATGCAAAGAGCTTGGCATACGCTCGACCAAGGCCGCCGCCGGCACCCGTGACAACGCAAACGGTTTCAGTGAGCAAGCTTGACATGGGGCGACCCTAGTCAGTCGCGGCCCCGATGTCGCCGTTCCCGATCCGTGTGGACCGGCTGACACCGTGTTGAACGCCCGAGCCCGGGGTCGCCGTCCGAGAGTGTGTGACCGTGCGAGGGCGCTCGCGTGCGGCTCGCTTGGAGAGGGGAGACCGTGGGCCGACGATGCCGCGTCGGCCAAAAAACTCCGCGCAGGGTCAAGCACGGCGGCGCCGAAGCGCATGCAGTCTACACGCACCTTCTGGGGGCGCAGCTGGCCGCGCCCATCACTGATCTAAACTTGACGGCGCAGGTGGCAGGCTTTACACACTGAATCGCATTCAGTTTGCGCACGCGGTTCCCGACCGTGCTCGCTTTTGGCTTCCCAATTGGAGGAAATATGGCCCTCGACATCAAGAAATTGTTCAACGAAGAACTTCCTGGCGCGCTCTCCCGCAACGCGGAAGACGCGAAGGGAATGAACGCGAAGTACCAGATGAACGTCACGGGCGAAGGCGAGTGGTTCGTCGACGTCAGCGCGACGGGGCCATCGTGCACGGCGGGGGTTCAGCCAGCCGATTGCACCATCACGATTTCGGGCCCAGACCTGGAAAAACTCATGGAAAACCCTGCCGCGGGCATGACGCTTTTCTTCTCGGGCAAGCTCAAAGTCACGGGCAATCAAATGCTCGCCATGAAGCTCCAGAAACTCCTTTCGTTCAAGTGAGCGGAGCCTTGGGGGCCCTTGCGGGTGTGCGCGTTCTTGACCTGACGCGGCTCCTGCCCGGGCCTTTTTGCTCGCGCGTTCTCGGCGATCTGGGTGCTCAAGTCGACAAGCTCGAAGACACGGGGGCAGGGGATTACCTGCGCGTTATGCCGCCCATCGTGGCGCGGGGCGCGGGCCCTGCCGGCGAAAACTGCAACGCGGCCTTCGAGCTTTTGAACACGGGCAAACGAAGCCTGTCGATCGATCTCAAGGCTCCCGAGGGCCGCGAAACATTCTTGCAGATTGCAGGTACCTACGACGTCGTGCTCGAATCTTTTCGCCCCGGCGTGCTGACGCGACTTGGGTGCGGCCCCGCGATTCTCCTCGAGAAATACCCGGGCATCGTGCTTGTGAGCATCACGGGTTTCGGGTCTGTGGGCCCCGACGCCGAGCGACCGGGGCACGATCTTGGTTACCTCGCGCGTGGCGGTGTCTTGGGAGTCAGCGGTCCACCGGGCGTCCCTCCGGCGGTGCCCGGCGCACAAATGGCCGACATTGGCGCGGGCCTTTGGGGCGTCATCGGTGTGTTGGCGGCGCTGCGCGAACGCGATCGCACGGGCGCGGGGCAACACGTCGAGATTTCGCTGTTGGAGGCTGCGGCCCCGTTTGCACTCTACACGCTTTCTGAAACCTTGTTGCGATCGGCCGAAGTCGCGGGCGCATCGCATGCACGCGATGCAGCGCCGCCAGCGAGCCGCGGCGACGGACCGCTAACGGGCGGGCTCGCTGTCTACGGCACGTACGCCACGAAAGACGGGCGAGCCGTCGCGCTGGCTTCCGTCGAGCCGAAGTTTCTTGCGCCCTTTTTTGCGGACCAAAATCTCGAGCTTCACTTCGAGGTGCTGGCACCGGGCGAACACCAAGTTCGATTGCGTGAAAAGCTCCAAGAAGTTTTCGCAAGCAAGCCCGCGGTGGAGTGGCGCGAGTACGCCGCAACCTGGGATATTTGCTTGGAAGTCGTATCGACCCCCGAAGAGTGGCGCACCGACCCTCAGCGCCTAGCCCTCGCGGGAAACCGACCGGCGTCGCTCATGCCCATGCCCCTCGGCACGCCGTCACTCGGCGGCGCACCGAAGCGCGGGGAGCATTCGTCCGAGGTTCTGTTGGGCGCGGGCATGGCGGCCTCGCAGGTTTCGGATCTTCTCTTGCGCGGCGTCGTTCAGCAGCACTGACGCGGCTCGCCCGAGCCCCTCAATACGGCGGTGCCTGACCAGGTTCACCTGCCGGGAAACGTGTATCCTGCAAGCACTCCTTCGGTCTCCAACGCTGTGAGGAGATCGCGGACGAAGCGTTCCCATTCGGGGCTGCGGGAGGTTGGGGCCAGCATGGAGCGCGCGTCTCCGTTGGGCAGCGAAAATGCAATTGCGCGGGCGATTCCTTCGACGCCGCGCGTTGCGGCGAGGGAAAATGCGCCATCGGATGCAAGCCCGCCGGCCCCTCCGAATTGGCTTGACTCGTGGCCCATGCCACCCATGCCACCCATGCCGTCCATCGGCGGGGGCCTATGCGACGGCGTTGTGGGCCCTGACCACACCATCGCGTCGCCCAAAGGCAGCGGTTGGTCGAAGGCATCGGCGCCCGCGATGAGGTCATCGGGCGGAATGGTGGCGGCCTCGGCCTGTTGCGATGCGCCGTAGAAAGTTTCGATGGCGCGACGAAGGTCGTTTGGGCTCGCGATCATGGGCCGCACCGTCATGCGGACTTCGGACGACAGGGCTCCGAGGAGAGCTTCATTCGTGGGGTCGTCGATGGCGACATACAACACCGGGTCTTCGCCGGGCGCTCGCTGAACGAACAGCGGAAGGACGCCCTGACTCTGGGCGGTCTCCCGCGAAATCAGCGAAAGCAGCGTGCGAGAAAACTGAAGGTGATGGAGGCTCACCCAGGGAATACTCAGCTGACGTGACAGCGTTTGGGTGAGAAGCGTTTCGCTGGCCATGCCCGTATCGACGAGAATTTGACCGAGCTTGCGCCCATCAATGGCCTGGATTCGCAGGGCTTCATCAAGTTGCTCTTGGCGGACGACCTGCGCCTCCACGAGGAGTTGACCAATGCGGGGAAGACTCATGGGACCGCAACGTTACCACGGAGCTGAGCGATGCGGGGCTTGCGTTTCGCGAAGCGGTGCTAGAAACCTGTGCGGGTGGAAGTGAGCGCGAACGTCGGGGGCGAAACGGATGGGGCAGACGCGGCCGGTCCGCTTCTTGGGCGCGTTGTCGGCGGCCTTCGCTTCGAAGAACTCATTGGCGTTGGGGGCATGGGCCAGGTCTTTCGCGCAGAGCAGCTCGCCCTCGAGCGCACGGTGGCGGTCAAGGTGCTGCACCGACGCCTCATCGCCGACGACGATGCGCGCACGAGGTTTCTTTTGGAGGCGCGCGCGGCGAGCCGAATTGAGCATCCGCATGTCGTCGCCATCCACGATCTCGACGAGCTCCAAGACGGACGCCCGTATTTGGTGATGGAGTTTTTGCGCGGGTATTCGCTGGCTTCTGTGCTCGAGAGCGAAGGCGTGCTGCCGCCGGCGAGGGCGTTGCGCCTTGTGGGTCAGGTGCTCGCGGCGCTCGCGGATGGCCATGCGCTCGGCATCGTTCATCGCGACGTCAAGCCGGACAACGTGATGCTGGAGACCACGAGTGGCGGCGGCGACCACGCGAAACTCGTTGATTTTGGGCTGGCGTTTTGGACGGGGCGAAGCCGTGCGGAGGCGGGCGATTGGGTTTGCGGAACGCCCGAATACGTGAGCCCGGAGTCCGTGCGCGGCGAGACCGTCGATGGCCGTTCCGACATCTATTCTGTTGGAATTATGCTGTTCGAACTCGTTTCGGGTCGGCACCCGTTTCAAGCGACTACACCGGCCCTTACGGGGTTGCGTCACCTCACCGATCCCGTCCCGAGTTTGCGTGGCATGCGTGGGGGTCACGGCTTTTCCGACGTCCTCGATGCGCTCCTTGCGAGAGCGCTGGCCAAGCGTCCGGCGGATCGATTTCAAGATGCCCGTGAAATGGGAATGGCCGTCGCCATCGCGCTGGAAGACGTGGGGGGAACCAGTCCGATCTCATTGGCCCCGAGCACATGGGACGCGCTGGTGTGTGTATTCTGCAAGAGTCCAAATGGGCGGCGTCAGCGCCACTGCGGTCATTGTGGCAAACGCCTAACGGACAACCCGAGCGACACCGTGCGCGCCCCCGGCGACAGCCCACCGGTCTCTGTCTCTGCGCGAACCCCGGCGTTCTCGAGTTCCAGGCTTCGTCTACGGCGTGGTTCGGGTTTCTTTGTGCCTTTTGTAGGGCGAGACGCGGAGATGCGTGAGCTGCAAGATGCCCTCTCGGAAGCTGCGGTAGGCGTCGTTGTGCGCCGCATTGAGGGCTCTCTTGGCTCGGGGCGAAGCACGCTCATTGATCGCTTTTTGGAGAGGGCCGAATGGCTCGGTGTGCGCGCGGCGAGGCTCGCGCCGGACAGCTACCAAAGCCGCGTTCCGTACTTCACGCTGTCGCGTTTGGTGGAGCGTTTGCAAGCCCTCCACGACGGCGCGCTGTCCCTCGCCATCGAGCAGCGAAAAACCCTCGCGCGCGACCTTAGTAGTGGGCAATTTGCTGGTCTTTGTCGAGGTCTGCGCGTGCTGCTCGAAGCCCAGGCACCGCAGCCCGGAGACGTGCCGATGGTCATTGTTTTCGACGACTGGGACGACACAGACAACCCATCGCGACGCGTGCTCGAGGCGGTGCTCGACGAGCACGTCGCGGTCTCTCTTCTCGTCGTTCTCGTTCACCGTCCCGACGCGAATCTCGGCGTCCTCTCCGGGGCCATCGGCATTTCAGTGGGAGCCCTGCCCATCGATCAGGGGCAGCTCTTTCTTCGCGAGCAAGGCGCGCCGTTTTCGATCGCCGAGGCCATCACGCCGCTCCACTTGGAACACTTGGCCCGCTTTGCCTACGAGGCACCGGGTCGGATTCCGCCGAGGCAGATCGGCGACTTGCTCCAAGACCGACTGTCTCTCCTTGACCGCGATACACGGCGCACTCTGGAGCTTGTAGCGGCCATTCCTGGAGGTGCCGACGACGACCTACTTGCGGTGCACCTTCCGGGCGTCGCCGACGTCGCGGGCCGGTTGGCGGTGCTTCGCGAGGGCGGATACGTGGTGTCCGGCGGCTACGGGCATCGCTCGGCGCACGCGCTTCTATCGGCCGTTGTTCTTGGGTCGATGGCCCTCGCAGCGAGGCGCAAGCTCTTCGCGCAAAGCTTTGGAATCCTTTCGGAAAGAGGCGCTCCGCCCGAGGCGCTTGCAGCCCGAGCCGATGAGGCGGGTCAGCCCCTGCGGGCCATGGCGCTGCTCGAACGCGCGGGCATTGAGCGGCTTCGTATCGGGGAGCGCGACGCCGCTTACGACGCCCTGACGCGGGCTCTGGCCATGGCCCGGCGCGAGCTGTTGCGCGCGGAATTCGAGCACGCAGAAGGCGTCTTCGCGGGCCTTGCTCTGCGCCTCGCGCGCATGCTCATCGAGGCTCGCGATTACAAGACAGCGATGGGTCTCTTGGACGAAGCCCAAAGCCTCGCCTGCGACACACCTCGGGCCCTCGTTCTTGTTCTCGCCGAGAAGGCCCACCTGGAGGCCGAGCGGCACGACTTCGATCGCGCGGGGTTGCTGCTGCAACAAGCTACAGAAATTGCCCGGACGCAGGCCGATGGAGCGCTCCTCCGCAAGCTTGTCGAGATCGAAGGGAGCGTCAAACTCGCCTCGGAAGCGGTGCGATGGATAAGTCTGCCGCCGCCGCCGCCGGAGCCGCGATGATCGATACCGGCAGTGCGTGTAATGTGCACGCATAGGCCGTGCCGGAGCCAAGAAAAGACCTGGGCGGAGGCGCAAGATTTCCGCGGGCGCGTCTGCCGCGCAACCCTGGCCCGACCTTGGCGCGACCTTGGCGCGACAAAGTTTCGCGAACAGTTGCCTTGACGATTGCCAGGGATTTGACAATGACTGGAGAGTCACCGACTCACAGGTCACTTATTCCCATGGCTCGACTCGCCGATCCCCTCGTTCGCTCGAAACTTCTCCAAGCCGCCGAAGATATCTTCGCTGCGGAGGGGGTGGAGCGTGCCCACGTGGAGGCCATCGCCAACCAGGCCGGCGTTTCAAAGGGTGCATTCTACAATCACTTTGCGTCGAAAGACGACGCCTTTCGTGAGCTGGCAGAGGGCCTGATCGCGAAGCTCGGCGCCCTCATCACGTGGCCGATGATGGAACGCGAAGCCCCATCGATGGGCATTTTTTTTGAACAGTGTTTGCGAACCGATGTGCGCATATTTGAGTTCATCTGGGACAACCGCGGTTTCATGCGCGTGGTTCTTGAGGGCGGTCGCTCGCCGTCGTTTGTGCACTTGCTCGACGAGTTTGCGGAGCACTCGCGGCGTCTTGTGATCGAGCACTTGGAATACGGCAAGGCCGCCGGTTTTTTTCGCGCCGACCTCGACGTCTCCATGGCCGCAACCTTCGTTTCGGGCGGCTACGATCGCCTCGCGCGAAGCGTCGTTCGCATGGGCGATCGCCCCAATTTTGTCGACCTTTTGGGTGCCGTACAACAGCACGTTCTTCACGGCATCGCGTGCCCCAAGCACGCAGTTTCTTCTGGAGTTTCTCTATGAATAACGATCAGTCTGCATCCGCGCTTTCCATGCATGAATCGGTGCCTCGGCGCTCCCGCGCGACGGGCGTGATCAAACTGCTCGCCGCTGTCAGTCTCGCCGTCCTCGCGGCGGGCCTCACGGTTCGCTTCGTGCAGGCCGCGAAGAAGAGTGCGGCCCTCGAAATCGAGCGGAGCGGCACCCACACCAAGACGCTGGCGCGGGCGCAACAGGTTCCTGTGGTCTCTGTGACCCGCGGTGTATCGGCCCTTTGGCAACCCCTCGTGACGCTGGAGGGGTCGGTGGGCGCCGGCCAAGAGGTCGACCTCGGGTTCAAGGTCAGCGGCCGCATCGAAAAAATCAACGTGGCCCTCGGAGCCCATGTGCGCGCGGGCCAGGTCTTGGCGACGCTCGAAGACAAAGAGGCGCGGGCTCAAGTCAAGGCCGCCGATGCGCAAGCCCGCGGGGCATCCGCCCAATTGGCCCTGGCCGGCGACGCGAAAATGCGTGTGGATACCCTGGTGCAATCCGGCGCGCAGTCGCAGGCGTCGGGCGTGCAATTCGGCGAGCAACAGAAGCTCGCAGCGGCCCAGCTCGATGGGGCCCGCGCGCAAGGCGATCTCGCGCGCGCTTACCTGGACAGCCACATTCTTCGGGCCCCGTTCCCTGGAACCATCACCCGCGCGCCTGGAGGCCCCGGGGCGGTCGTCAACCCGATGTCACCGATGGCTGCCGTGTTTCACTTGGTCGACGCGCGCAGCGTCAAGCTGGCGGGCACCATTGCGGAACGCGATCTGGGCCTCGTGAAGCCCGGCGACGCCGTCGAGGTTCGTGTTGGCCAACGGGCGGCCCACGGAAAACTCGTGGCCGTCGTGGGCGCCACAGACCCCATGACGCGGCGGGTTCCCATCGAGGCGCTCCTGGAAAATTCCGGCACAAATCCTCTTTTGCCAGGGCAATTTGCTCGCGCTTCGATCAAGAGTGGCGAGCCGGTGACGACGCTGGCCCTTCCCGCGACGGCCCTGCGTCCGGGCTCCCAAGACGAAATATTTGTCGTCGCCGAGGGCAAGCTGCACTTGCGCCACGTGACCTTCGTCGTGGGTGAGGGCGGCAGGCTTCTCGTGCGCGATGGGCTCTCGCCGGCGGAAGACGTGGCCGTTTCACCAACCGCCGAGTGGAAAAACGGAGACGCGGTTGCCGCGGGCGTTGAGGGGTCGCCATGAGCCTCTCGAGCGTCGCGATCAAGCGGCCCGTTTTCACCGTGATGATGACGGTGGCGCTTCTCGTCCTCGGCATGGTGGGTTTTTCGCGCCTCGGCACAGACCTCTTTCCCGACGTGGCCTTCCCCGTCGTGACCGTCACCGTGCCCTACCCGGGTGCGAGCCCCAAAGAGGTTGAAACGCTGGTTACCAAGCACATTGAGGACGATGTCATCAGCCTCAATGGCATCGATCGCGTTCGCAGTTTTTCCCGCGAGGGCATGTCTGTCACGATCGTTTTTTTCCAGCTTGGCATCGACATCATGGACGCCGCCACGCAAGTCCGCGAGCGGGTGAGTCGTGTAAAGTACAAGCTTCCCGCGGAGGCCAAGGAGCCCATCGTTGGGCGTTTCGACGTGGGCGCGGCGCCCATTTTGACGTACACGGTCAGCAGTCCAGGCTCGCTCAGCGCGACGCGAAAGTTCGCCGACGACAAGCTGAAGCCCGCGATTGAACAGGCCGCGGGCGTGGCGGCCGTCGAGGTGCGGGGCGGTGCCAAGCGCGAAATCCGAATTCTTGTGGATCGCGCCAAGATCAACGCGTTGATGATGCCGATGGAGGTGCTGATTCAGCGTCTTCGCGCCGAAAATGTGACGGTTCCCGCGGGGCATTTCATCGAGGGAGATCGCGAAATCAGCGTGCGTACGGT
>CAMCKZ010000084.1 GCA_945875545.1 Polyangium aurulentum | reverse complement strand
GGGCCGCTCCGCTCTTGTACGGCTGTCCTCGCCCGCGCGTCTCGTCTCGTCTCCTCTCGTCCTTCCCGCGAAGGCGGGAACCCAGCAGATTCGCGCGGAAACGAAGGCAAATCTGGGACTCTCTCCCCATCGCAATGCGGCCCGCGCGTCTCGTCTCCTCTCGTCCTTCCCGCGAAGGCGGGAACCCAGCAGATTCGCGCGGAAACGAAGGCAAATCTGGGACTCTCTCCCCATCGCAATGCGGCCTCTCACCTCCACGGCACCCTTGCGCCGATGGTATTTCGTTGCGCGATGAACGCCCCCACGTTCGAGGGATACCTCGCGGATGAAAACTGCGCTATGTTCCATCCATGAGTTTTCTCGCCGCCCTCGCCGCCTTCGCGGACCGAAAACTGCTCTACCCGGCGGTGTACCCCAGCCGCGTCGCCCGCGGAGGCTCCGTGAAGCCCGCGAAATCCCAGGATTCACGGGCTTCACGCCCGTCCCGGGTCTTCGCGCCGATGCCCATGTTGCCCGGCGACCTCTTTTCGTCCCCGGCCCTGCCCGCGTTCGAACACCGCGCGCACGTGTTGCGCTTCGAGTCGCCCGCGTGGCCCGTCATCGAGGCCGTGAGCGACGCCATCTTGCAGCACAAGAGAAACCGCGTCGTAACGGTCGCACTTTCCGGGCCCATCGCCGGCCGCTCCATCGTCGTGGGCCTTCACGGCTACCTCGGCGGGCACCCGCGAACCGACCGCGTATCCCTCGGCGCCTCGCGATTCATGCGTGCAAACCACGTGTTTGCACACTACACCCTTCCCTTTCACGGCGCTCGTGCCGAGAAAAAAGGCAGGCCGTTCTTTCCCCACGCGGACCCTCGCATCACCTTCGAGGCCCTTCGCCAGGGCGCGCTCGAGGCGGTCGCCCTCGTGCAGCTCCTGCGAACCCTCG
The DNA here is from genome assembly GCA_945875545.1 of Polyangium aurulentum. Lineage (GTDB taxonomy): Bacteria > Myxococcota_A > Polyangia > Polyangiales > Polyangiaceae > CAIQDA01. Next base: position 13,439 of record CAMCKZ010000084.1, on the reverse strand, counting down.
GCGCTGCGCGAGTCACCCTCGCGGGCCTGAGCCTCGGCGCGTACATCGCGGCCCTCGCCGCCACGATTGTGCCGCGCCGCGACGGCCATCCCGCGGGCCGCCTTGACGGCCTCGACGGCCTCGTGCTGCTAACCCCGCTGGCGTCGTTTCGCTCCCTCGATGCGCCGCCCGCCGGCGACGCCCGCGACCTTGTTACGCTGACGCGGGCCGCGACGCGAAGCCCGCAAATCGCTGGAGAACATGTGCTTGTGATCGGCGCGCGCGAAGACCTGATAACACCGCTGCCCCACGCACGATCCCTCGCCGACCACTTCCGAGGCGAACTCGCGACCATCGCCGGCGGGCACCTTCTCCCCTTCGGCCGCGACGAAGCCCTCGATCGCTGGCTGGCGGCGCGCTGAAATTGCGGCTGCCTAACGCCCACGGTTCCGGGGTCCGGTCTCCCGCTGGCACACGCGTTACGGGATAGGGACACGCTTGTCCCTCTCGTTGCCCGAGCGCGCGGGTGGGTGCGCGTGCATCGATCGCGCCCGTCCCGGTGGTGCCATCGCCCGAGCAAAATGGGGGCCAGAGTTTAGGCACCTCGGGCCTGGCGAAAACCTTGAGGAAAACCCTTGCCTAACGCGACCATTTGCTGCTAGCGTCCCCGCATGACCCGATTTCGCTTCCGCTTCACCTCGCGCCTCGCCGCGCTCGCCGTCCCTTCCGTCGGGGCCCTCGCCGTCCTCTCGCGTCCCGGCTCCCTCGCCTTTCTAGCGGTTTTTGCCGCAGGTTGCTCGTCACCCGCCGGGGAGGCCAGCGCGGCCACTACGACCGACGCAGGCGCGACCGACGCAGGCGCGACCGACGCAGGCGATGCGGGCGCGACGCCGGCATTTCCAACGACGGACCTCACCGCCGACCCCGCATGCACCGCGGCCGGCTGCCTCCGCGCGCTCGCCGTCTTCCCCGCTGCGTCCGCGTCTGCGGCGCTTCTCGCGGCCTTCGCGCCCGCGGGCACGCCCCTGGACAACGGCTTTAAGACCTATACAATTCGTTACATGTCCGCGAGCAGCGACGAAGTCTCGGGCACGGTCTTCGTACCCGACGTCGCGGCCCCCGCCGAGGGCTTTCCTGCCGTTGTGCTGTCGCAGCCCACGAGCGGAATCGGCCCGAAGTGCGCGCCGTCGCTCGGCGTCCTGTCCACCGTCCTCGCGGCCACCACCGCGGCGCGCGGCTTTGTGGTGCTCATGCCCGATGCCCCAAGCTTTGGCGCGCCTCCGTACGCTCCGTATATGTTGAAAGATACCGCTGCGAAGGCAACCCTCGACGGCGCGCGGGTTCTCCTGCGCCTCGGCACCGCGCTCCTAACGAAAATTCAGCGAAAAGTCGCTTTTGCCGGGCACTCGCAGGGCGCGCACAGCACGCTTTCCGCGGCAGAATACCTGACTTCCTACGCGCCGGAGCTGCCCGCGGTGGGCTTTGCGGCAAACGGCCCGCCGGCGTATTTCCTTGAGGGCGCCACCTACGCGCTTTCGCGTACGGACAGCTTCGACTACTTTTTGGCCATGCGCATGTGGAGCTGGCAACGCACGCTAAGTCCGGTACAGCCCGCGATATTTGTGGGTACGTTCGCACAAAACGCCGAGACCACCTTTCTCGAATGCCAGAACGAGGGCGTGAGCCCCGGCGACGGAAAACTGCCCGATATGGTGCCCGCAGACCCGAACGGCGTGGTTAATCCCGTGTATATCCAGATGGCCCAAGGCGGCGCGACGGGCTGGGCCGAGCCCTGGAAGACCTGGCACACGGAGAATGTGCCGTCCCCGAAGGCCGTCCCCGTGCCAGTCGCTGTGTGGCAGGGCACCGCCGATACGTCCGTGCTGGCGTCGGGAACGCGGGCGTACGTCGCCAAGCTTCGCGCCGGCGGTCTCACGGTCGAACTTAACGAAGTGGCCGGCGCGAAGCACAACGACAGCGCCATCGGTCCGCTCACCCTCCCGCAAGCCGGCGGCGAAAGTTACATCGCCTGGCTGCGCGCGCGTTTTGCCAACTGAGCGCGCGCGTTTTGCCAACTGAGCGCGCGCGTTTTGCGCCGTCCGCGCAGGTCTTGCGCGGCTACTTTTCCGCTAGAACGAAGGTTCCGTCGAAGGCTTCGGCGGTCCCGTCGCCTGCGTCGATCAGCCGTGTTGTGTGCGCTAGAAAAGCCTGAGCGGGACCGTCATTCGGGTTCTCGTCGGTAATGCGCCGAAAGCGCGCGGCGGCCTCGCGCAGTCGGCCCGAGCGAAACGATTCCAGAGCCTCGACGAAATCCGTCAGGAGCGCAAGCTTTTGGTCGCGCTCGGCCGCCGGGTCTGCATCGAGCAGCTCGTGCAAATCGACCGGGGCACTGCGGCCTTTTAGGCGAATGGCGCCGAGGGAACGCCAGTGAAAGCCCGCCGATCGCGCGCGAACTTCGCCGGTAACGAGGACGCGCGCGCCGAAAAACTTGCTCGCGCCCTCCACGCGGCTGGCCACGTTCACCGCGTCTGACAGCACCGTGGCCTCGAATCGTTCCGCCTCGCCCAACGTGCCGAGCATGGTCGAGCCCACGTGAATACCCGTGCCCAGACGGATGTCGCCGAGGGCGTCGAGCCCGCGCTGCATCGCGACCGCGGCGCGCACCGCGTCGGCGGGTGAGCGAGGAAAAAGCGCCATAACCGCATCGCCAATGTACTTGTCGATGAAGCCGGCGTTCCGGCGCACCTCCGGGCCGACGACGCCGTAACAGCGGTTGAGCCACTCAAAAACACCTTTCGGTGTCAAACGTTCTGCCGTAGCCGTAAATCCGCGGACATCGCTGAAGGCCACGGTGAGGTACTGTTCCGCGGCGTCGCCGAGGCTGACATCGGTCAGGTCGTCGAAGCCCAAAAGTCGAATGGTTTCGCGGGGAACGAAGCGCCGCATCGCGAGAGATGCCCGCGCCAAGCTCACGTGCGCCGAAAGCCGCGCGCGCAGTTCACCGCGGCCGATGGGCTTGTGCACGTAGTCGTTCGCGCCGGCCTCAAAACCCTCAATAAGATCACCCACTTGCTGCCTGGCCGTGAGCATCAAAATGGGCACGTCCGTCGCACTCGCCGACTCGCGCATACGCCGACACACTTCGTATCCGCTCATCCCGGGCATCATGACGTCGAGGAGCACCGCATCGAACGGACCGCGGTTCGCGAAGGCATCGAGGGCATCGGGGCCGTCGACGGCTTCGACCAAATCGAAGGGGGCCGTGCGCAAATGGGCCGCCACCACGCGCCGATTGAGTGGGTCGTCGTCGACAACCAGCACGCGGGCGCGGCGCGCTCTTGCGGGGCCCGCTGCGGCACCGAGGGGCGGAGGCGGCACCGAAGTGGTGCCCCGACTCGCGATGGCCGCAGGCCGCAACGACTCTACCCGCGCGAGGCTGCCGGACGCAGGTTCGTCGCTCCAATCGGGGGACCCCGGCTGGCCTGACGCAACTTCTTCGCCCGCGCACGCGGACGCGGGCCCGGCTAGGGCCAAACTTGATTCGTCGGAGGCGATAAAACGCAGCGTCACCGTGGTTCCAACGCGTGGTTGTGAATCAATTGAAATTGTTCCACGCATATTTTCGGTGAATTTTTTGGCGAGAGCGAGGCCGAGGCCCGTGCCTCCGTGCTGACGGGTCGCGCTGCCGTCGCCCTGCTCAAAAGGCCGAAAAAGGAACGGCAAACGTGCGGCTTCGATGCCGACGCCTTCGTCGATCACCACGAGTTCCACGACGTCTCCATCGCGGCGCGCGCGAACCTCGACGGCCCCGAAGGCGGTGAACTTAAAGGCATTGCCGACAACGGCGCGCAGGGTCTCGATGAGCGCGTGCTCGACCCCAAGAACAGTGGACGCATTCGGGGGAATTTCCGCGACAACCCGGAGGTTCTTGGCCGCGTGGTCGCGGCGGCATTCGTCGAGGGCGCGCGACACCATCGCGGCGAGGTCGAGAGGCACGAGAATCGGCACGGCGTCGTCCGGGCGGCTTCCGCCGAAGTCGACGATGGTCGAAACAAGGGCCGAGAGTTTGCGCGCAGCCCCGAGAATATCCACGGATCGCGCTCGCAACGCCGGCGGCAGCTCGCGGCTCTCTTCGAGGGCCTCGGCCATTCCGATAATTCCGTTAAGCGGCGTGCGCAGCTCGTGGGAGGCATTCGCAAGAAACTCGTCTTTCAAGGCGTCGAGGCGGCGAAGTTCGAGGTTCGCTCTCTCCTGCTCCTTGAGCGCATGGACGGACGCCTCCCGCGCAAGTTCTGCGCTGGCCGCCGCAAGTTCAGCGTTGCGCGTGGCCTCCGCTTGGAGCTGCTTGATGCGGTCTGCGAGGGCGAAAGAGAGCAGCAGGAACTCGATGGCCGAGCCAACTTGGTGAGCATTGGTGGTAAACGCGTTGTTTGGCAGAACGCCGGTCGCGCGAAGCACGAAAACGAGGGCGCCCGTGAGAAACGCCGTCCAGGCCATGAGAAACCAGCGCCCAGCCCGCTCGCCGCGCGCGGTGGCGTAAACCCCGGCGACAACCAGAAGGAGCGCCAGCAAGATATCCATGGCGATGCCCGAGCGAACGCCCACGGAAAACGGAATCGCCGGTGAAAGACACACAAGTGCAGCAAAGAGCACCGACAGGAGCTTCGCCACACCCGTCGCGATGCACCGCCACGGGCCGAGGTCGAGGAGGCCCAACGTAAAGCCCGCCGCGCCAACCGAGAGCGAAGCCATCGCAGGCAGGGTGATGTAATCTCCCAAGCCGACAGCTCCCGGCGCCAGGGCCGAAAACAATATGCCGTTCAGGGCGAGGGAGAGCAGCCCGTAGCTGCCCAAGAACCATACGTAGAAGCCGTACAGACGCAGACCGACCGCAGCCCATACGAGTATGTTGTATATCAACATTGCCCCAAGGGCACCGTAGTAGAGCGCCTGGGCGACATCTTCGCGAACCGTGTGTACGTGCCACGCATCTCGCGTGAAGATCGTCAGTGGAATTTGGTGGGACGACTGACCCTCCACGCGGATCCACACGTTGACCGCATCGGGCGCGATGGGGAACGAGGGAATGCGCGCGTCGAGGGGCCACGTGCGGTGGTCCACCCGGTCGCCGGCGCGCATGGTCACGCGGCGGCCGTCGCGGGACTCGGTGATGACGTCGGCGAAGTCGGTGACCGGGTGGGCCAGCTCAAGCACGAGCGGATCGCGCCCGGGGCCGCGCCGGTCGTCGATGGAAAAGCGAACCCACTCGGCGCCCACGCGGTAGCCGAACGAAGGGACATCTTCCGTCGTGGCGGCGAATGGCACCGCCCCGCCCCGGACGTCCGCGAGGGACAAGGCTCCGGTGGCGTCGTAGGCAACCTCCACGACGCGGCCGAGTGCCCCGCTTTTGAAGCCGTCTTGGACGACAAAATCACCCGCCCGCGCCCCCACGGCACCGAGCACAATTAGGAGGAAAACACGGAGTATCAGCACAATCGGGCCCTCGTCATCGTCACGCGAAAGGCGGCGCCGCCGAGACGCTCGCTGCGGCTTACCGCGAGGTCAGCGCCCCACCGTCCGGCGATTGTCGCGACGGTCGCGAGGCCGAGCCCCGTGCCCTTGCCCCGCGGTTTGGTAGTGAAAAAAGGCTCCAGAATCTTGGCGCGCAAGGCGTCAGGGACACCGCGCCCGTTGTCTTCGACGGCCAGTTCAATGCGGTCGCCGACGGCGGCGAGTCCTACGCTCATACGCAAAGTCTTGGCCTCTTCCAGGGCATCGGCGGCATTCGCGACGAGGTTCATCACGACTTGGAGCGCTTCGGTGCGCCGCGTCTCGATCATGGCACCCGGAGCACGCACACGTTCGACCTGAAACGACCGGAGTTTGTGGCCCAAAATTAGGAGAGCATCGTCGACAATGTCGTCAAGAAGAACGAGCTCGCTGGCACCCGTTTCGGTGCGCATTGCCGCACGAATCGTGTCTGCGATGGCAAGGGCGTTGCGTCCGCTGGTAAGCCCGACGCTGGCCCAATCGGCAATCGCCAGCACGTCGCTTTGCGCCTCGCCCGCCCCGCGCGCGGCACCACCGGTGATGGTGCCCGCGTGTTCCGAAATCTGGTCGAACGCCGTCAACATGTGGTGGAGCGGGTTACACAAATCGTGTGCAATTCCGCCCGTGGCTGCCCCGATGGTCGCGAGCCGTTCGCTGTGCAGCAGTTGTTCTTCTGCGTGGCCGAGGGTTGCGCGCATGGCCTCGCCCTCGTGGCGCAGCTCCCTGGCGCGCGCGAGGGCGAACTGGAGACGCGCCTGATGCTGAATGCGCGCGAGAACCTCTGCGGCCGCAAAGGGCTTCACAATGTAGTCGGTCGCGCCGCGGCGGAATCCCTCGACCAAGTCTTTGGCCTGAGCCCTCGCGGTGAGCAAAAGTACTGGCAATTCGAGTTCGTCGTAGTCGGCGCGAAGCTGCGAGAGGGCGTCGTAGCCGCTTAGTTCGGGCATCATGACATCGAGCAACACGACGTCGGGCTTTGAGCGCCGAACCGACTCCACGGCCTCGCGGCCATTGGTTGCAGTCTGCACGTTGTACCCGCCGAGATTGAGCAGCTCGATGAGCACTTGGCGGTTCACCGCTTCGTCGTCTGCAACCAGAATGGTGAGGGTTTTTTCTGCACTTTCGTTGCTCGCGGGCCAGCTGGCACGACCACTCGGCGGCGCGCCCGCGAACATGTGGCCGCGGCTGGCCCTCCCCACCCCAGCACCCGCGGCCTCGAGCTGCTCGCGCAGGGCTTGCGCCTTCGCGCCCATCGTGAACGAAATGGGACCCTCCGCCTCGACGACATTGGCCTCGATGTTTGTGGCGCTGGCGGGCAGCGTGAACCAAAAGGTTGACCCAAATCCGGGCGTCGACGACACGCCGACCTGGCCACCGTGCGCCTCCACGAGCTGTTTCGTGATGGCGAGGCCGAGACCCGTGCCGCCAAAGCGCCGGGCCACGCCGCCGTCGGCCTGCTGAAAAGCCTCGAATATGCGTGCTTGCGCATGCTCCGAAATACCCGTACCCGTGTCGCGTATGCGTACCGTAATGGTGCCCTCGTGGGCCTGCGCGCCGATGCGAATGGAGCCCTTTTCGGTGAATTTGATCGCGTTGCCGACGATGTTGAACAAGATTTGTTGCAAGCGGTGCGGATCGACGTCGGCGGCGGGCAATTCTGGCGGAAGGTCGACGATGAGTTCCACCGGGCGGCCTTCGAGGGTTGAGCGCAAGAGGTCCGCGACGAAACCCGCCTGGGTGCCGACATGCGTAGGGGCGCGATGAAGCACGATGGTGCCGCGTTGTGCCGCGGAAAAATCCAGGAGATCGCCCACAAGCGCCGCAAGCCGCTGGCCAGAAGATGTAACCGCTGCAAGGCCGCGGCGCGAGGCCTCTGACAGCGAGTCTCCGTCGCGCATGCGCACGGCTTCGACAAGCCCGAGCATGCCGTTGAGAGGCGTGCGCAGCTCGTGCGACGTGTTGGCCACAAACTGATCGCGTTCTTCGCCGAGGCGCTTTTCTGCTTCGAGGGCGTGGTCCGCCGCCGCCTGCGCCGCGCGCGCACTGGTTGCCGCCAATTCTGCGTTGCTCGTGGCTTCGGCCTGCAACCGTTTGATGCGGTCGGCGAGGGCGAACGACAGCAGCAAAAACTCAATCGCGGAGCCTACTTGGTGCGCGTTCACGGTCACGGCGTTCGTCGGTAGGTAGCCCACGACGCGAAAGGCGTTGATGACGACGCCCGCAATAAATGCGCTCCACGCCACGAGGTAGAGGCGACCAAGAACCTCGCCGCGCACCGCCGCCACAACCCCGCACACCATGAGCGTGACGCTCCAAACGCCGATAAACACCAGGAGGAAAGGCATGGCCGACGCGTACGGGAGAAGCAGCGATACCACCCCAATGGCCATGGCCGACCCGGAGATGACCCGTTCCGCAGTCTTCGCCAGCGAACGAAATCGCCCGAGGTCGAGGAGCGCCAAGGTGAAATAGAACCCAAATATGCCTATACCGCATATAGCTGGAATCACTATATGATCGTTTAGATACGCAGCCGATGGCCATACATGGGCAAAGAGTACGCCGTTCAGGCTTAGGGAGAAGAGTCCGTAGCAGCCCAAGAACGCGACATAGCTGCCATAAAGGCGAAGTCCCACGGCGGCCCAAACGAGTGCATTGTACAACAACATGGCGCCGAGGGCACCGTAGTAGGCGGCCTGCGCGATGTTCTCGCGGCCCGCGACCTCGTGCCAAATCTCGCGCGTGCGCAGCGTGAGCGGCAGTTGATGGGTGGCCCCTCCGCTCAAGCGAATCCACAGGTTGGCCGAGCCCTGACCCACGGGAAAAGACGGCAATCGCGCGTCGATGGGCCATGCGCGGTGGTCGGTGTGATCGCCCGCGACGAACGACGTGACCGCCCCGTTTCGCTCGACGAACACCTCGAGGCGATCGGTTATCGTGTACGCCAAATCGAGCACAAGGGGAGTCTTTTCCGTGCGCCGATCGTCGAGGGAAAGTCGTGCCCATTCAGCCCCCGCGCGGTAGCCAAAGTTTGGAACTTCTTTGGTACTCGGCGCGAACGCGATGGCCTCCGCACGAACGGCGTCGAACGGGAGGGCGTCCGATTCATCGTAGGCAACCTCCACTTTTCCGCCAATCCGCGCCTCAGAAAAGTCGTCGGTGAGGACGAGGACGGGCCTCGCGTGCACGCGAATCGAAAAACAACTCGCTAAAATAAATATGCAGAATGCAAGTACAATGCGCGGCACTGGGCAACCCGCCTTGCGTGTGACAGTAGATTGTGCCAGCGAATTCACTAGAATTGCGTTCTCCTTGGGGCGTCGGGGATTCCCATCCGGAATCCGCGAACGTTTCACCATTGGGCCATCGTTCTTCGGCGGGCGACCCCGGTCAAGCGAGGAATTTTCGCTGGCGCGCCGTCGTTTCCGCCCGCGTCTCAGGGACAAACGGCGGGGGTCATCGCCCGTGCCCTCGCGCCGTGCAACGCGACGACGAAGAAGCCACCTCTGGCCTGAGAAGTCCCCTCAACAGCCATACAGCATATTGATCGCAGCACATGTAATACGATGTTAATCTATACAGTCGATAGTGTACGTGTAAGGTAAGCGTGATACGCTAGTCGTCATGAGGGCAACCGCTGCAACCAAGGGCCTTTCCAAACGACTTCTTGCCGAACCAACGGAAGCCAAAGTGGAGCCAACTTCTTCGCTTGCTGCCGAGCCAGCCTCGTCAGAGCTCGGAGCCTGGCGGAGCCCTAGCGAGATGCACAGGAAGACGCCGTTCGCCGTGTACTTCGAAGTCACTTCCCCCTTGCGGCATAGTGAGAGTGTCCACGGAACGGCGGAATGCCGCGATGACGACGCCCCTTCCGCCGAATCGGGAGGCCTGACCGACGCCGTGGAGAGTCCTCCGACCTGGCGCAGGCGCCGACGCAGGCGCAGTCGCAGTCGCGGCAGAGCGCGTACGACCCAATGCGCGGTCAAAATCGCGCTATCCCTCCCCCATGGTCATCGCGGTACGCATTGCCGATTCGATCACGTCGATCGAGTCTCCGTGGCGAGAAGCAAGCGCGGGAGCTGGCCCATTTTTGTCGTTTGAGTTCCTCGAACTTCTGGAACGAACCGCCTGCACCGGGCCCGCCGCAGGCTGGGCGCCTTGCCATTTGCTGATCGAAGACGACGGCGAAGCGGTGGCACTGATGCCAGCTTTCCTGAAAAATCACTCGGAAGGCGAGTTCGTCTTCGACTGGGCTTGGGCCGATGCACATACGCGACATGGCTTTGCATATTACCCTAAACTACTCGTCGGAATACCGTTCACACCCGCACAAGGTCAACGAGTCCTGACGCCTCCGCGCATCGATCGGGAACGCTCGCTCGCGGCCGCGGCGCATGCGCTCGTTGCCATCGGCGAGCATCTGGGCGTCAGCAGCATTCACATCAACTTTTTGCGCGACGACGAAGCAAAAGCATTCTGCGAGGCCGGGTTTCTGGAGCGCCACGGTGTTCAGCTTCATTGGCACAGCGAGGGGGCGCAAACGCTCGCGGACTTTCTCACACGCTTCGACTCAAAGCGCCGCAACCAGTGGAAGCGCGAACTGAGACGCGTGCAGGATGCAGGTATTCGCTGGCGCAGGCTTTCGTCCGAGGAGCTGACGCCCGAGCGCATGGCCTTCGTTTACCGCTGCTACCGCGCAACGGTCGATGCGCACGCCTACGGCAGGCGCTACCTCACGGAGACATTTTTCCAGGAAATTGCCAGGTCTTCGCTCCGCGGCAGTCTCGTCGTCTTGTGGGCAGAACGCGAAAACGACCCCATCGCCATGACGTTCAACGTGAAGGGCGAGGGAGTTCTCTATGGTCGCTACTGGGGCGCCATCGAGCATGTTCCCTTTCTTCACTTCGTACTCGGCTACGCCGCCGCCATTGACACAGCTCTCGCCGAAGGCCTCCACACCATGGAGTCCGGGGCCGGCGGCGACCACAAACAGGCGCGCGGCTTTGACCCGACCATCACCAAGTCGGTCCACTGGATTCGCGAACCTCGTCTGCGAGCCGCGATCCACGATCACGTGTCACGAGAACGACTCCTGATGGCACGCCACGTGGACGAACTGCAAAGGGGTGGCCCGTGGCGATGCGCCGTGGAAGGCGACGCTCCGGGCGGCTCCATCGACGACTGAGGCACAGCCCGCCCTTGCGACCGCACGCCCTAGGGCCATGACCGAACCCGGAGCAGGAAAACGCCTCGGTGCCGCAACAGCCCGTGCTCTTGCCCATCGTGGATTCAATATGCTCGCCCGCGTGGGGCGCACTCGAGCAAAGCATTACAAATTTATGTCACCAAATCTTCTCTCTCCAAAACGTCGAAGAATTTATCCAGAATCGATGCACTGCGCTCAATTATCTGGCCCTCCCCGAACTCACTAAGGCCCGCTACCAATGCTAACTCAGCAATCTTGCTAACATCTTTGTCTTTGCCCCGCCTATGCTCTCCAGCGTAAATCTTCTTTTTATCCTCGAATTTGTAGTCCGAAGCTCTGACATTGATGCTTTCCTCTAGCAATACTTTATTGCCGAGTGAATCGATGTTTTCTTCGGCCGTAAGACCGCCCTCGAATTGCTGGCGATTCTTCGAATAGATATGTTCCAAATGGTATGGTTCGCTAAGCTTAAGAAGCTGCTGCTCAGGAAACGAAAATGCATACCATGTAATCATAGAGCGCGTAATATTTCTCTGATTTGTGAACGCATAGTTTTCAAAAAATGATCGCGCCTGAGTTCTGTTGAGCCGATATTTTTCAAAAGTGACGTCCCTCCCATTTACCAGGTTGACCATCTCGTCATAAATGGGAGTGCGCAGAGCATTAACGCCAGGGTTGGTAATGGCGTAGACAAAGATGAACGCAGTTATTCTATTCAGGAACTTGCCAAACCTTGTATCTTCTAGCAACCCCTCGTCGTTTCTGTTTTGTAAGAAATAGACGGATGTGACGTGCAGCCACATGCCATTTGGAGCATAATTCAAGACGAATAGTTTCTTGAGCACATCATCTGAGAATCGATCTTTGTCTTGACGCGAGACACTCTTCCAAAACAGAGAAAGAGCTTTTAATTCACCTATTGTAGACTCATTTTTAAGATACTGATATTTGTTGCGCTCATAAAACTTTCGCAGAGCTTCGGTAGTTGAGCTTTTGTTTCCCTCTTTGGCGCGTAAGTAGTACATATATCGTGTAAAAAGTTCGTCCATAGGGGTCCCACTGATTGGGATAAACACCGAACCTGTAATCTCCTCAAGCTCCTTCCACTCGGTGATAAAGCTATCCTTTTTGCCAAGACTACCGAAGTATTTATAGAATTGTGCCTTGAATATATCAGCATCTGACAGAGGCAGCCCCCTATCGTTGAGGGTAGAAAAGATGCGAAGCGCGGTATCCTGTGATTCCGCTTCTATGGGCAAAAGGATACAATTGCTTAAAATGCGCGCAGGTAAATATGGGAAATAACTCGCATATCCATGCAAAAACTCATCAATCTTTTTTTGGAAAAATTGATAGTTATTCACATATTGACTCTTGCTGGACCCTCGCCGAAAAGGGTCTAACCTCTCGGGCTCTTGCAAATTTCCAACGCGAGAGACCCTCGCCCAAAAGCGTCGCGAGCGACGAATCCCTAGGAAGTGGCGAGCGATAGGCACTTTCTGTGCCTTGAGCGAACCCGACCGACGGGATTTGGCACGCAGCAGCTTTTCGGCGAGGGTCGAGCTAAAGAAGTGGAAGGGCGTGGCCGACGGCTCTCGAAGCGACCGGGGCCCTCGAGAATCCGCAACGGCTTTTGTCCGCTGAAACCCTGGAGGACGCCGGTGATTCCGTCGTCTTCGAAGGGTATTCCGAGCGGGTTCTCGGGTTTCGCCCCGCGATGCGCGATAGGAGTAGGCCCGCCACCTTGGCTTTGCCCCGGTACCTGAGGCACTGGGGACCCATCGCCCAGGCTGCGCAGCAACTGGGATACGATGGGGGGCCCCCACCTTGGCTTTGCCCCGGTACCTGAGGCGCAGCCGCCGAAGGTCAAGAGTAGGCCCAAGAATAAATAGCAACAAACAATAGCCCCAACCACCCATCTAATCGGCCAACTATCCCCATGAACGAACCAGCTAAATTCAACACCGTCGTCAGCTTCCTCTGGGCGATTGCCGATCTGCTCAACGGCGCTTTTAAGAAAAGCGAGTTCCAGAAGATCATTCTGCCCTTCACCGTGCTTCGCCGTCTGGACTACGCGCTGGAGAAAACCAAGGCCAAGGTGCTGGAAACCGAGCACACGCTGAAGGAGAAGGGGCTGGAGAATCGCCACGGGCAGTTGTGCCGCGCCGCCGGATACGCCTTCTACAACACCTCCAAGTTCGACTACGAGAGCCTGCTGCACGACGACACCAACCTCGCCCTGAACCTGCGGCAGTATGTGATGGGCTTCTCACCCAACGTCCGCGAGATCTTCGCCGCCTTTAACTTCGACGACACCATCCGCGACCTTGGGCGGGTGAATCTGCTCTACCTGCTGATGGAGCGATTCAACGAGAAGAGCAAAGTGGACCTGCGCCCCGCCTCCATGTCCAACCACGAGATGGGCTACGTCTTCGAGCATCTGCTCCGTAAATTCAACGAAGCCCTCAACGAAAACCCCGGCGAGCACTTTACTCCCCGCGACGGCATCCGCCTGATGGTCGATCTGGTGCTGATGCTCGATACCGAGCTGGCCGGCACCGAGGGCGTGACCCGCACCGTCAATGACTGCGGCTGCGGCACCGGCGGCATCCTCTCCATCACCAAGGAGCACATCCTTCAGATCAACCCGCAAGCCAAGGTCTTCCTCTACGGGCAGGAGCTGAACCCCTTCACCTGGGCCATCGCC
>CAMCKZ010000083.1 GCA_945875545.1 Polyangium aurulentum | reverse complement strand
GGCCAGCGCCGAGCGCAATAAGCGCTGGCAAACTCCGGAGAACTTCGCGGCGTGAACGGCCCTGCGCGCTCTCGGCCATCGCGTAAAACGCCACGAGAGAACCCGTGGTGCCGACGCAAAGTGGAAGGTCGATGAGCAACATTGTTTGGGCGTTTGTGGCGGGCATCATGATCAGCGCCGGCAGCAGGAGAACGCTCAGAATCACCATGAGCGGGTACGCAAAGTGCGGCGTGAGATGAAAGCAGGCCTCGATCTTTTGCGAGACCGTCAGGTTGCTCTCCAAAACACGACCCAAAAGTTTACGTGCAGTCTGCACCGTTCCTTTGGCCCAGCGGTACTGCTGCGCGCGAAATGCCGACACGTCTTCGGGCAGTTCTGCGGGCGTCACGACATCGCTGCGGTAAACGAATTTCCAGCCCGCGAGCTGCGCGCGGTAGCTGAGGTCGAGGTCTTCTGTGAGGGTGTCGTGCTGCCAGCCGCCGGCCTCGTTGATCGCGGCGCGGCGCCACATACCGCCGGTGCCACTGAAGTTGAAAAGCCAGCCCGCCGCCATGCGTGCGCGGTTCTCGACCAAGTGGTGGCCGTCGAGCATGAGACCCTCTACCCGCGTGAGCAGCGAGTGCTCGCGATTGAGATGGCCCCAACGCGTTTGGACCATACCGATGGCGCTGTCGTTGAAGTGCGGAACCACGCGGCGAAGAAAATTCGATGGGGGAATGAAGTCGGCGTCGAAGATGGCAATCAGTTCGCCCTTGGCGACCTTAAGACCTGCGTCGAGGGCGCCGGCCTTGTAGCCCAGACGGTCGGTGCGGTGGACGTACTGGATGTCGACGCCGGTCTTGCGAATGCGCGCAACGTGGGCCTTCACGATGGACCGGGTCTCATCGGTGGAGTCGTCAAGTACCTGTATTTCCAGCCGATCTGCTGGGTACTCAAAGGCCGCAACCGCATCGAGGAGGCGAGGTGCGACGGTGGCTTCGTTAAAAAGTGGAAGCTGCACAGTGACCCGCGGCAGATCGTGCGCCTCGCCGCGAGCTTCGGCCTCCGTGAGCGCGGGAACGGACGTCCACTCGCGGAGGCGCTTGGCGTACCGCAGGCACGTCAACACCAAGTGCGAACGGTGAACGCCATAAGAGGCGAGAAAAAAGAGAATCGTAAAATAGGCGGCGCAAAGGATCGCGAGCATGCGGGCACCATGGCCGCTACGCATCGCGTCGTTGTCACCGAATTGTAAAGAGTTGCATCAAGTTGTCACGGCGCGGGGATATTGTCAGGATCGCGGCAAAAACTTGGCCCACCGTGCAGGCTTGACCGTCACTTCAATTATGACGCAGCCCGAGTCAAAACCCACGCCGCCGTCCGTACATACGACCGAGACTGCCCCGGCCGATTTCGCCGGCGAGGGCCGTTCGAACGATCGACGCGCGGCGTTTGATCGGCGCATGTTTCCGCGCCCCGAAGGCCGACGCGTGCTCGGCGGCCGCCGCGACGGCGATCCCCACGACGACTGACGTGCCTATACGTTGTATTACGCCTTCTTGCTTCTTTGGCGCGTTGGGCGCTGGGCAGCACGGGGGTCGCGCGGCTTTTTTGCCGTAGCGGCAAGGGTCTTGTTCATCTGCTGCGCCTCGTCGCGTTGGCGCCCGACTTTACTCGTGGCCTTCGCGAGCGAGACCACAAGCGCGCGGATTTCGGGTTTTCCCGAACCCGCGTGCGCCTCAAAAAGACGCAACACCGGAGCGCCAAATCGCTTCGCGAGACGCGGGGCCACGCGATCGAGGGTGGCGATAACTTCTTTGTACCCGGGGTACCGGCACATGGCCCGATTCGCGCCGTCGCAAAGCTGCAGCGCCGATTCAATGCGTTCTACAAGTGCCGCGGTGTCGTCGAGGCGATCCAAAACGCGGTCGTCGCTCAGCGCACGCAGCACCGCGGCGGCGTGAAAAAAGCCGTCCATCCACGCGGCACTTCGTTGGAGGAGATCTTCCGGAGACCGCTCGCCGATGCGCGTGAGCGACTCGATCACGGCCTCGCGCACGCGAAATCTCAGGTCATCGGCGCGGCCATGAAGCCAGTGAAACAGGCTGTCGCGGAGGTCGGGGTGGCGCGCCGCGCGCGTTCCGAGCGCCAGTACCGCGGCAACCGGGAGAAATTCGTAAGCCGTGGCGCCTTGCGCCGATTCTGCATCGAGCTCGCCCATTGATCGAAGAAACTTCTCGAGGTCGTCGTCGCCATCGGACGTCATCGCCCCCCACTCTTCAAGAAGGCCCGTGTTGATCGGCCCCGCAGGCAGTCGGCCGTGGCGCGCGAGGAGCTCAAAAAGCGGCATCGGATCGTGGCCGCCGAGGGCGCTCGCGAGATGGCGTTCGAGTTGTTGACGTCGAGTTGGTGCAGAGACGTGAAGAGTCACGCAGGGGACGCTACATTGGCCGCGCCTACATCGAAAGGGGCGTCGTCATGGGAAAGTTGCAAGACAAGGTGATCGTGGTCACGGGTGCATCACGAGGCATAGGCCGCGCGCTCGCCATGCGATTTGCCGAAGAGGGAGCCCAGGTGGTTCTCGCTGCCAAAACGGTGGATCCGAATCCGCGACTGCCCGGCACACTCGGAGAGGTCCAAGAGGCGATTCGATCCCGCGGAGGTCGAGCTTTTGTCCACGCGGTAGACGTGCGCGACGACGCGGCCGTTCAAGAATTGTTCGAGACAGTGGAGCGCGAACTCGGCGGAACCGACATGCTGATCAACAACGCGGGAGTGCTCTTTTGGGCACCGATTGTTGCAACGCCGGCCAAGCGATTCGACCTCGTGATGGGCGTCAATGCGCGGGCCACGTTTATCTGCGCTCACTACGCGCTTCCGCAAATGCTCCGACGCGGAGGCGGCCACGTCATCAACATGGGGCCGCCGTTCACTGCAAACTGCACCAAAAATCGCACGGCCTACATGATCTCAAAGTTTGGCATGGCCCTCGTCGCCGAAGGAATCGCCGCGGAGCACGGGGAAGAAAATGTGAGAGCGCATGCCCTTTGGCCCGTAACGATGATCGAAAGTCAAGCCGTTATTGGCAACCACCTTGGAGAGCCATCCATGTGGAGAAAACCTGATATTATCGTCGATGCCACCATGGCCCTTCTCACCCAAGAGGCCCCTATCGCCAACGGCGCGGCGGTCTACGACGAAGACGTGCTTGCCAGTGTCGGCGTCCGAAACTTCGACGACTACGCGTGCGTGCCGGCCTCAAATCCGCCTCGCTCACGCCTCGACGACCCGGCCGCTTACTGGCACCAATAATGCGGCAGTGACGCGCAGAACAATGTGCCGCGGCGGCGAGCTAATGAAACCGCCACGGAGCAAGTTCTTTACGCTTCTGCGCGTAGCGACCAAGCAGCGCCCGGCCCAAAACCGCCGCCATCACGAAGGGTTCTTCTGAATCGAATCGCGAGGCGCAGCGGGCGTTCGCGAGCCAATGACCGCCCCTCTTGGCGAACAAACTTCGGTACCACGGAACGCAACTGTGCAGGCCCCCGTTACCCATGCGCCATCGCACGGGCATGGGCTCGACGGCCGGGAGGCCCGCGCTCAGTCGCTGAATCGGCAAGCGTGCCCCACTGCGGTAATCCCAGAGCGGGAGGCCATCGTAAACGGAATCGACAACGATGAGATGGCGCGCCAAGTACGGAATTACCGACTCCAGCCGCGAAACAATCCGCTCCCGCATCGTGCCGAGCCTGGACGCGTGCAGCGGGTCCTCCGCGGGGAGGTCCGTCGTGACGACGAGGCCCGTCAAGCGCGGGTCGTCGCACGGTTGATAGCGCTCGCACCACAAGGCACCAAGATCCGAGCCCGCGACGCTGGGCACCGCCATCGCCAATCCGTGCATCGAGGTGAACGCCTCTGCCCTCAACACCAGGCACACCGCGTACCGGTGAACGCGAGGAACCCAGGAGGGTCCGCGCACCGAAAGCCCTTCGCCCATCTGCGAAAGACTCGTGGAAAAGTGGCTTTCGTCGAACTCCACCAGGGCATCTCCACCCACCAAATCACCATCAATATCAATAACTACGCGCCCCTCGTGACCCGAGAGAAGGCCCGGCGGCCGCTGTGCGCGCACGACGGTCGTATGGGCCCGCAGCAGTTGTTCGTCGGCCCATTCGTTAAGAGTTTCTGCGCCGCCAATCACCTCCACGGCAGGCCCCGTCATGCGCACGAGCGACTCAAGGCGAAGGAGCGACTCTTCGTCGGTGGAGGCATCGAAGGCCGCCTCGAACGCGTCGAAGCGCGCGCGTATCCGCGCATCGTCCCTCCACATGTTCATGTAATCTGCACATAGTTTATGGGCCTCCCGTTCTTCGCTCCGCAGCGCTCTCGTCAGGAGCTGCCTTCGAAACCACCCGCTTATCGCCACATCTGCGGCCATCGCTAGGGCCGGGCCCAATTGGGCGGAGGCGCGGCGCCGCCAATCGGCCAAGCGATGCGACCCGGCGAGAACGTTGTCCTGGCGAAGAAATTCGCGGTCCAATTCGTCTCCGGGGGGCAGCATGCGAAAGCGGAGACCGTCGCCGAGAACGCTCGCCGCGGTGCCCTGGGAAGGACGCCAGCGACGAAGGAGAAAGTTTGCCGCGAGATCGTCAAGAACGGTTCGCGTCCACATCCCGACCGCGCTGCTACGAACCGTGGTTCCGCGTCGCAAGCGGTAGTCACCGAAGCGAAATGTTGAACCCGTGGGGCCATACACGACCCGCAATACTTGCCACGATCGACGCACGAGGGAGAGCGCGAGCCAACGGGTTGCTCGCTCGGTTCCGACCAGAATGGCGTCGTAATGATGAACGAACACTACGGGTCAAATACCTGAAGAAATGCAGGAGAAATGGCGACTCTCGCCCTCCCGTTGACCGTCACGCGCGCGACGCCCGCCGCATCTTCGTGGACGCTGACGAGGCCCGCCGCGAACCATTCCAAAACGCGCGGAAGGAGTCGATGTTCCTCCGCAAGAATGCGCGCGGAAAGCCGCGACTCGTCGTCGTCGGCGAGCACCGGAACTACCGCCTGCGCCAAAATCGCGCCGCTATCCATGCCGCCATCAACAAGGTGCACAGTACACCCAGTCACCGCCACGCCCGCACGAAAAGCCTGCCCCTGCGCATCAAGCCCCGGAAAGGATGGGAGCAGCGAAGGGTGAATGTTCACCACGCGATTGGGGAAGGCCCCGAGGAGCACCGGCGTCACAATGCGCATGAACCCCGCAAGCACCACGATATCAATCCGGTGAAGGCGAAGTTCGCGAACGATTTCCCCGTCGAAGGCTTCGCGGGTCGGAAAACTTCTATGCGATAAAACCACCGCTGGAACGCCCGCGGCCTCCGCCCTCGCGAGAGACTGGACCCCGGGCTTGTTGCTCAAAACGAGACCCACTTCGGCGTGCAATAAACCCGTGCATACTGCATCGAGAATCGCTTGCAGATTCGTTCCCGAGCCCGAAACGAGCACCGCCAGTCGCACGGTCACGCCTCGGCGAAGCGCACGCGCTCCTCGAAAGGGGTCTCGGGAGACACGGCTTCGATCGCACCGGCAATCCACGCTTTTTCCCCCGCTTCTTCAGCAGTTCGCAGCGCGGCCTCCGCGTCTTTTGGCGACACCACGACCACAAATCCGATGCCCATGTTGAACGTGCGCAGCATCTCCGCGTGCTCCACCGGGCCAAGACGCGCGATCAGCTCGAATATCGGAGGCCTTGACCAATTCGGATCGAGGCGCGCGCCCAAGCCATCCGGGAGAACGCGCGGAAGATTGCCTGGGAGACCGCCGCCGGTGATGTGGCTCATCGCGAGTACGTCCACGTTCGCCACCAAGGCCTGCGCAACCCTCGCGTAGAGCTTTGTAGGGGCCAACAGCGCGTCCGCGACGGTTTGCCCGAGTAGTGCCTCCGGCACCGCATCGAGGCCCACAGAGCCCTCCCTGAGCAGCACGTGACGGGCCAATGAGTACCCGTTGGAATGAAGGCCCGAGGAGGCAATGGCGATCACCGTGTCGCCGGCCGCCACGCGCTTGCCGTCGACCAAGCGCTTGCGGGCCACGACGCCAACGGCGAAGCCCGCGAGATCGTATTCGCCCGCCGCGTACATGCCTGGAAGTTCCGCCGTTTCTCCGCCCAAGAGCGCGCATCCGCTGGCCTCGCACGCGCGGGCGATGCTGCCGATGACGGCCTCGGCAACGGCCAATTCGAGTTTCCCGGTGCCGAAGTAGTCCAAGAAAAAAAGTGGGCGCGCTCCGCAGGTCACGATGTCGTTGACGCACATTCCCACGAGGTCCGCGCCGATGCCGTCATGGCGTCCCGTAGCGAACGCGATCTTGAGTTTGGTGCCCACGCCGTCGGTGCCGCTCACGAGCACAGGCTCTTCGACGTCGCCGGGAACCGCAAATAGTCCAGCAAATCCGCCTACATCGGCGAGCACACCCGGTATGCGCGTGCGCTTTGCCAGGGGCTTGATGCGCTCCACCAATTCATCGCCCGCATCCATGTCCACGCCTGCATCACGGTAGCTTGTCGCCATGATGCGGCCCGTAGCAGAGGCCCGGGTTACGTTCACGCACCGACGAACAAGGGCCCATTAAAGGCAAAAAAGGCAAATGCGCGCCCGCCGATGAAGGCTTGTTCGAAGGCCGTGTGGGCCGATAGCCTTGCCGCTTATGGATACGCTCCCGCCCCGTCGGATTGTCGTTTTTGGCGATGGTAGGCTTGCCCGCGCGATTGAGCGCCGGTTGGCCGAGCGTGGAAGCCGCGTTGAGCGTTACGCTCTGCGGGAGACCACGGACCTCGTGGCCCTCGATCTCGCCCACGTGGAAGCCGTCGCGCTGGCCGCCGACGACGACACGGGAAATGTTGACCTGGCCATCACCCTCCGAGCCCTGCGGCCCGACCTGCGACTCGTCGTGCGCATGTTTGACGCCACCCTCGCAGCGTACCTTCAGCGAACGCTTCCAAAGCTCTTGGTGACCAGCATGACGGAGGTCGCAGCACCTGCGTTCGTGGGCGCGGTCCTCGACGCGATCGAGCATGGCACCATCACCAAGCACGGGCAATCTCAGGCAATTCGCTCGATGGTAAACATTCGATTCGGTCGCCCTCTCTGGCGCACAGCTCTCGTCGCCCTTGCGGTCATGGTGGCCGCGACTGTCTTTTTTAGACACATTCTTCACCTCGATTTTCTGACGGCTTTCTACTTCGTGTCGTCAACGATCACGACGGTGGGCTACGGAGATATTTCGCTTCGCGATGCTCCCTGGTTTGCCAAGGTCGCTGGCATCGCGCTGATGTTTGGCGGCACAGCGCTCTCCACGTTGGTGTTTGCACTCCTCGCCGAATGGCTTTTGGAGCGGCGCATGCACGTGCTGGAGGGCCGCGCCGGCGTTCGCTGGACGAGCCACGCCATCGTCGTCGGCGGCGGAAATATTGGCTACCGTGTGGCCACGCTTTTGCGTCGTCGCGGCATGCGGGTCGTCATGATCGAACGCGATCCCAACGCGCGCCACCTGCTTGGCGCCAGGGCCGATGGCAATCATGTGATCATCGGCGAGGCCCTGTCGGACGGCATTCTCGAACTCGCCAACGTCGGGCGGGCGTCGGCGGTCATCGCCGTCACGAACTCCGACGCCGTCAATCTTCACGTCGCGATTGCAGCCAAAAATCTGGCACCTGACATTCACGTCGCGATGCGAATCGTGTCACCGGTTTTGTCGTCGCACGTCAGCGAGACCCACGAAGCCATCGCCATCTCTCCCCTGGCGGTCACCACCGACGCCATCGTGGCAACGCTAGAACGCAGCAATTAACCTCGCCTCCAGCGTCGCAACGATGCCGTCGGTCAGAGCGGCTCGCTTTCCACGTAGGGAGGCAAGGGCGTGTCGAGACCGTCCGCAAAGGCACCGTCGAACCCAAGGGAGCCCCCAAGCGAATCAAACGGAGGACGAAATGCTTCTTTCGAGTCGCGCTTCAACACCTCGAGAAGCATCGATGGAAGCGCCACAAGCGAGAGCAACGTGGAGCTTATCAGCCCTCCGATAACGACCGTGGCAAGA
Source organism: Polyangium aurulentum (assembly GCA_945875545.1). Classification (GTDB taxonomy): domain Bacteria; phylum Myxococcota_A; class Polyangia; order Polyangiales; family Polyangiaceae; genus CAIQDA01. Next base: position 6,481 of record CAMCKZ010000083.1, on the reverse strand, counting down.
GGCCGTTGAACCTCCGCGCCGGTGCCCGTGGCGATGGCCGCCGGCACGAAACCGAGGGCCGCAACCAAGGCCGTCGAGATCGGGGCGCGCAGCGACAGTTCGAGGCCCCGTTGCACGCGTTCTTTCACGGGAATCGACCGAGGCGTGCCTAGGACCGCCGTCGTGACAACGACGCCCGTGCACACCGCAATGCCTATGAGCGCGATGAATCCGACGCCCGCTGGAATGCTGAAGGGCAAGCCCCGGAGCACGAGGGCTGCGACGCCCCCGCCGACCGCAAACGGGAGACTCGCGACGGTGACGGCGGTGTACCGCACGCGACCAAAGACGAGGAGCAACATGACCGACACGACGACCAAGGCCACGGGCCCCAGTATCGACAGGCGCGCCTTCGCGCGGTTGAAGTTTTCGAACTGACCGCCCCACTCCACAGTGACCCCGCGGCTGGTGCCCAGTGCGGCCGCCGCCTCGCGCGCTTCCGCGACAAAACCCACGAGATCGCGCCCGCGAACGTTGCACTGTACAACAATTCGGCGGCGCATTTGTTCGCGGCCGATTTGGACAACCGTGGGCTCTTCGTGGACATCCGCAGCAAGGCCGAGGGGCACAAGTTTGCCGCGCTTCGTCGTGATCGGGAGGCGTGCCAAGTCTTCGGCGCCGTCGATATTTTCGCCGCCGAATCGGAGCTTCAAATCGAAGACCCGCTCGCCCTCGCGCACCGATCCGACGCTGACGCCGGTCTTGGCCATCGCGAGTACCGCCAAGACCTCGCGCGGCGAAACGCCCAAGCGCGCGGACCGCTCACGATTGACCGAAACGTTCATGGATGGTTGCCCAAATGGCACCTCCATTTTCACATCGCTCGCTCCGCGAATCGTGCCAAGCAACTGGCGAATGCGATCGGCAACCTTGGCCATCGCCTCCAGATCGTCGCCAAAAATTTTGACCGCTACGTCGCTTTTGACGCCGGCGACCAAATCGTTCACGCGCATTTCGATCGGCTGGGTGACCGAATTGACGGTGCCCGGAATGCGGGCAGAAAGTTTTGCGGACAGCTCACTTGCAAGGGCTTCCGGCGTGAGTCCCGGGCGCCACCGTTCTTGAGGAAGAAGGTACACGAAGATGTCGCTGGCTTCGGGCCCCACGGGGTCCGCCGATCCCTCCGGTCGCCCTATTCGGTTGACCACGTGTTTCACTTCCGGAATCTCCAGCGCCGCCCGCTCCGTTTCGCTCGCCAAGGAAATCGCCTGGGTTAGCGATGTGCTCGGCCCCCTCAAAGCGTCGACCGCGAGGTTGCCCTCGAAGACCCGAGGAAGAAAATCGGCGCCGATGGATCCACCCGACGCCATCAGCATCGCCGTGATGGCAAACGTTCCAACAACGACTGCCTTGGGTCGCTCAAGGGCCAATCTCAACGCGGGCAAATACGCCCTTCGAATGAGGCGAAAAAGTGGCGGCTCGGTTTCGCTCACCGCCGATACGAGCACGCCGCTGACCGCGGGAATGACCACCGTGGCGTAGACGATGGCACCGAGGAGCATGAAGCAAAGCGAGTAAACAACCGGGCGAAACATCTTGCCCTCCACATCTTCGAGGGATGCGAGCGGCGCGAAAACGAGCAGCGTGATGATCACCACGAAGAGGGCTGGCCGCGAAACTTCTGCGATGGCATCGACGATCGCGCGCCGTCTTTTGCCTATGGGAATGTGCGCCGCGTGACTGAGCGCGTGTTCGACGGTGACGACCGCGCCCTCGATGATGATGCCGAAATCGACCGCGCCCAAAGACATGACGTTGCCGCTCTCGCCCACAAGGCGAAGCCCCATGAAACCGAAGAGCATCGAAAACGGAATGGCGCCCGCGACCACGAGGCCAGCGCGCAAACTTCCGAGCGTCAGCAGCAGACAGAGCACCACCACCAGGGCGCCTTCCGACAAATTTTTTCCGACCGTGACCACAACCCGATCAATGAACTCGGCGCGGTCGTAGGTGGCCCTTATGCGAACGCCCTGCGGCAACGACGGCCTCAAGTCTTCGATGGCGAGCTTAACGTTGTGAACAATCTCTCGGCTGTTTTTCCCCTTGAGCATCAACACGCTGGCCCCGACGGTTTCACCGAGGCCATCTCGTGTCAGCGCGCCTTGCCGCAACCCTGGCCCCGTGTCGACGTGCCCGAGCTGCATGACCCGCAGTGGAACACCCGTGGAACTCGTGCGAACGACCGTGGCTGCAATGTCTTCGATGCCGCGAAAACGCGCATCGCCACGAAGAACGACCTGCTCGCCATCGCGCTCGATGAAGCCGCCGCCAGCCACCAAGTTGTCGCCCTCAATCGCGTTACGAATTTCTTCGACGGAGATGCCGTGGGAAGCAAGCCGCGGCGGATCCAGCGTGATGCGGTACTCTTTGATGGACCCGCCAAATCCGAGAACTTCGACGACTCCGCGAACCCTTCTGAGACGCGGCGATATTTGCCACTCGACGATGGTTCGCAGTTCTTCGAGCGATCGAGGCGGATCGGTGGCCTCAACTTCCAGCTGGTAAATTTCTCCGAGAGCGGTCGTGACCGGTGCCAGTTCGGGCACACCAACGTCGGGCGGAATCACGGTGCGAAGTCCCGCCAAACGCTCGGAAACGCGCGCGCGCGCGATGTCGACATCGGTGCCGTCGTCGAAGATCAACGTCACGACTGCGATGCCAAACTTGGTGACGCTTCTCACCTGCGAGAGGCCCTGCAGCCCCGCCATGGCACGCTCGGCGGGCTGGGTGACTTGTGCTTCAACCTCGGTCGCGGAAAGAGACGGAGCGCGGGTGACAACGGTGACCTGGATGTTGGTGACATCCGGAACCGCATCGATGGGAAGACTCGACGCGGCGTAAATACCAAGCGCCAAAAGCACGGCGATGAACACAAAAGCGGGCCCGCGATTACGGGCCACCGAGGCGATAAACGCCTTCATTGGCGACTCAGCTCCGACCGCAAAATGAAGGCGCCGTGGGTGACGATTCGCTCTCCCCTCACTAGCCCTGACATCAGCTCAACAATTTGCCCGTAGCGGTGCCCCACAAGAACGGGGCGAACCTCATAAACCCCGGGTTTTTGCTCGACAAACACCACTTCATCGCCGCCCATCGGCTGCACTGCACCCACGGGAACGCGGAGGCGATCGGCGACCACCGGAATCACGGATTCGACAGTCACGCGGACGAAAAGCCCGGGGCGCAACACGGCCTGCTCGTTCGCCACGCGCACACGGGCGCGCACCGCGCGGGTCTCGGTGCCGAGCTGGGGATCGAGGGCCGATACCGCTCCGTGAAATATTTTTCCTGGCAAGGCGTCGACGCGCAAAAGCACGTTGGCATTTTCTTTTACGAGTTCCAGATCCCCCTCAAACACGTCGAAGGCGGCGATGAGCGTGGAGCCGTCGGCCACGACAAAAGGCGTCTCGTCGTAGTTGATGTGGGCCCCCACGACGGCGTCGCGTTTGACCACCACGCCGGCAATCGGCGAGGTCAAGTCCGCCATGCCATAGCGGCCTGTGCCCTGCCCCGGCGCGAGGCCAACGAGCGCCAGTTTGGCCGATGCGCCAGCGAAATTGGCTTCGGCCCTCACGAGCCCCTCGCGCGCAACTTCTGCCTCGCGCGCCGTGGTGAGCAACTGCGCAAGTAGTGCGCTTTCGCGCTTAAAATGCGCGCGAGCCACCTCGGCTTCGGCGCGCGCCGATATGGCCTCGGCCTGCGCGTTCACGAGGGATGGTGCCGCGATGACCGCCAAGACTTGCCCCTTGCGAACCGAATCACCGACCCTCACATTTACCGCGGTGACGCGCCCCTCGAAGAGCGTGCCCACCTCCACGTAATGGTTCGGCGCGTACTCAAGAGTGCCCGGAAACTCCACGGCGATCGTGCCACTCGACGACCCCACGAGATCCGAACGAACCCCCAGGCGCTCGAGGGCAGCGGCGTCAAAGCGCACCATGCGTTCCCGTGTGAGGCCCGCGTCGGTGTCTTGGGCCATAACCTGCGGGGCAGCCTTTCGGCACGCGGGAAGGCCCGGCGCGAGGCATAGAAAAAGAAGGAAACCCGCGACTCTGGTTCTCATGGTTCGACAGCTCCAAGTACGAGAAGCTCGGCGTATGCCGCCCACTCAAGATCGACGATGTCAAGCCGGCGCATGCGCGTGGCCACGAGGTCGCGGCGCACCAGCAAGACCCTAAAAAAATCGGCCTTGCCGGCGCGAAATGCGTCTTGGGCCGCTCGCACCGCGCGCTCAGCGGCCGGCACCGCAAATTCGTCGAGCTCTTTCAACGCCTCGCGGGCCCTCGCGCACCGCTCGAAGGCCGAGACCGTGCGAATCCCCCCGGTGCGCTCGGCGAGCCCTGACATCGTTCGCGCACGCGTCGCTTCCGCCTCTGAGCGCGCGACTTCGGCCTGATTGCGACGAATGAGCGTCAGCGGCATCGACGCGATAACCCCGACTCGCAGCTCCCCGAAGTCGCCTCGCGTGAAGCGAGGACCCACATCAAAAGTGCCCCGGGCTTCACTTCGAGAACGGTCTGCGGCCGCCGTGAAGGCCTCCGCCTCGCGCGCAAAAAGTGCCGCCACGGGAAAGACTTTTTTGTCGCCGCTGACCGTCACGTCAGGCGGCAAAAGTTGGTCGGCGGGGATTCGAGAAGATGCGCCCAAAAGCTGAAAAAATCGCGCGTTGGAGCCCACAAGCCCGAGCTCCAACGTGCGCTTCGACTGGCGCCAACGACCGAGCTCAGCTTCCGCAGAAGCGACGTCGAGGACCGTTGCATCGCCGGCAAAAAGCCGCGCCCGATGAATGCGCTCTTCTTCTTCCGCCGCGGCCACTCCGCGCTCTACTTCGACGATGCGCGCACGCGCCGTGACAACGGCACCAAAGGCCTCCGTCACCGCCCCCGCGATCTCCGCTTTTGTGAGGACGACGCGCGCCTCACGAGCGCGAAGGGTTTCGTCCGCTTCGCGCATGCGCGACGAGCGTTGACCGCTGACCTCGAAGCGCAACATGAGTTGCCCGTAGGTAAAAACGTCGAGGTACGCACTACCGCGCTCGATCCCAAATTCAGCCACCGGATTCTGCAAAGACGGCAACGCCGCGGCCGGAAGTTGCGCCGCCTGAACCTCGCGCGCGAGCCGTGCGTCGACCGCTGCGGGCGCCTCTAAAACGGCCTGCGCAATGGCCTCGGCCAGCGTGACGGCCGGGGTAATCGGCGGGGTGACCGGCAGGGTAACCGGCACGCTCGCCAACGATTCATCTGCGCTTGCCACCGAGGCGAACCCCAGGGCTGCAAATCCAAGAACCGCCAAACGAAGCATTCCACGACGGAAGCCCATTTTCACGGTGAGGTCAATTCATATAGCACTAACATAATACGTTTTTATCTTAACGCCGCGCGGAACCTTGCAGAACATAAGTAATATACGTTTGCATAGCACCTTTACCGCACGCCGGCAGCGGCAAGGGCGGGTGCCATCACGACGCGTGCAATCTGCACGAACACGATGATGCCCAAGACGTCCACGAGGCTCGCGATGAAGGGCGCGGAACTCGTGGCGGGGTCAGCGCCAACACGGCTCATCACAATCGGCAACATGGCCCCCACCGTGCAGCCCGTGGTCACAATTCCTACGACCGACAAACCCACGGTGATGGCGAAGGGCATGTCGTTCTCGGGGTACATGAGGACGCGCGCCACGGCGATCGCGCCAATGCCCGCGCCGAGCACGAGTCCCATAAAGAGCTCGCGCACCAACACCCGCCACCAATCGCCGAGGCGAATGTCGCCGACCGCCAGCCCGCGAATGACGAGGGTCGAGGACTGGGAACCGGAGTTGCCCCCGGCGCTAATGAGGAGCGGTACATACAGCAGCATACCGTGCACAGCCTCAGTAATTTTATCGTAATGTCTGAGCGCGCTTTGGGTGAAAAATTCCCCGACAAATAGGACGGCCAACCAGAACCCGCGCTTGCGAATGAAGTCAATAAAGGACGTCTGAAAGTACGGAAGATCAAGGGGTTCAATGCCGCCGAGGCGTTGCACGTCTTCGGCTTGCACTTCGGTCAAGACGTCGACGACGTCGTCGATCGTGATGATGCCCAAAAACGAACCGTCGGCGCTGACCACCGGAACGACGTTCATGTCGTATTTCGCCATGAGGCGCGCGACGAGTTCCTGGTCTTCTTCTGGATGGACCGTGCGAACAGCGTCGGACTGAATGTCGGCGATCGCCGTCGACGCCTCGGCGAGGAGGAGATCCGTGACGGACACAAAGCCCCGAAGCTTTTCCGCGTGGTCAATCACGTAAACGACGTAGACCGTTTCGTTCGCGTTCTCGGTGTGGGCGCGAATGGCCTTCACCGCATCGGCCACCGTGGCCGTCGGGGGCACAGACACGTACCCCATGGTCATCAGGTGACCAGCGGTTTTGTCGGGATATTTCCTGAGTTCCCGAACTT
>CAMCKZ010000082.1 GCA_945875545.1 Polyangium aurulentum | reverse complement strand
GAGTTCAAGTCGTTGCCCCGTTGCCGTCGTCGTTTCCACGATCAGAGCTTCATCGGTCGGCATGGGAAGATGAGACACCCCGAGCGCGCGTTCGGCCTCGCTCAGCACGAAGCCATCAAGCTGCGGCGGCGGAGAGCTGGAGCCCGCATCTGTGCCCTCGTGGGTGCCGCCATCGAGGCCCGGTTTGCTCCGCCCACCAATATGTGCAATCTGCACGTCAACGAGATCTTCAACAGGAAAATGCCTCGTACTAGCGAAGGTGCGCAGGTCGTCGTCGCTCGGCGCGCGGTCGACGGAATCGCGGAGCAGCGCCCGCAGACTGGCGGCGGCGAGCAGGCCTCTAAGCGCGTCGTCCTCGCGGTGAAGTTCGTGACTCAGGGCGTACTGCGCCAAGGCCTCTTCGCCGAGGGCATCGCTCAGAGCTGCGCGCCGTCGCTCTGCGGTTTCTGGCGCGTCGGAACGGCCCCTCTCCGCGTGCAGCGATCGCTCCTTCTGAGACTCCGTGAGTCTCAAAACGTGAGGCGATTTTTCGTCCTTCACGAAGGGGTAGAGCGCCAGGCCGAGGGCCACCATGAGAAGCACGGGATTGCTAAAATAGCTGGATATTCGCTGACGAAAACTCATGGATGGGGAGGCATGTCGCGGAGGATCTTTCGGCGCGGCACAAACCACGACAGCCCATGAATCGTACGCGAGCCCGCGCGCATTTGAAAAATCAGCGGCACGCCATCGCCCACATGCCCGAGCACGGTGCCGCTTGTGAGCAGGGCACCATCGCCGATGGAAATGTCGTCGAGCCCGCCGTAAACGGTGAAGTAGCTTTGGCCGTGATCGACGACCACCATCTTGCCGTAGGGCGCGAGTTCATCGGCAAAGACCACCGTGCCTTGCGCCACGGCCCGCACGTTGCTCCCGGCCTTGGCCGTAATGGCCAGGTACGAGCCGCCGAAGTTCGGATCGGCCTTGGTCGTGACGCGCGTTCGACGCTGCACGGGCATGGGCAGATACCCCTTAAGATGAGCAAAATTCCTCGGTTTTGGGCTCTCATCTTCCGGGTCGCCGCCCTCGGCCACGCGAATTTCCACGTGCGACTCAGCATCTTGTTCCGACCGGGCGCCGGAGAAAATGCGCCGAAATGTGGTGCGGCGGCGGCGAGCTTCTTCATGCTCCAAACGCAGTTCGGCTTCGGCCACCGCGCGTCGACCGTTGATCGTCGCCTCCTCCACATCGAGGCGAGCGAGAGCCGCTTGCGTGTCGCCGGCAGTCTGCAAGTGGGCCTTGCGAAGGGCGAGGGTGCGCACCGCCACACGCCGAAGGCCGGAACGCATGGTTGCATTCTGCACGAGTTCCCGGGGACTCCCCGCCAACGCGTGCCCGTGCAGTTCGCTCAAGAGAAGTTCTCGCGCCAAGTGCCTTGCGCGTAGATCTTCTATTTGCTGCAAATTCGCTGATGTTGCCGCTTCGGTGCGCAGCGCGGCTCTCTTCTCTGCGAGCCCCGCAATCGCCTCGACGCAGGCCGCGATCTTGAGCGTCGCGGGTGTGGTGCCGCTCGTTTCAGCTGCGGCTACGGGCTCGACGGCGGCGAGAAGGCCCGAGTCATCGATGGTCTCCATCGGCGGCGCAGCGAGGGCGGGGAGGGTCGCCAACGTGAAGAGCTGGCACGACGCAAGACCGAGGGCCAACCGCACGCGCACACGGGCCCGCGGGCTCATCGGTCCTCTTGGTTCTCGAGGCCACGCAGCGAAACAAATGCGCACCCGAGGCCCAAGAAGGAGCCCGTCAGGACGAGCGCGCAAACCCACAAACTCGGGAGAAATACAGGCGATTGGCCGACGACCGCCAGCACGGCGTCGTCGAACCGCGTGCGAACCGCACCGAAGCCCGCGGCCACCACCGCGAGGCCCAGGCCCGCACCAAGCGCGCCTTGCAGAAGTCCCTCCATCAGAAACGGCGCGCGTATGAAGGCGTCGGAGGCGCCGACGAGACGCATGATTTCGATCTCCTGGCGGCGCCGTTCCAGGGTCAGACGCACCGTGGTGCCGACGATGGCAACAACCGCAGCCAATACCAATACAGAAAGCATACTTACACCAGCCACAGCGCCGCGCACGAGACTCGCAATTCGGCCCGCTGCGGCCACATGGTCCTCGACGAGATCGACAGCGTTTATGCTGGTCAAATGTTGGCGAAGGAGGTGGGCGCGCGCCGCGAGTTCGGGCCCGGCGAGCTCGACCTCGAGGGCCCGTGGCAGCCACTCGGTGGGCCACTGTTCGAGCTCCTTGGCGCGGTCGGCACCGCGGAGCCAGGTGCGAAGTTCGTCGGCATCGAGTTCGCGGCTGCGCGTCACGCCCGGCGAGCCTCGGAGGGCCTCAAGAACGGCCCGTGCGTCGTCGGCACTGGCCTCGTCTTTGAGAAAGATCGTCATGCGACCTTCGGCCCCCCACTTGTCGCCGAGGGCTTGCAGGTTCACCACAAAGAGCAACGCGCTCGCCAAACATATGAAAACGACAACCACCGAAACGATGCCCAAAAGCTGCAATTTCCATTGGCGCAAGAGACCACGGCCTAGGCGAGCAACGGCGGAACTGTGCACGAAGCTCATCGGACCGGGACCTCGAGCGGGTGGCTCGCGCGAATGACGGAGCCCGCGCCGATGTCGTGGATGCGGCCGTCGTCGAGGACGAGCGTGCGATGCGGACTGGCCTCCAAGAGGGAGCGGTCGTGGGTTGCGAAGAGGACCGTTGTTCCGGCGCGGTGAAGGTCTTCGAACAGCCCGAGAATGTCGACGGCCAGTTGTGGATCGAGGTTGCCCGTGGACTCGTCGGCGAGGACGAGGGCCGGGTCGTTGACGATGGCGCGCGCAATCGCAACACGCTGCTTTTCGCCGCCTGAAAGCACCGCCACAAGCTCATCTCCGCGCCCCACGAGGCCCACGCGTTCGAGGGCATCGGCCACGCGGCTTCGGATGACGCGCGCCGCGTACCCAGCGACCTCGAGAGCGATGGCGACGTTCTCGAAGAGCGTCCAGGTGGACACGAGTTTGAAGTCTTGAAACACGACGCCGATGTTTCGCCGCAGGTAAGGCAGCGCTTTTCTGGAGACCGTTCCGACGTCGCGCCCGAGGAACGTGATGCGGCCTTCATCGATTGCTTCGGCACCGTACAGCGTGCGGAGCATCGTGGATTTGCCCGCCCCGCTCGGCCCGGTGATGAACACAAATTCGCCGCGTCCTATGGATAAATCCACGCCGCGGAAGACACGCATACCCGTCGCATACGACTTATGCACTGCCTCAAATACAATGAGCGGCCGGTCTTTCGCGTCGCGCGAAAAACGCTCACCCGTGCGAAACGCGGGTCGGAAAGTGCGAGGCTCGGAAGGGCCGTTTGCGGCCATGGTGGTCGTTGAACTCCGTCGCCCCGTTTCAACCAAGAGTTCGCGATTGGGGCAAGTTTCCCGGGGCCAAAGCGCCCTTCGTTGCGTCAAGCCGCGTTGCGCGCGCGAGAAGTGCGAGCCCGCGAAAGGCATCAAGGGCGGTGGCGGGCCCCACAAGCGACTGCCCCGTCCACACGGCGAGGAGCGCCGCGGCCTGCGACGCAAGCCCATCGGCATCGGCTACGGGAATCGAAATGGATTGACCGCCAATGATCTTATGAAGCGTTCCGGCCAGCAAATCTCCTTCGTAACGGGCCTCGCCTGCGTTCACGGTCAGCGTTCGCGACGCGGCCTCAACGCCGTCGGCGGCGGTGACAGCGATGGTCTCGCCGCGATGCCCTCGAAGTTGCGCGTGAAAACGGTTGCGGGAGCACCGGGTGCTCGCGGCATCGACGGTGAGGCGGGAGCGCGTGATTTCGAGGGCCAAATCGAAGTCGTGGATGGCCAAATTTAGCCCAACGGAGCAGTCGCGTGCGCGCATGGCGGGGAGGCAGCGAACCGCATGAAAGGATTCGATGGCCTGCCCGTCGAGGTCCGCGATGAGGGCTTGGACGACCGGGTGAAAGCGCTCCGAAAGGCCGACGTGAAGGGGAATATTGAGGCGATCTGCAAGGATTGTGAGGGCCGCGCCCGCCCGCAACGTGAGCGCCAAGGGCTTCTCGACGAAGACGCCGCGACGCATGGTCAGCGCCTCGATAGCCTCGGGTGCGTGGGCCGCAGCGCTCGTTGCGACCACCGCGTGGGTGGCCGCCTGAAGTGCCGCGCGGGACGACACCCGGGGCTCGGCCCCAAAGCGATCGGCGAAGGCTCGCGCCACGGAAAGTTCGCGATCGTAAACCGCAACGAAACCCTTTTGCGGAAACCCCGCGGCGAGAAGAGCGGACGCTTGGCGCAGGGCCATTCTGCCCCCGCCGATGAAAGCAATGCGCAGCGTCTTCATGGCGTGAGCCCCGAGGAAAGGTGGGTTCGAAGAAAGGACGCCATGCGCGACCACGTGGGAATTGCCAGGGCGGGGTCGTTCACCATGTGGGTCGCTCCCGCGAGCGGCACAAACTCGAAGGGGCGCCCGCCGCGCAAAAGGGCGTCGGCGAGAACGAGGGAATTCTTGAAGTGCACGTTGTCGTCGGCGGTGCCGTGAAGCATCAAAAGAGGCCGAGCCGCCTCGCCGGGCGCGAGAGGTTTAAGCGCGAGGGGCACAAGGCTTGAGCGAACATACGACGGATGTGGAACGGATACGCTAGGTATTCCGAGATACCTCTCGGTGTATGCGGTGTCGTAATCGAGCCAGTCCACGGGGGGTGCCCCGGCCACGGCAGCTTTGTAAAACTCGGGATGCGCCAAGACCGCGCGGGCAGCGAAATACCCACCAAACGACCACCCATAGACGCCGACGCGGTCGAGGTTCAGCTCGGGAAGTTCTCGTGCGAGAGCGCGGAGGGCTTCGATGTGGCCCTCAACGGGGAGGGTGCCGAAGTCGCCCTCGATGGAACGTTCCCAATTGCGGCCCCGGCAAGGGGTGCCCTTGGCGTCGATGGCCACGACGACGGAGTCTGTGGCGTCTGCCATCCATTGAGCCCGTGCGTAGCCCGTGAGGCCTCCTTGAACGACTTGCGCGTGCGGGCCTCCGTAGGCCGCATCGATGACCGGGTACCGGCGCCCTTCGACGAAAGTTTTCGGGCGCAGCACGGCCGCTCGAAAACCGGGATTGCCGACCACGTGAAAGGTAGGTTTCGGAGCATTTTCTGGCGCTTCCTGCTTGCTCACGATGGCGGCGAGTTCTTTATCGTCGCTGCCTCGCAGCGTGGGGCGCGTGAGAAAGGAAGAAGCAGTTGCTGCAAACTGCACGTAATAGCGGCCCGACGTGGAAAAGACTCCGGAGACCTGCCCGTGCTCTCCGCCGCTGTCTTTGGCGTTGCCGAGTCGCGTCAGGCCCGAGCCGTCGAGGGCCACGCGATGCAGCACGTCGTCTATCGGGTCTGGTGACGAGCTCATGACCGCGTGCGTGGCGTTCACGTGCACCACCGCGCCGTACCCGTCTTCGGCCTTTGAGAGCAGGCGAACGAGGGCACCGGCGTGGTCGCGCACTTCGAGTTGCCAGTGGCCGCGGCTCTCGGAAGCCCAGAGAAAATGCGCGGTTCCTGGTACCGCGGCAGGAATGGAGGGGTCGTGGTTCACCCAAGCTGCGTCGTGTTCTTCAAGCACCGTGGAGGTCTTGCCCGAAGTTTCGTCGGCGCGGAGCAGCACCAAGTGGCGCTGGGCGCGGTCGATGACCGTGAGCAAGAGCCCGAGTTCTTTTGTCCACACGACCTTCAACAAATACGGAAATGCGGCGTTGTCCCACTGAATGGGGCGGGCGGGCAGGCGGCCGTGCGCGTCGTGAATGGCGAGGTGGATCTCAGCATTTGTGTGCCCCGCGCGGGGGTAAAAAGGGCGCTCGGGCTCGCGCTCGGGATGGGCCGGATCGACGATGGCCAAGCGCTCGACGGCACGCTGATCGACCTCTTCGATGAGCACGCGGTCCGACGACGGTGACCACCACCAACCTTCGATGCGATCGAACTCTTCTTGGGCGGCAAAATCGGCGAGCCCCTGGGGGCGGTCTTCCGTTGCGCCCTTCGTGAGAGGCGTGACGATTCCCGACGCGAGGTCAAGCTTGTAAACGTTGAAATCCCTGACAAAAGCCATGAAATGACCATCAGGAGAAAAGCGTGCATCGTACAGAGATGTGCCGATTGCGAGTTCGCGGGTGGTTTTGTGCGCGAGGTCGTGGACGAAGAGTTTTCCCGACAGTTCGACGGCCAGCTGCGTGCCATCGGCGGAGAGCTGAAAACCTGTGAAGCCCGAGGCCCCGATGCGAAGGCGCTCGCGCCGGGCGCGCTCTTCGGCGGAAAGGGTTTCGGGGCCGCGCAGAAGATCGCTCGGCGCGAGAACGAGTTCTTCGACGCCCTCGGGGACACTCACGCGAAAGATACTTTGCAGCGGATCGCGGCCCGTGGCGGAGCGCAAAAAGTAGGCGAATTTGTCGTCTCTTGAGAACGCGATGTGATGCGGAATACCCAGGCGAAAACCACGTGTTTCGCCAAGATCGCGAAGGGCTTGGGTGCTGTCGTTTTGGAGAGTGGCGGGAAGCGACATGGCGGCGTTTCTGCGAAAGTCGACGGCGACGGGATCGTCTTTGGAAGCGAGGGCTGGCTCGTAGGGAACGCGGGCGACGAGTTTCGGCGCGTGGCACCCGCTCACGACGATGGGCATCGCTGCCATCGTTGCCATCGCCCATACGAAGGGCCACGAGGAAAGCGAAACCGGGACGCGCATAGGCCGGTGGTTAACGCGCTTCGGCCTGGCAGCAAACAAGTCGTCGACGAAGAAAAACGAAGCGAAAATTTAGCGATAAGTCGGGGCGCTGGGAGCGCCCATTTGTGCTCACCGTCGCCCGCTTCCTTTTCGCGTTACGCTAGGTAAAATGCTGGTTGTCGAGGCATCGAGGGAGAGGTCGTCTTGCTCGCCCGCGCGCAGGCGTTGAAGGCCCGCCCATGCGATCATCGCGCCGTTGTCGGTGCACGCGAATTTTTCCGGAAGAAAACATTGCAGACCGCGCTCCGTCGCTTCGCGAAAGAGCTCCGCGCGAAGGGCCCGGTTCGCCGCAACACCGCCGCCGATGGCAATGGCCGGCACGCGTGAAGCCTCCGCCGCCGCGATGGTTTTGCTTACGAGTGTGCGCACGATGGCGGCTTGAACGCCGGCGCAAAGGTTCGCGAGTTCGTCTTCGTTTTGCGGAAGCCCGTGCGCCTCCAAATGCGCTGCAACCCTGGTTTTGAGCCCAGAAAAGCTGAAATCGAAGGACCCGAGTCGGCAGCGCGGGAAGGTAAGCGGGCAGCGCGAAACGTCTCCTTTTGCGGCCCACCTGTCGATGGCGGGGCCGCCCGGATACCCAAGGCCAATGGCCTTCGCGACTTTGTCGAAGCACTCGCCGGCCGCATCGTCGCGCGTGGCGCCAAGGGCCTCGACCTGCGAAGCGTGCGGACCGCGAACGAGGTAGAGCGCCGTATGACCGCCGCTTGCGACGAGGGCCACGTGCGGAAAGGAAGGGGCCGCGTGGCCTTTTGTGCCGGGCAAAAAAAGGGCCGACGCGGAAAGGTGACCATGCAGGTGATCGACGCCAACCAAGGGTTTTTCCGTGGCGAGCGCGAGAGCCTTCGCAAATTCGACGCCGACAAGAAGTGCGCCCAAGAGACCTGGCCGCGTGGTGACCGCGATGGCGTCAACGTCGTTCAGTGACACGCAAGCCTCCGCAAGCGCGCGCTCGACGACCCGCGACACGTGACGCACGTGGTCCCGCGAGGCCACTTCAGGCACCACGCCGCCGTGGGGTGCGTGAAGGCTTGTTTGTGTATGTATGACGTCTGACATAACACATCCGTCGTCGCGCACGACCGCGGACGCGGTTTCGTCGCAGCTGGCTTCGATGCCTAAAACGAGCACGACGTTTGTTGCCTGTGGAGTGCGAATACCCCGTAAAAAGACTGGGCTCCAGCCACACCCGTCGCGCCCGTCGCGCCCGTCGCGCTTGGCGCACTTGGCGCACCCGGGGCGCCGGTAATCAGTCGCACTTCCACGCGCCCGTCGTCGAGGAGCGAGACGATGGCGAGGGCGTCACGGGCCTCGGCTTCGTTGGCGCGCGCGGCGAAGACGAGGTTGCGCAATTGCCCGTTCGCGAAACTAAGGTTCGAGAGGTGGTCGGAGGCGAGGGCAGGAATGGGACGAAGGGCCGTGCGGGCAAAGAGGCCGTCGCTCGTGGAGATCGTCCCCGGTTCCGTCTGCAATTTGTTCGTGTCGAGGGTGAGGCAAAGTCTGGTGCCCTCCGGAAAGCCCGCGCGCACGATGGCGGAGGCCTCGATCGAGCCTTCCAAGCTGCCGGCCCCTGTAGAAAAGCGGTCAAAATGCTCGCAGCCGAGGGCCGAGAAGGCGCACACCGATCCGAGGGCAGCGGTTGCCAAGCGCGCGAAAGTTGGCGCGAAAGTTGGCGCGAAAGGGGCGTCGCAGAAGGACTGACTCATGGCCCGCATGGGGCCCGTGCGTAGCGGTTCGGAACCGCGGCGTCGAGGGGTGATCGGAGGGGCTGGGGCCGCGCGAAGGGGCTGCGCGATCGCGTTTGGTAATACGATTACAGTGCGGAACCATACCGGAGCCCTTACCTCGCGCATACCCAATGGACACCGGCCCCGTCGCCGGGAGTCGAGTCACCCGCGAGGCTCACGCGCCGACCAGACTCAAGAGGGTTTCCACAATTCGCACCTGGTCGCATTCGGTCAAATCCGGGCCCATTGGCAGGCTCATCACGCGTTTGGCTGCCGCCTCTGAGACGGGAAAAGCCCCCGCGGCGTGCCCCAGCTTTGCAAAAGCTGGCTGCAAATGGAGCGGCACCGGGTAGTGAACGGCCGTCGGAATTCCCGCGTCGCCGAGCCTCTTCGCCAGCGCGTCGCGATTCTCGACCTCCACGGTGTATTGCGCGTACACGCTCGTATTCTGCGGCTCGATGTGGGGGGTGCGGATCGGGCCGTTGCCCGGCGTTCCTCCCCGGGGCGCAAGCAAATCGCCATAGCGCGCGCCAACTTCGGCACGCCGCTGGACCTCCTCGTCGAATCTCTCGAGTTTTGCCAGCACGATCGCCGCTTGCAAGGTGTCCATCCGGCCATTGATGCCAATTCGTGGATGATGGTAACGGCGGTCTTGGCCGTGAACGCGAATTTCGCGCATTAGCTTTGCGAGCGCGTCGTCGCTCGTAAACAGGGCACCGCCGTCGCCGTAAGCACCCAGCGGTTTGCTCGGGAAAAAGCTGGTAGAACCGATGGTGGAAAGCCCGCACGATCGCTTGCCGCCTATGGACACCGCCCCAAAGGATTGGGCCCCGTCTTCAATGACCGGCAAACCGTGTTTGTTTGCAATGGTATTAATAGCGGCCATATCTGCGCACTGCCCGTAGAGCGACACGGGGATAATCGCTTTTGTTTTTGACGTAATCGCGGCTTCAATCTTGGCGGGATCGATATTGTACGTGCGCGGGTCAATATCCACGAATACGGGCACGGCACCGAGCAAAGCAATCATTTCGCCCGTGGCGATAAAGGTAAATGGCGTAGTAATCACTTCGTCGCCCGCCGCGACACCCAAGGCCATCATCGCGATGAGCAACGCATGGGTGCCATCCGAGACGGAAATGCAGTGTTTTACACCAACATACGCCGCGAGACGCTCCTCAAGTTGCTTGATTTCCGGCCCCATGATGTATTGGCCATGCGCCAGCACGCGATGGATATTGCGCTCTATCTCCCGACGCAGCCCGCGCTGCTGGGTGGCGATATCAATAAATTCAATCTTACGTCCGGCGGGCAGCCACGCAGGGAAACCGTTTTCAACGATTTCCCTCGGGCGGGCTGCACGCACTTTTGAACTCTCTAGAAACCATTTACCGCACGTGACGATCAGGGGGTTCGGCAAGTAGGCGGCTGCCAGATGCGCAATGAGTTCGTCCTCGTAGTCGTCGCCTGGAACACCTACGATTTGGAGAATTTCGTCGCCAACTTGTGGCAAGGGTTTCATCACCTTTGCCAAGGATTGCACGAGGTTTCGCGCCTGCACTTCAGACGCGGCACGGTTTTCCGCGTTAGTCGCCAGGGTTTGAGCCACCGAACGGTAAACCGCGGTGACGCTGTGGGGCGCATACCAGCCCTCCACCTCGCGGCTGGCAACCTTGTCCATCAGCTGAGCGGTGTATGGGTGGTTAGGCCCACGCGCCAGCAGCATATCGACAAGTGTATTGGTATCAAATACCAACTGAATGGGGAGAGTCATGGTTTAGCGTCCGCGGTGGCGTTATTCAGGGGCTTCCGTCCACGCCGTAGGCCGATGACCCTGGCCCGCGCGTGCCCCGTGGACGTGCCGTCTCAATCCTGGAGATAAACGGTCCGATTCGTGTGCGTCACGCATCGATTACCAAGTGCACTTCGTCGCCTTTTAGCGAATATTTCTCGCCTGTGCGTGGACAAATTGCCTGGGCCTCGCCGTTCACGGGCAAATTCAATCTTTCGCCCGATTGACTCATCCAGCCTATCTGTTTCGACGGCACACCGACCATCAACCCGTGTGCCTTAACATTGCGGTTGATGACGGCGCCTGCCCCGATAAACGCGTATTCGCCCACGGTTACACCGCAAACGATGGTGCAATTTGCACCCAATGTGGCGCCGCGTTTTACCAGGGTATCGCGGTACTCATCTTTGCGCGAGATCGCCGATCGGGGATTGTAGACATTCGTGAAGACCATACTGGGCCCGCAAAATACATCGTCTTCGAGGGTGACGCCGTCGTAGACGGAAACATTGTTTTGAATCTTGACATTGTTACCGATGGTGACTTTATTTCCAACGAAAACGCCCTGCCCCAACGAACAACGCTCGCCAATTTTCGCGCCCGCGCAAATATGCACCCAATGCCAGATGCGGGTACCTGGGCCGATTTGCGCGCCATCGTCAACAATCGCGGTGGGGTGAATGGTGGGGGGTGTCATGGGGTTTATGCTTGAAAGCCTGGGGTGTGGAGGCACGCAAAGTCTTCGTATGGGAGGGGCAACGGCACCGTCTGTCCGTCGCGGGCGGAACGGTACCCCGCGAACAGCAACTCCAGCGATCTCAGGCCTTCGCGGTCGTCAGTCTCGGCTTCGGCCACACCGCGGAGGACATCAACAGTGTTCTTGTAATACAGTGGATGCCGCAACGTGGACCAGCCCCACAGGGGGGGACACGAGCTACCTTGCAGATTCCACGCTCTTTGACAACTCCTCTCTCCTGACCCTTTCGAACCCATTCGGCGGCACGTACCCGATCGACGGGTGCAGCCGCCGGCGGGTGCACCCGCCTTCGATATAGGAAAAGAACAGCCTTTGCGCGTGTTCGACAGTCTCTGGAACGAGGTCGCCCAGCGTTTCCGCGTTCACCGTTCGGAGCACACTCTCCGCCACCGCGTTGCCGCAGAAATGCCCTTTCGGATCAATGGGGGGGGGCGAACACGGTGGGCGGGGAGGCGTGCGGCCTGAGCTCGGGAAATTGGCATTCAAACAGGGAAAACGCTTGTGGAAACGATGCTGAGAGCGGTCGTCGCTTCGACCATGGCCCACGATGGCCGCAAATCGACCCAATGCCGGTACGGTTGAAGCAATCGCTTCTAGCCGGTGGCGCGGATTCGTGGTTTGATTGTCCTATGCGCCCACTACGGAACGGCACGAAAAAACATAGGCAGGCCAGCCGCGAGACGTTTTCCCGCCTAACTTTTTTTCCCCGCCTTAACAGTAACTCCCGGAAATTTGCGGAAAGTAACTGCTCATGACAATTCAACATCAAATCGACTTGCGCGTTGGCCTGGTTGGTCATGCAAGTATCATGATTGAAAGTACGAAAAGTAAAATATTATGCGATCCATGGTTTTTTGGGACAGCATTTAATGACGGATGGATGCCGCGACCCGAGCCCGACATGTCTAAAATAAATTTATCTGGCTTGACGCATATCTGGCTTTCGCATGAGCACCCTGATCATTTTCATATACCGACATTAAAAAAAATCGCAGTGCTGATAGATCCAAAATCAGTTGAAATATTATTTCAGGAGACGAATTCAGATAAAATATTCGACGCACTTGCCAAGATGGGTTTTAGCAAGTTTCGTAAAATGCTCCACTTGGAGCCAACGATCGTCGACAGTCACTTGAGTCTGTTCATATATGCGCACCGGCATCTCGATTCAGCGCTCGGAGTGTTAATTGACGGCAAGCCGGTTATGCTTAACATTAACGACACAGAGCTAACGGCGAGCGACATCAATATCATCAGAAAGAAGTTTGGACCGTTTGACGTTGTCTTCAATCAATTCTCCATCGCGGGTTTCGAAGGGCACTACGATGCAGTTGATCTCGAGCGTCAGCGCCAGTGCGTGCTTGAAAAGCTGGTCGAACATCACGGGCTGCTGGGGGCCTCCGTCACGGTGCCCTTTGCAAGCTTTATGTATTTTTGCAAACCCGACAACGAACGTCTCAACGCTTTCGTAAATAGTGTAATGGATGCCAAGTCCTATCTTGAATCACACGGATGTGGTTGCGCGGTTTTAAAAATCAACTCCGACATGATCGTGATCAAAGATCTTGCCACTCAAAACGACATAGAATTTTTCAAAACGTATTATCAATCCAACCCCTTGGCCATTCAGTCGACAAGCGGAGTCCCTCTAGAGGCGTGTCAAAAGGCTTTCGGTGAACGGACAGCGCTTTGGAAAAGCAAAACATTGAGGGCTGTGTACACGAGGCTGGCGCATGTCACGGTGTGGATCGAAGACCTTGCCGTGTCCGCGCGGATGAACTTCGGGAGCTGCGAACTAGCGCCCATTAATCTAAAGCCCGGTGATTGCGATATGATGATAAACTCTCAACCCCTGCATCAGGCGTTTGCTATGCCTTTCGGTATTCAAACGCTAGGCGTCAGCGGGCGCTACCGCTTCAATCGAAAAGTAGCATCGTGGAAGCTGGTCCGCATTATATCTTCTCTCTCAAATGCCGGAATTCACTTTGGCGTGCAGAGCCTCCTTTCGCCTGCAACTGTTAAGTGGGTGTGGGCGCGTCGCAAAGGCCTATCCGGCCAAATAGCACAGCAGGTTTCTCGTTTTTCGAAGTGATTGCGATCCTGATTTGCATTCCCGAGTAATTATGCGCCCTCTAGTCGATTGTATGCCTTTAACGGTGGGTGGCGCATAGGACAATCAAACCACGAATCCGCGCCACCCGTCTTCAAGCGATTGCTGCAACCGTGCCGACATTCGGTCGATTTGCGGCCATCGCGGGGAGGTTACCGCGCATGACGGGGGCGGTGCTCTTTCTCGAAGACGTCGGCGAGCGAGCGTACCGCATCGACCGCATGCTTTCGGCGTTGGCAGACGGCGGCGCGTTTGCCGGGCTTCGTGCCCTCGTCTTTGGAAGTTTTGCGCGGTGCGATGCGGCGAGGCATTTGCTAGGGTTTCATGCACCACACCGACCGAGGCTCGACGTACACAAGTGCGGCGTACCGCGACGCGGTGAAGGCCGGCGGAGGCATCGCGAGCATGGGCCGAAAGGGCGATTGCTACGTAACCGTCCGAATAGCCAAGGGTGGCGGTTCTTCGTAAAATGTCGTCGGCTTGCGGCATGGGAAACGCGAAGCAATCGAAGGATGTTTGGGCGGAGCTGGTGGCCGAGGTTGACGCCGGCGAATCGCCGGGCGCTGTTGCCACGCGGCAGGCAGTCCGCGAGGGGACACTGCGTTGGTGGCGTTCGCGACTGAAGAATGGCGGGAATTCGCATCGGCAAGAGGCGCATGCGGTGCGCACGGGGCTTCTGCCGCTCTTCGTCGATCCACGCGGGAGCGGCGAGGTCGAGGTGGTCGTCGGGGATTGTCGCGCAACCTTCCCAATGGATACACCGCTCGCATACGTGAAACAGCTTGTGGCTGTTCTACAGTCATGCTGAGTATTGGAATGGGCCGCATATTCTTGGCGCCGGCGCCGGTCGATCTTTGGCAACCCCTCTCTGCTGATCCTTTCGAACTCATTTGGAGGCACGTACCCGATCGACGGCCGGGCCGCTGGCTGTCGTACAAGCCGTCGAGGTAGGAAAAGATCAGCCTTTTCGCGTGTTCTGGAGTGTCGGCGGTAAGGTTGCCGAGGCCTTCTTTCTTCACCGTTCGGAAGACGCTTTCTGCCACGGCGTTGTCGTCCCAATCGCGCCCTCGGCTCATGCGTGCGATGCCGCCACCGGCCTTCAGGGCGTCGCGGTACGCCGCACTCCGGGTGGTGGATGAAGCCCTGGCAAATGCCTCGCCGCATCGGTATGCGCAGGGCTCCGAGCGTTGTGCACGCTGTCGAACTGGCGCAAGGCGCATAGGACATTCAAACCACGAATCCGCGCCACGCGTCTTCAAGTGATTGCTTCAACCGTCCCGGCGTTCGGTCGATTTGCGGCCATCGCGGTCCTTGGTTGAAGCTCCGGCCGCTCTGCGCATCGTTTCCGTGAGCGTTTTCTCAGCCTCAACACGGTTTTCCCAAACTCAGGCCGCACTCTCCCGAGCCGCCGGCCGCTTCGCTCTCGCGAAGTCCCGCAGCGT
>CAMCKZ010000081.1 GCA_945875545.1 Polyangium aurulentum | reverse complement strand
ACAGCCTTCGAACCTCGCGGGCTCCGGCTTCGCCAAGACGACGCCGGCTGCGACGCCTCGGTGTTGGCCACCATCTCGCGCGAGCTCGAACGACGGACCAGCGCGGCGGTGGTCCGCGAGCCGAGCGTGATTGAGCCCGCGAGCGCGTCGGTGCTGGGCTCACCCTTCCTGTTTGCAGGCGGAACGGGAACCATCGACCCCCTGAGCGAAGCGGCCCAGCGGCAACTGCAAACCTTCTTTTCCCTAGGCGGATTGCTGGTCGTTGACGACCGCGACCGCGCCTCCAACAGCTCCGCTTACGCCAAGTCCGTCGAGCACAGCTTGGCTGCCGTATTACCTGATGCAGGTATTATCCATTTGACGGCCGACCACGTTCTGTTTCGGTCTTTCTACCTGCTTGGTCGCATCGTTGGCGCGAAAGGCTCCTCGACGACGGTGCGCGCGATGGCGCGGGGCAATCGCATCGATGTCATTTTTTGTTCCCACGATCTCTCTTCGGCGCTGGCAACACGCGCATCGCGTTGGGCTGTGGCCATGGACGAAAGCGAGAGGGAGCTCGCCGTGCGTTTCGCCGTGAATTTGGCCATGTATTCGCTCTGTTCCACGTACAAAGACGACCAGGTTCACGCGCCTTTTCTGATGCGCCGGCGCGCAGGCAAAGGTTTCCCGCGTTGACCTTCTGGCCCTGGCCCACGACCGATCTGCCACCGGAACTCGTTGTCGCGGCGGCCTGCGCCCTCGGCGTTGGCCTCGTCGTTCTTGCCTTCGAGGTGCGGCGCCATGCCCGCCGGTTTCGTCTCCTCGCGAGCGGAATGGTTGCAGCATTCGCGCTCGCCGCGGCCATCTTCAGACCCCGCGTCTCGTCGCTCGCGGAGGCGGCAGGCAGGGCGCCGATCACGGTCATCCTCGACGACTCGAGGTCTCTCAGGTTGCCCTTCGACGACCGATTTTCGAGGCGAAATGCAGCCGCCCAACAGATCGCCGCCCTCGCGCAGGGGCATCCGGTGCGTTGGCTCCTCCTGCAAGGCGGCAGTCTCGTTCCCACCGAGCCCGCGCGCCTTTTTGGTTCGCCCATGGACGTTGACGTTGACGTTGAGGTTGACGTTGACGTCAACGTCAACCCTCGAGCGCAGTCCAGCGCCGAGGGGCCGTCCACGGATTTTGTAGGCGCCTTTTCCGCCCTGCGTAGGGCCCGCGAAGAGCCGCCCCGGGCCGTCGTCGTCGTCAGCGATGGGCGACAAACGGGCCCGACGCGCAAGCCCGCATCACCCGAACAGTGGCGGCCCGAGCTTCCCTTTGACGGCGTGCCCGTCCACACGATTGCCCTCGGCAAGAGCGCACCAGACGCGGCAATTTCCTCGCTTGCTGTGCGCGGGAGCGCGTTTGCCCACGGCCCCATCCAAGTTCGCATCGAGGTCTTGTGCCAGGGGCTTGCATGCGATTCTTTGCCCATCACGATCGACGATTTGCCGGAACCCGGTACGACGGCCCAGCCCAGTCACAAGGCCGTCATCGACGCGTCATCGGGCCGCGGTTTCGTGGACCTGACCCTCGTCTACGAGCAGCCAGGTCACCATGCGGTGCAAGCAATTTTGACGCCGCCCGAGGGCGATTCCGTGAACGAGAACAACGTGCGGTCTGCACTTATCGATGTGCGTCGCGAACGCGTGCGCATGCTTCACGTGGCCGGACGGCCGACCAACGATGTTCGGGCCCTGCGCCGTTTTCTCAAGGGAAATTCCTCGATCGATCTGATTTCATTCTTCATTCTCCGCACCCCAGACGACGATCCGCGGGCGCCCGCGAGTGAGCTTTCGCTGATCCCCTTTCCCGTCGACGAATTGTTCGAAGAGCACTTGCCTTCCTTCGATGCGGTGGTCCTCCAAGACATCGACGCGGAGGAATACGGCCTCTCGCGGCACCTTCGCCGCCTGGCGCGCTACGTGGAAACCGGCGGCGGATTGGTTCTCGTCGGCGGCCCTCACGCCTTTGCAGGTGGCGGCTACGACAAGACCTCCCTCGCGGCCGTTCTTCCAACCGAACTGGAGCCCGCCCGTTTGCAGCTCCAGGACACCTTCGAGCCGCGTTTTGCGGCGGCCGGCGACCGTCACCCCGTGTCACTGGCCTTCAACCGGGGCGGCGGCAAGCTCATCGCGTTGCAAGGAACCAGCGCTCTGGGAGCCCCCATGCCGGGCTCTTTGGTCCTTTGGGAGCATCCGTCCGCCTTGACACGCACGGGCTCTCCTATGCCCGTTCTGGCGCTGCGAGACGTGCACGGCGGGCGAACCGTCGCCGTAGGAACCGATGGAACCTGGCGATTGGGCTTTTCCGCCGAGGCGGCGGCCGGCGCGGGCGGCGGTTACGACGCGCTGTGGGATGCGCTCATCGGGTGGACGCTTCACGATCCGCGGTTCGATCCCTCGCCGTTGGCGCTCGTCCACGAATGCGTCTCGGGGCAGACCCTCCGCGTGGCCCGTCCTCCCGATGGCGCAGATGGCGCGCAAGAAATCGTGCGCGGTGCCCCCAATAAAGTCGTGCCTTTTCGCGCTCAGCCCGATCATTTGGAGCTTGCGCCGTTTGCCAGCGGGGTGCACGCGATCGTCCTTCGCCAAGGCGAGGTGGTCACGGCCCAAGGCCGTTTCGTTTGCGAAAATGGCGGCGACGAGTGGGTCGATGTGCGGCCCGATCACGACGTTCTTCGGGCCATTTCAGAGGCGTCGGGGGGCACGTTTTTCAGCCACGCGAGCACCATCGACGCGCGCATTTTGCCCCGCGAAACCCTGGCGTTACGCTCGCGCCACGACAAACCTTGGGCCCCAAGCTGGCTCCTTGGCTTGCTCGCCACGCTGGCCGCGGGCCTTCACTGGTTTGAGCGCCGGCGGTTTGGCCTCAGGTAAAGTACGACGCGCAGCAGACGTCGTTTTCCCACACGTCGCAGCGCTTGACGCGAACGCGGCCATCGTCGACGATTTTTCCAAGGCCTTCGGCCACGACCATCGCGAGGTTTTCAGCGGTGGGGTTCAGGTCGTCGAAGGGCTTGATTTCGTTGAGAAATACGTGTTCCCATGGCTCAACGAAGGCGCGCAGATGGGCCGCCAGTTCGTTGAAATCGACGACCCAGCCTGACGGTGCCAGCTCTCTCGCCTCAACGGTCACCTTGATGCGCCAGTTGTGGCCGTGGAGGCGCTCGCCTTCGCCGGGAGCAAACCGCAGTTGATGGGCGGCGGCAACGCAAGTTTCGGTGCTGATTTCCCACATGAGGCCGTCCCCGCTAGCGCGTCGCTCCACCAAATGCACGGGCTCCCGCGCGGATGCGCAAAAATGTCGTGGGGTCAACAAAAAAACGCCCCCAGGGGCTGGAGGCGTTTTCGTCAGTGGATTCGCAGAGTCAGTGACCGCGAAGCAGCGGCGCGATGAGGAGACTTACGACGCCCATGACCTTGATGAGAATCGCGACGCCAGGGCCGCTCGTGTCTTTGAAGGGGTCTCCAACCGTGTCGCCAACGACCGCGGCTTTGTGCGCATCGGAGCCCTTCTTGTGGCCGGGCAGTCCGCCCTTTTCGATGAATTTCTTCGCGTTATCCCAGGCGCCGCCGCCGTTCGCCATGATGAGCGACAGGGTGGCACCGACGACGAGCGCACCGGCGAGAGCGCCCGCGAGCATCTTCGCGCCGAAGACAAATCCGATGACGACCGGCGAAAGAATCGCGACGGCACCGGGCAGCAGCATCTCTTTCAGTGCGGCATTCGTTGCGAGGGCCACGATGGCGGCCGGCTGCGGTTCAACGCCAGGCCTGCCTTCGAGTAGACCCGGAATTTCGCGGAATTGGCGGCGAATTTCTTCGACGATGGCACCGGCGGCGCGGCCGACGGCGGTCATGGTGCTCGCGGCGACGAAGCACGGAATGGTGGCACCGAGCATGAGACCCATGAGCACATCGGCGTCGGTGAGGCTGATGGTCGTGATGCCGGCTTCCTGGTTAAATGCAGCAAAAAGCGCGATAACCGTGAGGACTGCCGAGCCGATGGCGAAGCCTTTTCCGACGGCCGCCGTCGTGTTTCCAACGGAGTCGAGCTCGTCGGTGATGTCGCGCACTTCTTTGCCAAGACCCGCCATCTCGGTGATGCCGCCGCCGTTGTCGGCCACGGGCCCGTAGGCGTCGACGGTCATGACAATGGCCGTACCGGAAAGCATGCCCACAGCCGCAATCGCGATACCGTATAGGCCGAGGTAGTGGTTCGACACGGCGCCGACAATCACGAGGGTCAAAATCGGGAGAATCGCCGATTCAAGGCCCACCGCGAGGCCGCGAATGACGTTCGTTCCGGCGCCCGTGAGGGAGGCTTGCGCGATCTGGGTGACCGGGCCCATCGACGTGTAATAATCGGTGATGAGGCCAATCGCGGCCCCGCCGAATGCGCCGGCGGCGAGCGTGATGATGGCACCCTGAGAAATGCCGTACTTCGGAAGCAACACGGCGGATGCGCCCGCCACGAGAAATGGCGGAAGAATGAGGGCCAGACGAAGCACCGTCGCGGGGGGCATGTTCTTCAGCAAACGCGTGACGAAAATGCCAAGCATGCTGACCGCGAGACCAACTGTGGACAGGAGAATCGGCAGGCACACCGACAACGTGCGCAGTTGTTCGTCAGGCATTTCGCCCGCCACAAGACGGCGAAGCTCCGTTGCAGGAAGGGTCAATCCGAGGGCCATGGTGGCCACGACTGCGGCGATGAACGACTCGTAAATATCGGCGCCCATGCCCGCGATGTCGCCCACGTTGTCGCCGACGTTGTCAGCAATAACGCCAGGATTGCGCGGGTCGTCTTCGGGAATATTCGCCTCGACTTTGCCAACGATATCGGCGCCGACATCGGCGGCCTTCGTGTAAATGCCGCCGCCGATGCGCGCAAACAGCGCGATGGAGCTGGCTCCGACGGCAAACGAGTGAAGCAGCGTGCCGAGGTCGTGCGCGGGCGCGGTGGCAAACAGGCCATACAGCCCGCCAATACCCACGAGACCGAGGCCTGCGACGCAGAGCCCCATGACCGCGCCGCCGTCAAGGGCGGTGAGCAGCGCCTCTGCCTTGCCGTGTGCCCGGGCCGCTTCCGCGGTGCGCACGTTGGCGTTCGTGGCGCTCTTCATGCCGAAAAAACCCGCGAGCAGCGAGAGGGCCGCGCCGGCGAGAAAACTCACCCCGGCCTTGACCCCAAGAGTGGCCGCAAGAGCGGCGAAAACCAGGACCGCGTAGATCGCTAGCACCTTGTATTCTGCCGCGAGAAAGGCCATTGACCCCTCGCGAATATGCCGCGCGATGCGGGCCATGGTTTCGTTGCCTTCGGGCATGGCAGCGACGCGGAAATAGAGGGCGATGGCCGCGACCAGGGCGAGAGCCCCGACGGCAACGGCGGCGATGGATAGGGTCTGGGGAAGGAGTTCCAGCATTTTGTTTCGTTTCGCAGTGCGGCGAGTCGCGCTTTATGAACCCGAAACTGTTACGAAATTCAAGCGCGAAGCGCATGGTAGCGCCGCATCGTCCGATTTTTTTGACCTTCGAGCGCAGATCCCAGCTCCACTGGGTCGCCGAAAGCGTTTCGCGCATGGATTTCGCGCGGTCCATCGCGTGGATAACCGAAGACCCAGGCGCGTGCCCCGTGCGCCGCCGCGCCGGTCTACCGCGACCCGTTCGCCGCGCTTTAAACCGAGGGAAAATGGCCGCAGATTACCGCAACGACGGATGTTCCTTGCGTCACCGTCATTGGCATACTACATGCACCACATGCGTGGGAGTTCCTTACCTCTCCCTAGCCCATTCGCAGGGGCGCGCAGCCGTGCAGCCGCAAAAAAGGCCCTTCAAAAATGACCCAACATTCGCTTTTCCGCAGCCCGCTAGCCGCTTTGGCCACTTCCGGCCGATTGGCGTCCTTCGCCTTGTGCGCTCTCGCCACGGCCGGCAGCGTGGGCTGCGCGCCACAGGCGGCCGAGTCGCCCCAAAACGTGAGTCTCGCGTCCTCGGCGCCCTCGTGGGCCTCGCAGGTGGCCGTCGGCGAGCCATCCATGACGTTCGACGACGCGCGGCCCCAAGGCACGCACAAGCGCGGTTCGGGCGTTCAGCAAGGGTTGCGTCCGTCGCGCTCGGCCCAACCCACGGCGCAGTAAAGACGCAGTAAAAACAGCGTTTCGAGTCCATTACGGGCAAAAAAACAGAACGCGCGGTTTTTTTGCGACAGGCCGTGACACGCGAGTCACAACGTGATACATGGGGTCTATGTCCCTGAATTCTAGGCAGCGTTCCCTCGTTCCGGTCCGTGGCGGTCACTTGCACGTCGAGTGTTTTGGCGAGGGCCGGCCGCTCGTGCTGCTGCACGGCTTGGCAGACCACATGGGCACGTGGTCGCGGCTTTTGCCGTTGCTTCCGCAAAATCGACGGATCATTTTGGTGGACCTTCCGGGGCACGGGTTGTCGACGCGGCAGGGCCCGTTCGACGCCGACAGCATGGCCCGCAGACTCCTCGATGGCTTCGACTTGCTCGGGCTCGACTCGTTCGATCTCGTAGCCCATTCGCTGGGCGGCGCGGTTTCCCTTGCGCTGACGCCGCTCCTCGGCGGGCGACTCACGCGCCTTGCGCTGCTGGCACCGGCGGGGCTGTCTTCCGCGATCCCGATGCACTTGCGCCTGGCCGCGTCGATTCCAATCCCCGGCGCGCTCCTGCAGCCTTTCGCGGGCCCGGTCACCCGTCTCATCGCGACCTCGCCGTTCGCCTGTTACTCGCGCGACGAGGCGCGGGCTTTGGCGTGGACGAACGCCGCGCCGGGCACCATGGAGGCGTGGCTCGGCATGCTTCGTTCGCACATCACGATGCGCGGTCTCTCGCCCACGCTCGGCCAAAGACTCGACGAAATGCCTTCGCCCGCGCCGAGCCTTTCGATTCTCTTTGGGGCGAGCGACCCGGTCATTCCCGCCTCGCATCTGCGCGAAGTCGAACGCGTCGTCTACAACGCGAATATATGTATTCTACCAGGAGTTGGCCACGTGCCCCACCGCGAGGCCCCGGCGCTGGTCGCCTCGTGGCTTCGAGAGGCCCTCGAGGCCGAACCCCATCCCCTCGAACCGAGGCGCTCGCTCAGCGTGGCGGGAGGCTTTCGCATGGCGTGGTACCGGCGAGCGGCGCGGTCGGTCGCACGATTTTTCGGCTTTTCGCGGCCGGCCCTCGGCGCGTAAAATGGGTGTCGCCAAAGGCACCTCATGCACTACAAGTATCTAGTAATACTTGTATGTCCCTGCGCATCACTTAGCCA
Organism: Polyangium aurulentum; assembly: GCA_945875545.1. Taxonomy (GTDB): domain Bacteria; phylum Myxococcota_A; class Polyangia; order Polyangiales; family Polyangiaceae; genus CAIQDA01. The sequence continues at coordinate 7,670 of CAMCKZ010000081.1, read as the reverse complement.
TTACGTGGCCATTACTTAGCCATCACTTAGCCATTACGTGGCCATTACTTAGCCATTACTTAGCCATTACTTAAACAGGGCTTCGCGTTTTTCCGCGAACGCCGCAAACGCTTCGTGCAGATCCCCGGACGACAAAAACGCGGTATTCCACAGGGCAACGTGCCGCAGATCCTCGCGTTCGCGGCTTGCGCGGGCTTCGTTCATCACCGATTTTATGCCTTCCACCGCGACGGGCGAGTTGTTCGCGAGGCGCTCGGCCATGGTGAGTGCCGCGGCGAAAACGCCATCCGCCCCGCCCTCGTGCACGGAGGTGACGAGCCCGGTGCGCAGGGCTTCTGCCGCATCAAAATCGCGGCCGGTGAGCGCCCATTCACGCACGCGCCCCTCGCCAACGACCGCGGGCAAACGCTGCAAAGATCCTACATCGGCGACGATCGCGATGCGCACTTCGCGGATGCTGAAAACCGCGTCGGTCGACGCCACGCGCACGTCTGCGGCGGCAATGAGATCGAGCCCGCCCCCGAGGCAATACGAGTGCACGGCAGCCACAACGGGCACGCGCGATGCGGCGACAGCGTTCGTCGCGCGTTGGTAACGGCCGATGAGGGCGAGGAGATCGCGGCGTGAATCGGCGAGTTGCGGGCCCGTGAGCATGGGGGCGAGTTCGCCCATGGTGCGCACAAGATCGAGGCCCACGCTGAAGCACTTGCCCGAGCCGCGAAGAACGCACGCGCGCACGCTCCGATCGGCGTCGGCAGCGGCCATCACTTCCGGCATTTCGTTCCAAAATTCGGGGCCGAGGGCATTTCCGCGGCCCGGCCCGAGGAGGGTAACGACGGCGACGGCGCCACGTTTTTCGAGGGCCACACTGCTCCACGTTTTGGTGTTCACTTCGCTCATCGTGCGTCTCCTCGTCGCTTCGTCGTTTTCATGCGTGCTGGCTCGCGGTACGGCCTCGCATCATGCGTGAACTCATCGAAAAAGCGAACGTCCTTCAAGAGGCCCTGCCTTACATTCGCCGTTTTCACGGGCAAACATTCGTCATCAAATACGGCGGCCACGCCATGATCGATGCGTCGCTCCGCGCGAGCTTTGCGCAAGACATAGCGCTCCTGAAATACGTCGGAATAAACCCCGTCGTGGTTCACGGCGGCGGGCCGCAGATCGACGCCATGCTCGCCGCAATGGGCATCGTTAGCGAGCGAATCGACGGACTTCGTGTCACGGACGACCGAACGATGGAGGTCGTTGAAATGGTGCTCGGCGGAAAGCTAAACCAAGAAATTGTTTCGCTCATCTCCAAACACGGCGGAAAAGCGATTGGCCTGACGGGCAAAGACGCCAATTTTCTGCGCGGAAAGCGCATCGAACGCATGCTCACCAAGAAGGGCACCGAGGTCGATCCGGGCCGCGTGGGCAGCATCGTGGCCGTCGATGCGGACGTGCTCAGCAAGATTGTCAACGCGGGCTTTGTTCCCGTCATTGCGCCCATCGCGGTCGACGAAAACGGAGACGCCCTCAACGTGAATGCCGACACGGTCGCAGGTCACGTAGCCGCGGCGCTGGGGGCTGAAAAGCTCGTCTTGATGACCGATGTTGAGGGCGTAAAAGACGGCGAAAAGCGCCTGATTCCCTCGCTCACCGCGGCGCGCGTGGCAGAACTTCGCGCGGCGGGAATTCTCGACGGCGGCATGATTCCGAAGGTGCAATGCGCCCTCGACGCCATCGCAAACGGCGTCAAGAAGGCCCACGTCATCGATGGACGCGTGGAGCATGCCGTCCTTCTCGAGATCTTCACCGACAGCGGCATCGGAACCGAACTCATCGGGTAAACGTTTGCAGTATGCATGCACCGGTGGCGCCATTTTTCTCGTTCCGCGGGCCACTCGTCGGGGGCGCACGGCCAATCCGGGTTTTTTTCCCCGAAACGGAACCAATTAACGAGAAAAACTTGCGCCATGAACGCGACCGGGAGATACTTGCGCTCGGACGGAGATGCGGAGCGAACGCGTGCGAGGGAGTGGGGGTGAACTTTACTCGAAAGGGTAAGGTTCTTTTTTTGGGGTCTACCGATGGCGAAGGGCTGGGAGTCGAGAAAAAAGGGTGGGCGGCACCTGCAGAAACACGAGCCCAGCGTCCAGCGTGCTTCATTCGCATTTGTGTAAACTCATTTCTCGTACCCTCGTTCCGTTAGCCCGCCGGGACTGGACAGATTTCGTGGATGGATTACACTTGACACTACGGTCTAACTATGAAGGCAGCCGAATCGATCCCCTTGCCCCCGGCAGATACGCGTGTCGTCCCGAGCGACGACATGATCGAGGGCTTTGTGGTTTCTGTGGTGACTTTTGCGGGAGACCGCAATGCGCTCGTGGCCATCATCCAGGGGGCGGGGTTTCTAGGGCCCCTTGACGAAGACGGCATTTCCCTGTTTCTCGACGACCGCCCTGTCAATACGCCCGTGCGCGTGGTCCAGGGCCGCCGTCCTACGGCCGGCAAGGACGCGGTCGTTGTCTACGTGTGCCAGAGCTTGGCACCTCGGGAGGCGGCGGCCGCGGCAACCACGGCGGGCACGGACGGTGCCCCTCGCGAGGAATTCGCGATGGATCATCGCGAGTCCCGCGTGCTCGAAAAGTGCCTCACCGGGGATGTTCTTGTTCGAAAAAATCCGGGGCCAACAGCGGTTGATGGCGTCGACGCTTACGGCACCGCCCTTCTGGCCGCAAAAGGCAAAGAGGTAAAACTTGCAGCGGGCACGAACGCCGTGTTGTCGAGCGATGGCCTCGTCATCACCGCGGCGATCGATGGCGTTCCCATGCGCGAGGCCAATGGGCGCATCGTCGTCAACCAGACCGTCACGGTTAAACAGGTCGACTTCAAGAGCGGAAACATTCACTTCGACGGCTCCGTCATCGTCGACGGCGACGTGATGCAGGGCTTCTCCGTCGAGGCCACCGGCGACGTGCACATCAAGGGAGGTCTCGAGCAGGCGCAGGTGCGCGCGGGCGGGTCCGTCAGCATCGGCGGCGGCGTGCGGCGCCATTCGCTCGTGCGCGCTGCGGGAGACATCGACGCCCGCTTCGTTGATTCTGAAAGTCAAGTAGAATCGCGCGGATCGGTCCGCATCACGCAAAATTCCATCCAATCCGAGCTTATCGGCGACGAGAGCGTGGTTGTCGGAGGCCAGTTGGTCGCGGGCCGCGCCGTCTCGTGGAACCTGATCGAGGTGGGCATTCTCGGGTGCCCCCATGGTTCCCAAACGGTCGTCAGCGTCGAGCGTCCCGTTGGGGCCTTGCGCGTCGATGCGCTTCGCGAAGAGCTCGGGTTGCCGCGCGTTGTCGAGGCAGACCCCGCGTCGTCCCAGTCGTCCCGCGCACCAAGCGGTGTTTACCGGGCTTCCACCAAGCGAATGCCGCTGCACGCGCCCACGCAGGCGCCTACACAGCTGCAGGCACCAGGGGCCGCGCCCACGCCGGCGCCTACACAGCTGCCGACGCGGTTGCCGTCTCCAACCACGCTCCACGGCGGGCTCCGTGGCCCGTTGAATGGCAGCAGTCCCACGCGCGTTCCGCAGCGAATCAGCTCGACGCGCATTCCCATCGGCAAGCCCGCAGGTCTTGCGGCTGCGCGCGTTCCCACCGACGCAAAAAGCATTGTGCGCTCGAAGGTCACCCTCGCGATTGAGCGCCGCGAGCGCGAGCACCTTCTCTCCCACGCAGAGCGTGAGCTCGCGGCGCCGTCCACGGCCCACGGCCGCGTCGTGGCGAAAAATTCGGTTCGCCCTGGGGTGACCATCATCATCGCCCACGACAGCCGCGCAATCGACGCAGACATGGGCGGAAGGGCCTTTTTCGTTGGCGAAACCGGAATTGTGGAGGCGCTGCTCGCCCCGGCCGCGGCGTCAGCGCCCAAGCTTGGCAAGTAAGCCGCAACGTGGCCCGCTCGAGTACGAAACACATGCACAGTAATACTGCCGCGGGCATTTTGCCGGGGACAACGAGCGATTCTTGGCGTAAGCTCGCGGGTTAACATTACGTAACGTAGCGTCGATTCCATGGAAAGCACTCCGCCTAGCCGCATCGCGGACCGCCCACCGAAGCTCGACGTCGCGGTGACCGAAGACGGCCTCGAGGCTTACGTCCAGCCCTTTCCCGAGAACCCCGTCGACGTCCGCGATGTTTTCCGGGCGCTTGCCTATTACAACGTTGTGTCCGGCATCGACAGCAGCCTCGTCACCGAAGTGGCCCGGTTGAACGACTTCGAGAAGCCCACGTTGGTTGCCCGCGGGCGCGCCGCGGTGGCCGGCCGCGATGCTTCGATTGAGTTTTTGTTTGAAACCCAAGCGTCGGCTGCGGCACCCGCGGAAGAAGCCGAGGCCGAAGCGGACGTTCAAGCGCTCATCGACGGGAACCCGTTCGACTTCCGCTTGGGTAGGGTTTTGCCCAACGTGCAGCCCGGAGACGTCCTCGCGACCAAACTTCCCGCGATGGCTGGAACCCCGGGCCACACGGTTTTCGGCACGCCAGTGGCGGCACCGCACGGCAAAGATCTGCCCTTCAACCCCGGCCGCAACACGAAGTTTGGCACCGACAACCTGTCGGTCGTCGCCCGCGTTTCGGGCACGCCCATTGTCGAACGCGATGGCCGAGTATCGGTGCTCGATACGTATGTCGTGAAAGACGTCAACCTCGTCACGGGAAACATTTCTCACATCGGAAACGTGCGCGTAGACGGCGACGTTATGTACGGTTTCGTCGTGGAAGCCACCGGCGACATCGACGTGCACGGAAATGTGGAGGGTGGCAGTCTTTTTGCTGGCCGAAACCTGATCGTCCGCGGCGGAATGAGGGCCCACGCGAAGGGCGAGGCCGCAGGAGATGTCGTCGTCCGTTTCGTCGATCCCGATTGCTACATCAAGGCCAAGGGCAAGGTCGTCGTTCAACGCAACTGCATCCAAAGTCACGTTGATTCCTTGGACAAAGTGGCAATCGGCGGCACACTCATCGGCGGGCACATTCGGTCCGCCATGGGTATCGAAGCGACCGTCGCAGGCTCGACCGGAGCCGCCGCGACCACCGTCGAGATCGATCACACGATAAGTGAGGTCTTCCTCCAACACCTTCGCGAAACCCTTGAGCGCCTCGAAGCCGGTGAAGAGGTCCAAGACAACTTCCCTCCGCCGAGCGAGCCGCCGCCGAGCATCCCGCCCGGTCCCTTGGGCGAACTCGCGTACGAGGGCTGGGCACCTGCGCCCGAGTCCGTCGAGTACCCGTCGCGCCGATTCTCCGCCCCGCCGCCGTCGTCCACCACGCGTCCAAATGCGCTGCTGCCGCGGCCGTCGCTTCCGCCGGCGGCGAGCAGCGTGGCCCGCATGAAAGCCGCCATTCCCGCGGCCCCGCGGGCACCTTCGTTGCCCCCGCGATCGGCGCTGTCCGGTGCCCCCGGTCCACTTTCGTCGTCGCGCCTTTCGGCCGCCCCGCCGGCGGCGCGAACAATGGCCCCCGGCGGCCCCCAAAGCACCCGTCCAGGCGCGCTTGGCAGCCCCCCCAGCGGCCGTCCGCCGCCCCCACCAAGCATGCGCCCGCCCCCGGGCTCCATCGCCCCGCCCGCAGCCAGTGGTGCGCTGCGGCCATCTATCGGCGTGCTCAAGATTTCCAAGGGTGGCCAGCCTCAGTCGTTGCGACCACCACCGGTCGCGGGCCATCCGCCCGGGCCGAACCGCAACGCCGACAAAGTGCTGAGCCCAGCCGAGGTCGCGCGCAAACAAATGAGCGATCTCGTGATGCACCACCAGCGCATGAATTCGGTGCGCCGGCACATTCGCTTTCTCGAGCGCGAGCTCACGGCGCGGAACAAAGGCCCGGGCCGTGTCGTCTTTCGCCAAAACTGCTTTGTCGGCGTGCGCGTGATCATCGACCAGGTGGAGTTTCGCGTCCTCTCCGATTCCTTCGGGTCCATGTTCTTCTGGCGCGACGAAGAGGTCCACGAAGGCCGACTTCTCGTGTAAATACAGTGAGCTCGCGCATTTTCTCGACGCCATGTGGGCGGGTTCTGAGCGGGTTCTGAGCGGGTTGTGACCGCCTTCCGAGCGCCATCTAACCAAGAGTCCGGCAATTTTTCATCGCGCGCTTCCCTCGTCTCTCGCCGCGCGTTAGTCGGCTCCCCATGCGCCCTTTCACCCCGTCGCCGGCCCTCCTTGCGCCCGCAGCGCCACGGGTAGCTGCCGCGCGCGCGACGAGATACGTGTAAGATGCACCCAACATCGCCCGTGGCCCCAATACTTCTGGTGGGTCTTCCAAACGTCGGGAAGAGCGTATTTTTTGGGGCGCTCACGGGAACCTACGTCGCCGTATCGAACTACCCGGGCACGACGGTCGAACTCTCTCGCGGCATCGCCCATGCCCTCGCTTCGCGCGCCGTCATCGACACCCCCGGCACGCACAATCTGGTGCCTATGAGCGAAGACGAGGCGGTCACCCGCGACGTCATCCTCGACGAGCCGATGGCCCCGCTTCTTCAGGTTGGAGACGCAAAAAGCCTCGTTCGCACCCTTCTGTTCGCCGCTCAACTCGCGGCCTTGGATCGCCCGCGCGCCCTCGCTCTCAACATGGCCGACGAAGCGCGCGCCCGAGGTCTGCGCATCGACGTGGCGAAGCTCGCGGAGGCTCTCGGGTGCCCCGTTTTTCTTGCTGCTGCGGTGCACGGCGAGGGCATCGACGAGGCCGTCGAGACGCTCAAAACGTTGGACACGCAAACGCCCGTGCGCCCCGCTTTGGCGCAGGTCGCGCACCCGGTCCTCCAGGACGCCATTGTGCAGGTCGCGGCAGCCCTTCCCGCCTCCACGCCGATTCCCCGAGAAACGCTCGCGGAGTGGATTTTGTCAGGGGATCGAAGCGATTCGCAGCGGCTTGAGCGCATGGCCGGCCCCGGTGCCACAGCCCTCGCCAAAGAGCTCGCAGCGTCGGTTCAACGCCGGGAGGGTGCGCCATTTTTTGCCTTGGTTTCGCGCGATCGCCTTCAGCGTGTGCAAGCCCTCGCCCGCTCCGTTGTAAGCAAAGATGCCAGCACGGCCCGCGAAGATGCGCACCGCTCGTCGCCCATCGCCAAGGCCGCGGCGGTCCTCGCGATTGCCTCGGTCGCAACCTTCACCGCAGGCAACGCGGCCCAGGCCTTTGCGCACGTTCCCTACCCCGCCACCGATCCCCTGGCGGACCTTGGTTTCCTGGATTTTGCCTCGCAACTTCTTCACGGCGACACCTCATTTATCTCGCCGATTTCCCTGTTCGTCGGGCTCTTGGCAGCCGCCATTTCAACGCAGGCCATGGCCCGCCACACCACGCCCCAGGCCGCACTGTGGAAGGCTGCGCTTGGGCTGTTCATCGGACTTGCGTCGTATTCCCTAGCCCATTTTGCGTACGTGACCGCGCTGCACCACGACGGCACGGGCCCCGTCGTGTTCGGAGCGGCCGCGGGGCTCATCGCTTTGGCCGCGCTGCTGAAGGGTGGCCGAAGCGCCGACGTGGCCCGAAGTTCGGCTCTCGGGCGCGCCGCCACCGACCGACTCAAAGGCCTTCCGCTATTGGGTTTTTCCCTGTATTTCGCCTATCAATTTGTCGGCGTTTTTGGCGCGGGCTCGGCGGTCGATGCCCTCGAAAACGGCTTTTTCGGGA
>CAMCKZ010000080.1 GCA_945875545.1 Polyangium aurulentum | reverse complement strand
GCGGGAGACGTAGTTTCGCGCAGCGATAGGTCCGCCGGCGACGCTGCTCGCGTCGGCCCAGCTCACGCCAACGCCGGGCGTCGTCATCGGGAAATCGTAGAACTCGTTGACCGTCCCGTGTTCACCCTCCGCCCAATCCGCGCTCGGGTCGTCGACGAAGACCACGGTATCTTGCTGCCGCCCGCCCACAAGCGAAGCGTAACGAACCGTGGTGCTGTCGACGGCGTTCGGCAAGATCACCTTTGACGCTTCGCCTCGGGTCACCATCGGATTCGCGTTGACGAATTTGGTCTGCTCCGATTTGGCAACGACTTCGATGTCATTCTCCTCGTCCTCCTCGCAGCCATCAAGGCCGAGACTCGTCATCGACAAGACCACGCCCGCGCGCCCGACCCGCATTCGCCAAGGGCGTTCACGCGCAACGGCAGTTAGAGCGCCGCGCGGCGGGGTGGCGCAAGCATTGCGGCTGCGGTCACCACATTGGAATCATTCATAAATATAGCCTTAACAAGAACGCGAAAGTCCCAGGCGGCCCGCGCCCAGAAGAGAATCTTTGGGCCCGTAAGCCGAGGGCCAGAGTCGCGGGCCGCGCCTAGCACGGGCCACTGCGTTGTCAATTGCAAACGCAGGAGGGGCGAGTTCCTTGCGCGAGTTCCTTGCGCGATTTCCTTGCGCGATTTCGTCGACGCGCGCCCGGTCGTTACTGCGTTTTCGGCGCAGACGCGCAGCGAACTCCCAGAATCGGCAGGCGCGTGATCTCAGGCCAATCCCAGCGCCTTGTGGTGCGCAAACCCGAAGGCTGCGCCGCGTACCATGAGCCCCCACGCACGACGCGACCCTCTTTGCAGTTGTTCGCATCGGCATACGAGCATGGTTTCGACGACGTCCACTCGAGGACGTTTCCCGTCATGTCCAAGATGCCCTCTGGCGTGGAGCCCGCGGGCAGGCTCCCGGCTTCGCACGTGCCCTCGGACTTTTCGCGCTGCCAACAAACCTGCGCCGACGGCACCGCATCGCCCCACGGGTAACGCCGCCCGCCGGGCCCGCGTGCCGCAAGTTCCCACTCTTCTTCGGTGGGAAGTCGCTTTTGCACCGAGCCGCAATAGTCGGCCGCCTGCTTTGCGGAGATGCAATTCACCGGGTGGTGCCCACGCGACGCGCCATTGCACGCGGGGTCGGTTCCGGCGTCGGTGCACTTTCCGGACGCGACACACTTGGCGTACGCGTCGACGGTGACCTCCACGCGATCCATGCATACTGCACTCACTGAAACCATGTGCGCCGGCCGCTCTTCGTCGCCGCCCTCGGACGAACCGAGGGAAAATTTCGCGGCCCCCACATAGACCGTTCCCGGTGCGCACGAGCTCGGCTCCACAACCTCTTCCGGCGTGTACACCGGCGCGAGCACGACGTCGTTCGGAACGCACGTCTGCCCGCTCCACTTCGAACCGACGGGGCAGGCAACGTTGGCGGAAACGCAGCTTTTTCCGTCCCAAATCGTGCCCGGCGGACAAACGACCCCGGCCGCCACGCCGCCCCCTCCGGCCCGCGTGAGCGTGACCGAAAGCTCGATTTTACCGCCGGCTTCCACGGTGGCCGTGACCACCTGATCGACGTAGCCCGCCGCTTTTACAACGATGGCATGGCGGCCCGGATTCACTTTTCGCGGCGCCGTCACCGCGGCGGGGTGAACTTCAGCGCCGTCAAAAAACACATGCATCGGCGTGCCCGCGGGGGCGCCCTCGATCGCCAAACGGAGCGTGGCAATGCGCGCGAGCAGAGCGTTTCCTCTCGATGTGGACTCCTTTCGCGCCTTCGCGAACGGTGCCGAGTCGCGCTTGCCCACAACGGCCATGCGCTGAACGGCCAAGTACACATCGCGCGCCTCGACAAAGAGCCCCAGTGCCTCAAGGACGCCGCCCAACGCCGCTCCGGTGGTGGGCACGGGAACGAGGGCGTACGCGGCCTCAAAATCTCGGCGAGCCGCCGTGAAATCCTTGTTTTTCGCCAGGCGATCGCCGCTCTCGTAGAGGCCCCGCGCGGTCTCCCGGTCCGATGCCGTTGGCTCGTTGGAGGACCCAAAACGAGGCATCGCGCCGTTCTCGCCGATGAGGCCTTTGTTACCCTGAAGCACGCTGAGCGCCGTCGCTCGGGCACCCGACACGCCAAGAAATAGCGGGGCAGCCCAGAGTGCAACGAACGCCAAACGAGAACGCTTCATGGTGTGAAATAGTCACCACAAGACGCCATTTTTTGCAAGTCGGCAGAGCAATCGCGAGCCGATCTCGTTCGCCCCTTTTGCGTCACGTTTTCTCAGCATATCTCCTAGGTTTACGCCTCAAACGAAGTTCGGCGAGCGCCCGCATTGAGCCTCGCCGAACGTCCTTTTTCTCATCGTCCACAGCCCACCATCGTGCGCGGGCCCAACGTGCCGCACGAGGGCACGTTGAAAACCCGCTGCACGCGCCAGTGAATCAGTGAAACTGAGATTCTTCCGTCGACTCTTTCAGAGCGAGCGTGGATGCGTTCCCGCCCGCAATCACCTGGGCCACCTGATCGAAGTAACCCGTGCCGACTTCGCGCTGGTGGCGCGTGGCCGAATAGCCATCTTTTTCCGAGTCAAATTCCGCCTGTTGAAGGCGGCTGTACGCGGCCATGCCGCCGTCGCGGTAGGTGCGCGCAAGTTCGTACATGCCGTGATTTAGCGAGTGAAAACCCGCCAACGTGACGAACAAGAACTTGTAACCCATGGCCCCGAGTTCGCGCTGAAACTTGGCGATCGTGGCGTCGTCGAGGTTCTTTTTCCAGTTGAACGACGGGCTGCAATTGTAAGCGAGGAGCTTGCCCGGAAACTGCGCGTGAATGCCTTCGGCGAACTGCTTGGCCTGCGCCAAATCCGGCGTGGAGGTCTCGCACCATACGACGTCTGCGTAAGGCGCATACGCCAACCCGCGGGCAATCGCCGTCTCGGTTCCGCTCTTGATGCGGTAGAATCCTTCGGCCGTTCGCTCGCCCTTGAGAATGAAGGGCTGGTCGCGTTCGTCGATGTCGCTGGTCAGCAATTTTGCGCTGTCTGCGTCGGTTCGCGCCACGATGATCGACGGCACTTGCTCAACGTCTGCGGCCAAACGCGCGGCCACCAGGGTGCGAATAAATGCCGAGGTGGGAATGAGCACCTTGCCCCCCATGTGCCCGCACTTTTTCTCCGAGGCCAGTTGGTCTTCGAAGTGAACGCCCGCCGCGCCCGCTTCAATCATGGCTTTCATGAGCTCGTAAGCGTTGAGCGGCCCGCCAAAACCAGCCTCGGCGTCGGCCATGATCGGCGCGAACCAGTCGCGCGTGACGTGGCCCTCGGCCCGCTCGATTTGATCGGCGCGCTGAAGGGAGCGGTTAATCTTCCGCACGACGTCAGGCACGCTATTTGCGGGATAAAGTGATTGATCGGGGTACATTTGCCCCGCGTTGTTGGCGTCTGCGGCCACCTGCCAACCGGAGAGGTAAATCGCTTTCAGGCCCGCACGAACCTGCTGCATGCCCTGATTGCCGGTCATCGCGCCAAGGGCGTGAACGTAGGGTTCGTCGTGCATCAACTGCCAAAGTTTGCGCGCGCCGCGATCGGCCAGCGTGTGCGCAATCGTCACCGATCCGCGAAGCTTATCGACGTCCGCTTTTGAATACGGGCGCGTGATGCCTGCAAAGCGTTTCTCGCTCCAAGCTGCATCGGTATCGGGGGTGCCATTCGTGCTCATTAGTAAATCTCCTGCTCTTTATTTGGTACTACATCAACACTGTTTCAGCATTACTTCTACAACTCTCACACCGTACATCAGCTATATACATGCATCTTACAAGTTCTTTTCGTTGCCTAGAAGTTGCTCGTAAGCTGGCACCGTCAAGAACTCCGCGAAGGTCGGACTCAACGACATGCGTTCGAAGAGCTCCGCGGCCTCCGGGAAGCGGCCCTTGGTAAACCGCGCCGGCCCAACCTCGCCCTCGATCACGCCGAGCTCGTCGGCCAAAGCGGCCTTGAAGCGCTCGACATCGACGATGGAGCCGTCGATCAGGGGTGCCCGGTGCGTTATCCACTGCCACACCTGGGCCCTGGATATTTCCGCGGTTGCAGCGTCTTCCATGAGGTCGTAGAGCGGCACGCAGCCGATGCCCCGGAGCCATGCCTCGATGTATTGTACACCGATGCGAATGTTGTGGCGCAGGCCCTGTTCGGTGCGCGTGCCTTCGTGAATGCGAAGGAGGTCGTGGCGACCGATGCCCACGTCTTCGCGCAGTCGTCCGATCTGATTCGCGGCCGGCATGTGCTCGTCGAAAATACTGAGAGCGATGGGAACGAGACCCGGATGCGCGACCCATGTGCCGTCGTGGCCGTCGGTGACCTCGCGGAGTTTGTCTGCGCGAACCTTGGCCATTGCCTCGTTATTCGCTGCCTCGTTGCCCTTGATGGGAATGAACGCCGCCATTCCGCCCATCGCGTGAACGCCGCGGCGATGGCATGTTTGAATGACGAGCAACGAGTACGCGCGCAAGAAGCCTTTATCCATCGTGACTTGGCCCCGATCGGGCATCACGAAAGTGGGGCTGGCCGACATCTTCTTGATGAACGAAAAGATGTAGTCCCAGCGGCCGCAGTTAAGACCCGCGGAGTGATCGCGGAGCTCCCACAAAATTTCGTTCAGCTCGAACGTTGCCGGAAGGGTCTCGACGAGGACCGTGGCCTTGATGGAACCCCTGGGTATTTCCAGGGCTTTCTGCGCAAATACGAAGACGTCGTTCCAAATGCGCGCCTCGCGATGCGACTCAAGTTTCGGGAGGTAAAAGTACGGCCCGGTGCCGCGCGCGATCTGCTCTTTCGCGTTGTGAAAAAAGAAGAGGCCGAAATCGAAGAGGCCTCCGGGTATGAATTTGCCGTCGACCTTGACGTGCTTTTCCCAAAGATGAAGGCCCCGCGGGCGCACAAAGAGCACCGCAGTTTTTTCGTTCAGCCGGTAACTTTTGCCGGTGCCCGCGTCGTCGAAAGTCAGCGTTCGGCGCACGGCTTCGCTGAGATTTACCTGGCCTTGCACCTCGTTGTCCCAGGTGGGCGAGGTCGCGTCTTCGCAGTCGGCCATGAAGACGCTGGCGCCGCTGTTAAGCGCGTTGATGATCATCTTGCGGTCGATGGGACCGGTGATTTCGACACGCCGATCGAGGAGGTCGTGGGGCAGCGGTGCGACCTTCCAGTCGCCCTCGCGCACGTGAGCCGTCTCTTCGAGAAAGTCGGGCAGCTCGCCCGTGTCGAACCGCTTTTGCCGTTCGACTCGGGCCTGAAGCGCCTCTTCGATGCGGGCTGTGAACTGACGGGCCAGCGCGGCGACAAACGACAGCGCCTCGTGGGTTAAAACCCGCTCATAGCCGGGGAGGATTGGCCCTAAGATTTGCAGGCCTGGCGGTGAAGCGATCGTTGACATGGGATTCCTCGGTGCAGTGCGGCATAACCATGACGCGGTGAGTAAAAGCTGTCAAGGACTAGGTTTCGTCACTGTTGCAAGATCAGTCGTTGCTTGTATTGACAACGGTGTAATGTTGTCATGATAAGTGACAAGAGCTCCGGACCCCCATGCCCCCTTCGCCAAAAAAGACAGTAGAAAACCCAAAACTCGGCTCGCGCGTGAGGTCGCTTCGGCGCCGCCAGGGTCTCAGTCAAGCCCAGTTGGCCGAGCGCCTCGGCATCAGTGCGAGCTACTTAAACCTCATCGAGAACGAGCGCCGGCCCATGCCCGCGACGGTGCTTCTTCGTTTGGCACAGCTCTTCGCGGTCGATATTTCATCTTTCGGAAAGGAGGAGGAGGAGCGTCTCGGGGCTGATCTTTTCGAGGTATTTTCAGACCCGCTTTTCGAGGCGCACGACATGCCCGCGAACGAAGTGCGCGACCTCGCCAACGATTCGCCGTCCACGGCGCGAGCGATTTTGCACATGTTTCGTGCCTACAAGTCGTCGACAGAGAAGACCGACGACCTCGCGCAGCGCCTCGCCGCGGGCGACGATCAGGTCGGCGCGGGAACGAGTCTTCCGAGCGAAGAGGTCGGCGACTTCATGCAGGATGCAGGTAATTATTTTCCGGCCCTCGAGGAGGCGGCCGAACGCCTTTGGCGCGACGCCAAGCTCTCGCGCGACGAGCTGGCAGCGGGCCTCGTGCGATGGCTTGAGGGGCACCTCGGCGTCAGCGTGCGCACCGCCCGTTGGGAGACGGAAAAGGGCGTACTTCGCCGCTTTGATCCCCAGGCCCGCGTGCTCTCCCTGAGCGAGCTCTTGCCCACGCGGTCGCGCAAATTTCAGCTCGCGCACCAAATCGCGCTCCTCGGGTACGGCCCTCTTTTGGACCGCCTCGCCGAGTCTCCTCGCCTGTGTTCCCCCGAGTCGCAGCAGCTCGCGCGGGTGGCCCTGGCGAACTATTTCGCAGCCGCTGTCATGATGCCGTATACTCTTTTTCTCGCGGCGGCCAAGGAGGAGCGCTACGATGTGGACGTGATTGGTCGCCGATTTCGCACTGGTTTCGAACAGGTTTGCCATCGCCTCACGACGCTGCGTCGCCCGGGGGCCGAAGGTGTGCCGTTCCACATGATCCGCCTTGACGTCGCCGGAAACATTTCGAAGCGCTTTAGCTCGTCAGGAATTCGCTTTGCGCGGTACTCGGGCGCCTGCCCGCGGTGGAACGTTTTTGCGTCGTTTGCCACGCCGGGCATGGTGCGCATTCAGCTCTCACGCATGCCCAGCGGCGAGGCTTTTTTCTGCATTGCGCGCACGGTGCAAAAAGATTCCGTGGGCTACCATTCGCTCGCGCCTATCCACGCCATCGGCCTCGGCTGCGCCCTGGGGCATGCCCGCGAACTCGTTTACTCGGACGGCATTTCCGTCGACGATCCGAAGGTGGCAACCCCCGTCGGCGTCTCGTGCCGCACCTGCGACCGCGGCGACTGCGAGCAACGCGCGTTGCCGTCGCTGCGAAGGCCCATGCAAATCGACGAGAACATACGACGACTTACCGTATATGGCGATGGTAGTCCTATATGAATATGGCTCCGATTCCCATCGAGCCGCCACCCTGCGCGTACCGCTTTCCCAGCGCAAAGAGCGGTCAAGGGCCCCATGGGGTGGTGTGTTTGGGCGGAGATTTTTCGCCGGGCACCATTCTTGATGCGTACCGCCACGGGCTTTTTCCCTGGCCGATTTCCGAAGACACGGTGCCGTGGTGCAGCCCCGATCCGCGTTGTGTCTATTCGTTGACCGAGCCCGATCGCATTTCACGCAGTCTTCGCCGCGGCATCCGCGCCGGAGGTTTCCGCATTTCCGTGAACGAGGCCTTCGCGGGCGTCATGCACGCGTGCGCCGATCGGGAGCGCGACACGTGGATTTTGCCTGGTTATGTGCGCGGCATGCGTGAGCTGCGGGCTCTCGGCTGGGCCCACAGCCTCGAGGTGTGGGACGCCGCGTCCGGCGAACTTATCGGCGGCATTTACGGTCTCGCGGTGGGCACCATGTTCGCCGGTGAGTCGATGTTCCACTCGCGCACCGACGCCTCGAAGATTGCGTTTTTTGCGTTGATGAAGCTTCTCCGCGCAAACGGTTTTCAACTCGTCGACGTGCAGGTGGAATCGGATCACCTGCTGTCGCTCGGCTGCGTGACCATGCCGCGGGCCACCTTTTTGCGCCGCCTCGAAGCCCTTCTTCGGACCCGGGCGAGCTTTCCAAAAGACGTGCCGAGCGATCTTTTCGCCGGCGTCTAGCGGAGAGTCGGTAGCGGGCCGCACTGGTCTAAAACCCAGTAAAAACGCTCACGGAAGGAGGCAGCGCGAGGCAGCCTCGACGAGCTTTCGAGCTTCTTCGGCCGTTGGCGCACTGGCCAAAATGTGGCCCATTTTGCGGCCCCGTCGCGCGTCGTCTTTGCCGTAAAGAAAGAGGCGCACGCCGCGCAGCGACAGCAGTCTTTCGAAGGGCGGAACCCCGCCGTGATCGACCCAAAGATCGCCAAGAAGGTTCGCCATGGCCGTGGGGCGAACCACCTCGGTGGACCCAAGTGGAAGGTTGCATACTGCACGCACCGCCTGCTCGAACTGACTCGTGGCGCACGCAGTCTCGGTGCCGTGAAAACTGTTGTGGGGCCGAGGCGCCAGCTCGTTCACCAAAATACGGCCATCGCGCGTGACAAAAAACTCCGTCGCCAGGAGACCCACGCAGTTGATTGCCTCGGCAATTGCCACGGCAATCGCTTGCGCCTGCTGGGCAAGCTTTGGGTCGAGGGTGCCCGGAAGGACGGACCACGACAAGATGCGTTTCACGTGATGGTTGTAACTTGCAGGGAATACGGCGGTGTGGCCATCGACGTTTCGCGCGACCATCACCGACATTTCAAACTCGAGATCGAGGGCCTCTTCGGCGACCACCACCTCGGCACCGAGGTAAGACCACGCCTGCGTCGCGTCTTCCGCCGTCTGTGTTTCGTATTGGCCGCGGCCGTCGTACCCGCCGCGCGCCGCCTTCACAAAAGCCTTCGTCCCGAGCTTTGTGAGCACCGCCGCGAGTTCTTCGACGCTCGACGCAAATCCGTGATTTCCCTGAGGAAACCCCTGCGATCTCAGCCACGAACGCTGTTTCGCGCGGTCTTGAACGATGGCCAGAACCCGCGACCCGGGGCGAAGCGGTGCCCGGCGCTCGACGGCCTCGAGGGCCGCGAGGCCGATTTTTTCGACCTCGAGGGTGACGACCTGAGACTTCGACGCGAGCCACTCGGCGGCCAAGACGTCGTCGAAACTTGCAACGACATGTTCTTCAACGACGTAGTGCGCGCCGCAGTGAGGGTCAGGATCGAGGCAAGCAATGCGGTACCCAAGGCTTCGCGCCGAGAGGGCCATCATGCGGCCCAATTGCCCGCCGCCAAGTATGCCGATGGTCGATCCAGGGGGAACAATGGGGCTCATGCCAGATACGATTCTTTCAGGACTTCTTCAGTGCGGGCCGCTCGCCATGCGCGCAGTTTCGCGCGAAGTTCAGGCCGCGTGTTCGACACGATTTGCGCCGCCAAAAGGGCCGCGTTGATAGCCCCGGGCTTGCCAATGGCGAGGGTGCCCACGGGAACGCCGCGGGGCATTTGCACGATGCTCAAGATGGAATCGATGCCGTTCAAAAGCGTGGCCGGCACAGGAACCCCAAGGACCGGCACGAGGGTCTTGGCGGCGATCATTCCGGGCAAGTGAGCGGCCCCGCCGGCGCCCGCAATGATGACCTCGAGACCACGAGCCTCGGCCTCTTCGGCGTAGCGAAACATGGCGTCGGGCGTGCGATGTGCCGACACAATGCGGGCCTCGTGCGCAACCCCAAAATCCTTAAGGATTTCAACGGCATAATGGAGAATCTCCCAGTCGCTCTTGCTCCCCATGACCACGCTCACGATGGGACGTTCGACGGCTTCAATCTGCGCGCTCATGACTCAACTCCCGAGGGCCCAGGGCCCGTCGAAAAAACATCGTAGCGGTAGCCTGCATCGGCAGCGGCCAAACGCGCCGCGGCCACATCAAAAATCAGCTCGGGCAACGCGCTGCGAAAACGACCGAGCCCGCCCGCGAGAGGCTCCGCATCGACGGGCCCTCCGTCGTCCGCGACGAGTTCGGCCGGCAACACCTGTGCACTCTGCACGGGTATTCTTGGAGGCGGGGGCATGCTCTCCGCGGAGCCAGGAAGGAGGCCTGCGCTGCGGCTTTGCGCGAGAAGATCGGCCGCCGGTTCGAGCCACGCGAAGAGGCCTTCGAGAGCCTCGGATCGGAGCCAAATGCCCCCGTCGGCCTCGTGAACGCCGAGCAGTTCTTGGAGCGCACGATCGCTCCTAAACGCCTGTATTGCTTCAGTAAATGTTGCATACGACAAGAGCTCGCCCAAGACCGCCACGAGCTTCGCGCCGAGCGCCGCCTCGCCCGCTGCCACCTCGAACTTTTCAAACGCCTCGCGCCACCCGGCCTCGACGCTCGGACGCACTAGCACCTCGCGGCGCGCGATCCGTTCGGCGGTCACGCACGCGAGAAGCGCCCAGCCCTCGATGGACCCGCCGAAGGACGTGACCAACAGAGTTTCGCGCGGGGTCAGCAAATCTTTCTTCGCGAGAGCGACCGAAACTTGGGCCTTCAGCGCGGCCACCGTGCGCACCCAACGCGAGGCCTGCATGCGCGCCTCGCGATCGCCCGCGGGGGCATCGACCCAGTGCAAAAAAGCGGTTTCCATCGCCCGGGATGCAGGCGCGTCCAAGCGAGCGATTTCGCCCCGCGCAAGGCCTCGCGTGAGGGGCCAACGAAAGAGAGTTTCGAGCAGAAGGGCGCTGCGATGGGTGCCGCCCGCGCTGTCGTGAGACACCAAGTTCATGAGGGCTTCTTCAATGGACGGAACGCCGCGCTCGCCAGTGGCGCGGAAAAGCTGACCGTAGGGTGCCGCGAGGCTTTCTTCCACTTCTTCAAAGCCCGTGAGCGAGCGTACTTCGTAGGGGCCAAGCTCGACGCGGAAGCCCTCGCTCCACAAAAGTTCGACGGGGCGAACGTAGCGAAGGCCGCTCTCGAGATCTTGAAAAAGCAGGTAACGGCCAGGGCGCCGTGAGAGCCCAAGAAACTCCGCGAGGCGCTCGACCACAAGTCCCTCTTCCGCCACCACGAAGGGCGAAGAGGCGTCGATGAAGCCGCGGGCATGCGCCGCACGATTGTGAAAAAGAACGAAACCGCGCTCGCGGCCCGACCGGTTTGCGAACGCGATCACGTCGTCGTCGACGACGCCGTCCGGGCGAATGAGGTCGAACAGACGAAAGTTCTTCGCCTCGGCGTAAAGATCGCGGCGTTTCAGAAGCGGCACGATCCAGCGTTCGTGACGGGCCACGACCCACGCGTCGTCGTCTTCGTTCAGGCGCGGGCGCGCGAATTCCATGCCGTATTTCTCGCGATTTCCCTCGAATTGCCCGTGCCCAAAAAGCGGCAGTCCCGGCATCGTCGCGAGAAGCGTGGCCGCGCCAAAATATTTGTCGCCGGTTCCGAAGGCCTCCGCAGCGGTCTTTTCGTCGGGGTTGTTTATGAAGTTGACGTAGCGCTCGAGAATCTTGGGATTGAATTCGATGGCCTGTTTGATCATGCCCCGAAACTCGCGATTCGCTTCGCGTTCAAGCATGTTCAAGAAAGCCGAATTATATACGCGATGCATACCAAGGCTGCGTACGAAATAGCTCTCCATCATCCAGAAGGCTTCCGCGAGGAGCAGCGTGTCGGGCGCCTCTACCGCCACCCGATCGACGACCTCGCGCCAAAACTCCTCGGGAACCAGCGCATCGAATGCCGCCTTCTTGAGGCCGTGGCGGCCCCTTGACGGGATGGCCCCGCCGGCACCCCCTGGCTCGGGGTACCAAAGGCGCTGGATGTGGCGTTTGGCGAGCACCATCGCGGCGTCGAAGCGGATGATGGGAAACTGCTTCGCGATGCCGATGATGACTTGAATGAGCTGCTCGCGAACCTCGGCTTTCGCGAAGTCGAGTTGGGCGGTGTCGTTCCACGGAACGCTCGTGCCATCGTTGCCATGGTAAACGTAAAGTGGCTCGCCGGTTTTGGCGTCGGTGCGCTGAAAGACGACCGCGGCATCGCGCCGGTCCCAGTAGCCGTCTTCGATTTGCACCGAAAATCGCGGGCTATCGGCGAGGTTTTCTCCAGTAAATTGGTAGTTCGGAAAGGGCGGCTCTTTCGTCGTGAGAAACCACTCGGGGTGGTCTGCGAGCCACGATGAATCGATGCCCATGTGGTTCGGCACCATGTCGGCCGCGAGGCGAATGCCCCAGCGTTTGGCCTTCGCTTTCAGCGTGAGCAGAGCTGCTTCGCCGCCGAGGTCCGGGGCAATCACGTAGTCGTCGAGGGAGTACGCGCTGGCGATGACGTCGCGCATGCCCGTGAGCTCTTTGATGCGCTTCGAGGCCTTGCTGCGCTTCCAAATTCCGATGAGCCAAAGCCCGGAAAAGCCTCGGTTTGCGATGCGTTCGAGTTCCTCGTCGGGCACGGCATCGAGGGTTGTGATCGCGCGGTCGTAGCGCTGCGACAATTGGTGCAGCCACACGTAAGTGCTCTTCGCGAGAAGCACGAGGCGCGGCATCCAGTCTTCGTCGTCGCTGAACTTCTCCGGTGCCTCCCAAGCCTCGTCTTGGGCCAAACTTTCGCGCACCTGGAGGGGTTCGTCGTTCGCGCTGCGGGGGTCGTCGAAGCTTGGTGCCGCCTCGAGTTCGCGGCCCTTGCCGCCAGCGAAATTGGCGTCTTTTCGCTGGAAATACGCGTGTTCTTCGTGGGCCGCATCTTGAATGGCGAGAACGAGACGCTCCGCATCGATGGCCCCGCCGCCCGCGGGGAACGAGCCGAGACTGAAATCGTTCCACTCGAGATCGATCGACCGGCCCTCGAGAAGTGGCGCCCATTGTTCGAGCGCGTGCCGCAATTGAGCCTGCACGTCGCCGCCGCCTTGAAGCGGCGCGAGGAGCAAATCGGACAGGGTGGAGACGCGCCCCAAACCGCCCGTGTCCGTGGGCACGGAGCTCACCGGGACGTGACGCAACGTCACCTGGACCGCGGCTCGAACCTCCGCATACGCGGGCTGTGCCATGAGATCATCGTCGGCTATTATAGGACGTATGACGTCGTACGCTGTATTGCCAGAAGCTATGTCGTGTAAAAGCAGTTCTTCCGCGAGCCAACTGCGGCCACTTCGTCCGTCTATTTGCTGGGAAAACCACTCATCGATGGTCACCTCGCCCGCGAGCACCGGCGGCGGCGGAAATGCGCGACCGTACACCCGCAAGGCTTCGTCGACGCGCGCTGCGTTGCCCGCGAACGCGGCGTCGAGAGCCCGCTCGGCATCAAACGTGCCGTGCGCGCGCAGGGTCGCGAGGGCCTGATGGGCGAGCTCGTGAAGCACCGCGAGGGCCAGGACGGTGACCGCGGTAACGGGGCTCCCCTCGCCGCCCGTGCGCAAGGCTTCGACGACGCGCTGGGCATCGGTCACAGACGCGAAGACCACATCGCCGCGAACGCCAAATCGCATGGGGCCGAGCGCCTCAAGGGCGTCGCGGCGCACATGAAAATAGGCCGACAGCGGCACCGAAGCTCCCTTTGGGCGATGCTTCATCGGCACGAGGCTACCATGAACGCGCCCTCAACGAGCGCGGCGACGACGCGACGTTAGGCCGATAAAACCCGCGAGAAATGCCCATGCGAGCTCCGAGTGACTGCCGCGCGTAGACCCGACGACGGAGCAGTTGCACTTCGAGGTGTCTTCTTCCGCGAAGGTGAGGCCACCGTCTGAGGCGGGCCGAGCATCGGTCGCCGCGCCCGCATCGCGAACACCCGCATCAACGACGGGAACGGCCGCATCGCGAACACCCGAATCGACGACGGGAACGGCCGCATCGCGAACACCCGAATCGACGACGGGATTGCCCGAATCGACGACGGGAACGGCCGCATCGCGAACACCCGAATCGCGAACGCCCGAATCGACGCCCGAATCGACGCCCGAATCCACGACGGGCGAGCCCGCGTCTGCGGGAGGTGGCGCGCCTTGGGAGTTTTCGCCGCCGGGGGTGAGCGACGCGTTTGCAGGCGTATTTGCTGTAACCGCGCTCATGTCATAAGCGAGGGACGATTGGCCGGAAGCGAGCCCGCCGCCAAACCAGACCGCGGACTCGTTGCGTAGCGTGGTGCCAACGACGCGTGAGAATGCGCGCGACGAGGCCGCGGGAAATGCCAACGCCGCAGCGTACATGCGGTCGCCCGAGCCGCCATCGGTTGTGGCGACGCCATCGACGATGACCGCGCCCGCCGGGAGTTCCAAAGTGCCGTCGTCGTTGGCGTCGTAGTCGGTGCCTTGCGCAAGCGCGGCACCGCGTACGAGGAGAAACGTACCCGTTCCATTTTCAAGAGCGCCGTTCGTCACATCGAAGGCGTTGTCGGATTGCAATGACGCGCCGGATGCCAGCGTATGGCCGCCGAGATTCGACTTCAGGACGACAAAACCGCCGGAACCAAACGTGGCACCCGTGAGGTGAAACACAAGCTTCGCGACGCCGAGCGGCGTACCGGTGTCGCCCTCCAAGTAGACAACTTGATACCCCGTGAGGCTCGCTCCCGGCGCGCCTTTGAGCTCAATGTACTCGTAGGGGTTGTCGGTGCCGTCGGGGTTCATTTCGATCTCGTTGAGGTACGGATCGGCCGCGTTCGGCGGGTAGCTCGCGTCAATGGGCGGGCCTGCATCGAGGGCCGCGGCCGAATCGGCACTGGCATCGGCACTGGCATCGGCACTGGCATCGACGCCCGCATCAACGGCGGGCACGCCGCCATCGCCGGCCATCGCCATGGTGCCGAAATTCACAGCGCCGGGCGTGAGCACCGGTGGACCCGCCGGCGCGTTGCCCGTCATTTTCGCGGGGTCGTAGGCGAGGCTCGTGCTGAGCGTGCCAGCGAGGCCGCCGCCGTACCAAGCCGCGAGGGTATTCGCGCGGTCGTCGTCGGAGAAACGTGTGACCGCGCTCAGCGCCGTGGGGCCGATCACGACGGGCCCATACACGCGATCGGTCGCGCCGCCGTCGGTCACGGCGATCGAATCGACAACCACGCCGTTCGCGGGGAGGTCCAAAACGCCGTCGTCGTTTGTGTCGTAGTCGGCCAATTGCGCGAAGACTGCGCCCTTGACGAGAATGAAGGAACCCGTGCCATTTTCCAGGCAGCCGTTCGTTGCGGTGTAGGCCGTATCGACAAAACTTCCTGCGCCCGCGGGCAACGTATGACCCGCAGCGCCGGCACCGATGACGAGGAGCCCGTTCGCGTCGAGGACGGCGCCGAAGAGCGACGTGACAAGTTTGGCGACGCCGAGCGATGTTCCCGCGTCGCCCTCGACGTAGAGCACTTGGTAACCGTTGAGGCTCGCTCCGGGGTTGCCCTTGATCTCAATGAACTCGTAATTTCCGTCGGTGCTCTGCGGATTGAAAAGCACCTCGTTCAAAATCGGATCGGCCAAGAGTGCCTGCGAAGAC
>CAMCKZ010000079.1 GCA_945875545.1 Polyangium aurulentum | reverse complement strand
GAGGACTGCTCTAGAAAATCGGCGGGAGCCGATTTTGGGGAGCCGCCTAGCGGCGTCGGGGCGAAGCCCCGGGAAGTAGGTAGCGCACTTTTCCGAAGCGGGCGGCGAGGCGGCGTGAGCCGCAGCGGCGTCTATGCCGCTGAAAAGGGCGCTAGAAGCTCGTTGGCGTCAGACCGACGGACCCGTAGGTGACGCGGACGAGGCGCCGCAGTTGGTCCATGTGGCGCTGCCCGCATCGTTCCAGTTGATCGACGAGAAGCCAGTCGGCGAAGGCCTCGCGCGCGTCGTCGAAACGCGCGGCTTCGAAGGGATGGCCGCCCGCGCGAAAAAATTCGCGCGCGGTGCTTTCATCGACCTTTAACGTGATAATTCCCAGGGTTTCCGCTGCGATGGCGGCGCTCGCTCGCCGGCTCACCATGGCCTGAAACGAGCGCTCGAAGGTGGGGTGCGCGACCCGCAGCCGCTCCACATCGGCGGCCCCTCCGGCCCGCGCGACGAGCCCCGATCGCACGCGCACTTCGAGGGCCGCGCGAGCCTCTCGCATGTGCCTCGCCTCGTCGCCGTCGGATCGCGCGTATTCAAGTTCCATGCGGTCTGCACGCGCTTTCAAAAGTCGCAGGCCGAGTTCCGCATCGAGGCGGCGGCGCGAATCTCCCTCTTTGCTCCTGCCGCGCAGAACCTCCAAAGTGAGGCTCCACTCGACCGCCATCAGGAAAAATGGCCGCTCGATGCCTCCCAGTTCGGCGGCCTCAAGCACCGCCACCACGCGGTCAAGAGGCACCGCCGCAGAGGCCGACGGCGGCGACGGCGCGAGAAAAAGAAAAAGCGCGAAAGACCCAAAGGCTCTCACGCTTCGCGCGCGCGTCATCGGTGCGGGCACAGGTCAGTCTTCTTTGGTGTCGTCGCGCTGCATGTCGAGGAGAGTGGTCATGCTCTCGGGGCCCGACGATCCGAAGCGCTGAGACTGGGGCGCGGGCTCGCCGCCGCCATGCATGTAATCAAAATGGTGAGCAAAACTTCTGGCATTTCGCCGGGATCTGAGAAACTCGGCGAACGCCGTGAGCATCTCGAGGTCGCGAGGGCCAAGCAGTTCGGCCGCCTCACGAAGGCCCGTGCGGAGCTGCTCGGGGGTGCGCATGCGGCGCGCGATGGACTTGGGTGCTTCTTCGACGGACGCGCCCGATGGCGGCCCGCTTTCGGGCTCGGTTTCACCCGGAACCTTGGCCACTTCGACGGGCTCTTGCCGCGCCACAGGCTGCACCGCGTGCGCGTTCAGCCACGCTTCCATGAACGTGCGAAGGCGCTCGCTGCGAAACGTAAACCAGCGTTCGCGCTCCGCCGTGTACCCCATCAATACGTCTTTGAAGCGGCGAAATGCTCCCTTTCCGTCGATGGCCTGATTGAGCTTGCCCCGGAGAATGTCTTCTTCGACGGTGGGAATGAAACGCTCCATCCACCGGTATTGCTCGCGCGACGAAACGGGCTCAATCGTGAGGTAAGCGGTGTCGGCGGCAATGCGGCCATGCATGTGAGGATCGGCCACGCCGTCGACGATGCGAAGGACGTCTCCGGTTGCAAGGTGCATGTAACTGTGCACCTCGGGCGCGTTGTTTTCAAACGCGTCTTCGAGGGCCTCCCAGTTCACGGCGACGTCGTGGGTGGGAGCGGTTGACGCGCCGGCGATCGAGGAGGTCGATGCGGTCGAGGATATCGAGTCGATCATTTCTTCTGGCTTCAAAAAAAGGAAGTGAACGAAGAAGAATAAGACGGCGCTTCCCGGGCTGCAAGAGTCTTCCGCGGCGGACGCGAACCTCTCTGCCCCGCGAGCGTTCACCCCTCGATGGGGCCGCGCGCGCGTCGAATGGCGTCGGTCCATCGACGACGAATTCCGTCGCGCCAAGCGTCGGGTGCGCGGGGAACGAAGGACACGTCCGCTTCAATCATGCGGGCGACTTGCGCTTCAACTCCTTGAAAAGACTCATTAAAAGAACTATCGCCGGAGAAGAGTCCGAGCCCCACGCCCGCGAGCATGGCGGCGCCGCGGCTGGTGGACTCAATGTCTTTCGGTCGATCAACGCGGACGCCGCCTACGTCGGCCTGGAGCTGCATCAAGAGGTCGTTTCGGGCAGCGCCGCCGTCGACACGAAGACCCGTGAGGGGTTGTCCCGCGTCGTTTGCCATGGCCGTAAGAAGGTCGTCGACTTCCATCGCGATGCCCTCGAGCACAGCGCGGGCGAGGTGACCTTTGTTGGAACCGCGCGTGAGGCCGACCACGAGCCCTCGGGCATCGGGGTCCCAGTGAGGCGCGCCGAGGCCTGCGAGTGCGGGCACAAAAAGCACACCGCCGTCGTCGGGCACGGTGCGCGCGAGCGCCTCGACGTCAGCGGCAGATTGAATCAACCCGAGACCATCGCGGAGCCACTGCACGGCGGCCCCCGCAATGAACGCGCTGCCTTCAAGTGCATAATACACCTGATCGCCAATCTTCCAGGCCACCGTCGTAAGCAGCCCATTTTTACTGGAAACGGGCGTCTTTCCGACGTTCATCAACACGAACGCGCCGGTGCCGTAGGTGCACTTTGCCTCACCCGGAGCGAAGCACGCTTGGCCAAAAAGAGCCGCCTGTTGGTCGCCCGCAATGCCCGCAATGGGCAAGCCGTCCGGGAGGTACGAGAGTCCCTTGGTGACGCCGACGACGCCCGCACTCGGGACGATGCGCGGGAGCACCGCGGAGGGAACGCGAAAGAGCGCGAGCAGCTCGTCGTCCCAAGCCAGCGTGTGCAAATTCATGAGCAAGGTGCGGCTCGCGTTTGTGACGTCTGTCGCGTGGACCTCGCCGCCCGTGAGGTGGTGCACCAGAAAGGAATCGATGGTTCCGAAGGCCAAATCTCCTCGATCCGCGCGATCCCGGGCGCCGGGAATCTCATCGAGAATCCAGGCCACTTTCGTCGCCGAAAAATACGCATCGACAACGAGTCCGGTGCGCTCCCGAACCATGGCGCTCTTGCCATCGGCGACGAGGGCGGCGCATCGATCGGCCGTGCGGCGGCACTGCCAAACAATCGCATTGTGAATGGGCACGCCGGTCTTGCGATCCCACACCAGGGTAGTTTCACGCTGGTTTGTAATTCCGATTCCTGCCAGTCGCTCGATCATCGAGGGCACCTGCGCGAGGGCTTGCCTCACGGCCGCTTCGACCGACGCGAGGATCTCATCGCCGCGGTGCTCGACCCATCCTGGCCTGGGAAAATGCTGATGAAACTCAACGTTGGCCTTCGCAACCGTGCGCCCTTTGAGGTCCATGATGAGCGCCGTGGAGCCGGTCGTGCCTTGGTCGATGGCGAGCAGAAGATCCTTCATAGCCGGGCAATGTATCGCCTACTCAGTCGGCGGGAAACGGCGATCGGCCCCGCACCAACACCCGCGTTACCGGCGCGACGGGCGGTCGAGAAAACTTGCGACGACGAGCAAGGCGGAGGCCCCGACGCTCGCCCAGCCGAGCAGATGCGCCAGGTAAAGCTCGCCGTGGAGCCGGAGCTGCCACCAGCCGAATCCCGCCGCGATCGCAATGGCGGTGTAGATGAGTTGCCGGCCGATGGCGTAGACGGAGCGCGCCGATTCTTCGAGGCCGCGAACGCGCATCTCGATTTCGCCGCGGGACGCTCGCTGCATGTAGCGGCGCATGTCTTCCGGGAGTGCCACGGCGCCGAGCGCGAGATCGCGAACTGTCTCCAGGGCGACGGCGCGCCAGTCGCGGTTTCCGAGGACAAATTCTTCCAAATAGGGGCGAATAACCGCGGTGGGATCAAGCTTGGGATCGATGACCGAGCAACTGCCGAAAAGCAGCAAAATCGTTCGTTCCAAGACGACCCACTGGCGAGGAATGACAAACGCGTGGCTCAATTCTTCGAGCCCAATGTTCATCTTCCGCAGGTCGAGAATGTGCTTCAGGCCCTGCTCGGGATCGAGCTTGATTTTGTCGAGGTTCAAGCCCTCGACGCGAACCTGCTCTTGAAAGCGCTCGTGAAAGTAATCGACGACGGCTTCCGAGACGCGGGAATCTCCGCCGCGGGAGATAAATCCCATCTTGCGCAAGGCGCCCAAAATGCGCTCGGTGGATCGCCGCATCACGGCCTCGACAAACTCGACAATGCCTTCGCGCATTTGAGGCGACAGCTCGCCGACGGCACCGAAATCGAGCAGCACAAGGGACCCATCGGCGAGGACGAAGAGATTTCCGGGGTGCGGATCCGCGTGGTAAACTCCATCAATAAACAGCATTTGGCAGTAGCTTCGAACGAGCCGCTGGGCGATGTCGCCGCGGTCGATGCCGAGCCGGTCAAGGCCCTCTTGGTCCGTCAGTTTGGTGCCGTCGATGAACACCGTGGTGAGCACGCGGGCGGTGCTGCGATCCAAAATGACCGACGGAAAAACCACCTTTGATTCAGGAGTAAAATTCTTGGAAATGCGGGCGACGTTCGCCGCCTCTTGCTTGAAGTCGAGCTCCTCCCGGAGAAGCTGACGAATTTGCGTGTAGTATGCATCAAGACCCTCAATCGGGTAAAACCAGTGCACGATGCTGAGAATGCGCCGGATGGTGACGAGGTCTTGCGCGACGAGCTCCTCGATGCCGAGGTGCTGAACTTTGACCACCACCCGTTGCCCATCGAGGAGCCGGGCTTCGTGCACTTGGCCAAGGGAAGCGCTGGCGATTGGAGTCATCTCGAGGGAGGAAAAAAGCGCCTTAATCGGTTGCCCAAACTCGGACTCGATGCGCGCACGAATTTCGCTGTAGGGGCGGGGCGGTACCTGATCTTGGAGCCCTTCGAGCTCCTTGCGAAACTCGATCGGGAGGGCCGCGGCCATGATGCTGAGCAGTTGGCCGACCTTGATGAAGAGCCCTTGCAGCTCCACGATCGTGACGTAGAGGCGCCGCGCCGACCTCGCGTGCGCTTCGGTGATGTGGCGCAATCGAAAGTCTTCGCCGAAGAGCTTGGCGCCCAGGCTGAGGCCAAGGTACGTGCCAAGAATTTGGAACGTGGTGCCGTACGCCCGAAGAAAACGCCATCGCGATATCTCCGCGGTGCCTTCGCTGGTCTTGAGGCGTGGGGCCTCGTGAGCGGGCGCGTCGACGGCAAGGGGAGGCGAGGCCATTGCCCGCAGACTACGCCCGATCGGCCACGGCGAAGAGTGCCTCGTGCACCACGCCGCGGAGGTCGCGCAACCCCTGAAATTCCCGCGAAGGATGCACGCGGTTTGTCAAAAGTACGGTCGCCGCGCAGCGGTCAGGATCGATCCAAAGGCTCGTGCCCGTAAAGCCCAGATGACCAATGCTTCGAGCGCTCGCCGTCTGTCCCGCGGTCGAAGATCCGTCGCGTGATTTTCCGTCGAAGCCCATGCGCCAGGTGCTGTCTCGGTGCTCTTCGAGGAGCCGACCGAAGGGAAGGTGACGAAGCGAACCATCTGAATAAATCCAGCCATCCAGCACCGCGGAAGCGAACTGCAAGACGCCTTGCACCGTTCCAAATAACCCCGCGTGCCCCGACGCGCTCGACCCGGTGAGCGCCCACGCGTTGTCGTCGTGGACGGCCCCGCGCAAGACCCCTCCGCGCCACGGCGTGGACTCGGTGGGAACGAACCGCGACGCGGCATCGCGGTGCCTCGCGCAGAGGCCTTGCGCGGTGCCCACGTGGAGGCCGAGATCGAGGGAGCGAAGGAGCCCCTCTTCAAGCGCCGCGCCCGCATTGGCCGTACGCGTGGCCATCGCGAGGGCCTCGCCGGCGAGGATGTAGCCGAGATCACTGTAGACTGCATGCGATGGAAACGGTGCCTCGCGGGCACCCTCGTGGAGCGACGAGGCGGCCTCGCGAAGGGCGTTTTCTTTCGATACAGCGCCTCCAGAAACGGCCGCAAGAAAGAGCGGAACATGCGCGGCAAGGCCCGAACGATGGCTTAGAAAGTCTGCAATCGCGCGGCGGGCCACGGGCGCACTTGCCAGCTGCGGCAAGGCTTCGCCGAGGGGCCTGTCCAGCAGATTCGGCACCAATGCGCAGGCCACGGCGGTGAACGGCTTGGTGAGACTCGCGAGGTCAAAAAATGCCGTATTGTCCTGGGAAAACGAGGATATCCACTGGCCATTTCGGCGCCGCGCGAAACCGCATGCGGCCATCGGAGCAGCGCCGCGGCGAACGACCGCTTCGGCAATCGTGTTCAATGAGCCTTCGAATGTATCGTGCACTTTGACCTTCGCTGGCCCATCGACGTATCATCGCGCATGGCGAACGATCGTCGGAGTCGTCTTTAATGGCTGAATATCTTTGGGAAGCGCGAGCCCGGTCCGGGGAGCTACGCAAGGGCAAGATGGAGGCGGACTCAGAGGAGACCGTCCGAGACCGGCTGCGCTCCATGCAGCTCACCAGCACGAAGGTCGCTCGTTCCTTTTCGCTGCCGTCGTTCCGTTTTGGCAGCGGCGTCGACAGCAAAGATCTCGTCACGTTTACGAGGCTTTTCGCAACGATGATCGATGCGGGCCTGCCCATCGTGCAGTGCCTCGACATTCTTGCGGGTCAAACAACGAACCCCGCTTTTGCCGCCGTCCTCGTCGACGTCAAAGAGTCGGTGGAGCAAGGTTCAACCTTCAGCGAGGCGTTGAAGCGCCACCCGCAAGTGTTTGACACCCTCTACGTCAACCTCGTTGCCGCGGGCGAACTAGGCGGCATCCTCGACACCATTCTCAACCGTCTTGCAGTCTACATCGAAAAAAACGTGAAGCTCGTGCGGCAAGTGCGCGGCGCGCTCTTTTACCCCAGCGCCGTCATGGTGATCTTTGTGGCGGTGCTCGGCGTTTTGCTCGGTTTCGTCATTCCGTCGTTCAAGAAAATGTTCGCCGAGTTCGGCGCCGCTGACGACCTTCCGGCCATCACCCAATTCGTTATTGCGGCGTCCGAAGGCTTCATCAGCCACCTGCTGCTCATCACCGTTGTCATGGTTGGCGGCATCACCTCGGCCATCGCTTACGTGCGCACGGCCGTCGGCAAACGCATGTTTCATTCGTTCCTCCTCAAGGCTCCGGTGTTCGGCCCGGTGCTGCAAAAGATTGCCGTGGCTCGTTTTACGAGAACCCTCGGCACGTTGTTGTCGGCCGGCGTGCCTATTCTCGATGCCCTTGATGTCGTCGCCAAAACGGCTGGCAATGTCGTCGTCGAGGAGGGCTTGTATTATACACGCTCACGCATTGCTGAGGGAAAAACCATGGCGGAACCGCTCATGGAGATGAAAGTTTTTCCAACGATGGTCGTGCAGATGGTTGGCGTCGGCGAACAAACCGGTGCCCTCGACGTCATGCTCAACAAGATCGCCGACTTTTACGAAGACGAAGTCGACGTGGCCATTTCGTCGCTCACGAGCCTTATCGAACCTGTGCTCATGGCGAGCATCGGCGCGGTGGTCGGTGTCGTGCTGGTCGCTATGTACATGCCGATCTTCGGTCTCGCTGGTAAGATCAAGGCTTGAGGTCGTTACCTCCAGCCCCGAGCCTCACGGACGAATCGCAAGAACCGAACGCCGAACGCCGTCGGCATTTGGCCCTCGCAGGCTTGCGACTGGCGCTGCTGGTCATTCTTCACGGGGTGGTCATTGCGTTCCACTTGCGAGGGGATCTTCGGCATTTTCAGACGACCTCGCGCATGTTGGTCTTCATTGTAGGCGCGGGTTTTTTTGCAACGATGGTGGACCTCGCGCGGCTACGCCGAGGCACGCCGTCCCGCGTCGGTGACGCGCTGCAGCTCATCGTCGACCAAGGGTTGTGGACGGGTCTCGTGTACCTTTCCGGCGGACCGACGAGTCCCGCGACGTCGCTTTACGCGCTCACGTGTTTGGCCGGGGCCATCTCGCTCGGGCGTTTTGGGGCAGCGGTGGCCTTCGCCGGAGCCTTGGCGTTCTACGTGCCGTTGGCGGGCCTTTTGGCCCTCGGAGTCCTGGGGCCACCGGCGGATCAGGCGCACTTTGCGGCAGTGACCATGGCGGGTTCGGCTTACGCGATGTCGTCGGCGATTCTCGGTACGGGGGCCGTGGCGATACTGGCTGCGTCCCTAGCCGAGCGCCTTCAAATCTCTGCGAATTCCCTCAAATGGGAGCGACTGCGGGCCATTCGGGCCGAAGAGATGGCCATCGTCGGGCGGCTCGCGGCGGGCCTCGCGCACGAGATCCGAAACCCCATCGGCTCCATTCGCGGCTGCGCAGAAATACTTGGAGAGCGGGCTTCACTCACCGACGCGGACAGAAATCTTTTGCGCGTGGTCGTCCGAGAGAGCTCGCGTCTCGACGATTTGGTGAGCGACATGCTCCATCTAGCCAAGCCACGTACACCGACATGTCAACGTATAGACTTAGGAATACTAGTCAAAGATGTGGTAAGCATGGCCCAAGGGAGCTCCGATGGGCGCGAACTTATTTGCGAGGCAGACCCGCATTGCATGGTCTTCGTGGACCCGGATCAGTTTCGGCAAGTGTTGTGGAACCTCGTGCGAAACGCATTTCAAGCGACGCCGGCGGGGAAGAGAGTCTGGGTGCGAATCTCGCTTCGCGGGGCGGTCGTCGAAGTCGTGGTCGAAGACGAGGGCCGTGGGCTGCCGCCCGGTCCGAACGCGGTTTTTGATCCGGCGTTCAGTGCTCGAACCGGGGGCACGGGCATCGGCCTCGCGGTGGTAAAACGCGTGGTGGACGCGCACGCTGCGCAGCGCGCGCGGATTGCCGCGGACGAACGGGAAGGGGGCGGGGCAAGGTTTGTGCTGACGATTGACCACGTGGGCTCGGAAGCGCTTTCTTAGCCCACGGGTTGCGAGCACGCGGCGGTCCGATCGACGCCAACAACGCGGCCAGAAATGGCGCTACCCTTGGGAATTCCAATCATGAATCGTTTTACTTCGTCGACCCTTGCCCTCCTCGCGTCGCTGCTCTTCGCGGCCGCGAGCGCTTCCGCTGGAGACGAGCCCGCGGCTCAGTATTTCGTGAAGAAGAATCACGACCAAATTATGGAGACCCTTCGCTTGGCACCGTCGCCGGCGCGCGACGCGAAACTTGACGACGCGATGGGCAAGCTCATCGACTTCGACGAGGTGGTCGCGCGGGCGTTCGGTGAGCCGTGCCCGCAGGGGGTTGCAAAGTGCACCAATCACTGGGCCGAGTTCACGCCCAAGCAGCAGGTTGAGGTGCGTGATCTGCTGAAAAAACTCGTACAAAAGCAGTACCGCAAGAATCTACAAAAGACGCTGACCTACGAGCTGAAAATGGGCGGCACAAAGCCCCTCGCCGGGCTCATTCGCGTCCGCGCCGAAGCCGCCTCCACGACCGACGCGCGCGAGGCGGCGGTGCGCATCGACTACTTCGTCACCGACGTGCGCGGCCAACGCGTCGTCGATGTGGCGCTCGAGGGGTCGAGCATGACGAAAAATTACTACGAGCAGTTTCACAAGATGCTCGTCCGCCCGGAGCAGGGGTTCGTTCACGTCGTGAAGAAAATCAAAGAAAAATTGTCCGCAGACTGAGGCTTCATGGTGAATCTCCCGATGACCAGCAAGTGTGCCAAGTGTGGAGCTACGCGGCTCCCCGTGGCCATTCAGTGCCATCGTTGCGGAGGTTCCATAGCCCCCCCCGAGAGTGAGACCATCAGCCGTCGCTCCCAGGGCTCGCGCGGGGCCAGCGAACGCCGTTACGTGACCGTCCTGTTCGCCGATCTTGTCGGGTTCACGCAGCTGTCCGAGCGCCTCGAACCGGAGCAAGTGACCGAGCTCCTCGACGTCCTTTTCGATCGTCTCACGCGCGTCGTGGTCTCGAAGGGAGGCACCATCGACAAGTACATCGGCGACTGCGTGATGGCACTTTTCGGAGCTCCGCGGGCGTACGGCGATGACGCGGAACGCGCCTGCTCCGCGGCCCTCGCGATGCAACGGGCGGCCGAAGAAGTTTCGCGCGCGTTCGCGCCGCGATTGGGCGCCGAAGTGCGCTTGCGCATCGGGATCCACGGCGGCCGGGTGATTGCCGGTTTCATTGGAGGCCAGGGATTTCGCAGCTATACGGTGATTGGCGACGCGGTAAACGTCGCGCAGCGCATCGAGTCGAAGGCGGCGGCCGGAGGCATTCTTTTGTCCGACGCCACGGCCAGTTTGGTGGCAGAAAAATTCTCGCTTGAACGGGTCGGAGCCATGCAGATGAAGGGCCGGCAGGAGCCCGTCCTCGTGCACCGACTCTTGGGCGAAGAGTTGCGGAGCACGCCGGATCGGTCGTTTGACGGCAAGCCGATCGCGTTCCTTGAGCGCTGTCAGGAGATGGGAAGGCTCCGCTGCCTGCGCTCGGTTTCCGTGCGCGATTCGGCGGTGAACGTGGCCCTCGTCTGTGGGCCGACCGCCGTGGGCAAGAGCCGACTCCTCGAAGAGTTTGCCCAAGAGCTCGAAGGGGAGCCGGGCTTGTGGGTGTTGGTGCTCCGCGCGCGCGAAGGGCGCCTCGCCGTCCACGAGGCTTTGCGCGACGTGCTTGCGGCGCATTTGGCGATGGAAAAGGGCAGTTGGGAGAAGGGCCTCGATGTCTACGGGCGACGCTTCACGGGCGACTCGCCGGACACCGGCCGACTGGGCACAGGCCCTGGCGCAGGCGACGCCGTCGATGTGGCCCGCTCGCTGCTCCGTTCGTTTTTTCGTGGAGAATTGCAGGCAGACACCGACGAGCCCGGGGCCTCACGGGCCGCGCTCTATTGGGCCCTCGGCCTCCTTTTGGGTGCCATGGCCGACGGCAAGCCGATGGCGATCATCGCTGTCGACGACGAATTTCTTGACGATGGTCTGCACGACTTCGCGATGCACTTGGTGCAGCGTGCCACGGGTCCGATTTTCGTCGCCCTCGAAGAGCGCGCATGTCACCCGTCGGACACCCTTCTTGGGCGCATCGAACTCACGCCTCTCGAAGACGCGACGATTGCCAAGATGGTCGAGGGCGTGTTGAGCCCAACGCCCGTCGCTGCCTCGTGGTTGCCGACGTGGATCGCGTCGCGATCAAGTGGCAATGTGAGCATCGCGATGCAGTACTTGCGTCTCCTCGTGCAACGCGGGTCGCTCGCTCGCGACGCTACAAATACCTGGATTATAGCTGCAAAAGAGCCCGATGAGGGCGTCATGCCGGCCACCGTGGAGGCAACGTTTCAGGCGATGCTCGACGGCCACGACACCATCGAGCGCGACCTCTTGCGGCGCGCGTCGGCGTTCGGAAACGCCTTCTGGGATGAGCTCTTGATCGAGTTGTGTGAAGACCTGGCTTTGCGCGACGTGGTGCTCGCGAAGCTTCAGCGTTTGCGGCTCCAGGGCGTGATTGCGAGTGCCTACGAAGACTCCATCGACGGGGCTCGTCCCTTCCGTTTTGTGAGTCGAGAATTTCAACAAACTTGCTACCGGTCGCTGACCGCGCGCGATGCACGTAGTCTACACGCAACCATCGCGCGAGCCCTTGAACATCGCGGCCACCGGGTGCGCAATCCCACGCTAATCGCCGAACATTTGCTGCAAACCGACGACGTGCATGGTGCCGGCGTGAGAACCCTCGAGCTTGTCGATGAGCGCGTCGCCAACCTCGCCATCGTCCCCGCGCGGAGCCTCCTCGACCGCTTGGAAGACATGGTGACGCGCGTCGGCATCGCGATGTCACCGCTCTTGCACGCGCGCATGGAGCTCTCGCGCGCCGACGTCGATCGTGTCGGTGGCCTCTACGAATCGGCCCTTGCGCACATCGAAAAAGCCGACGGGTGGCTCGTGCAACACGTGGCACGTTTGGCCGCGCCGCCGGCCTCTGACGTTCATCGTTTTCGCTGCACGATGGCGCGAGGACGGGTGCTCCAAAATCTCGGCCGCTACGCGGAAGCCGTGGAAATGTTCACGCAAGCCACGGTGATGGCGGAGAGCCTCGACGACGCGGAAGGCCTCGTGACGACGGAAGCTTCCCTCGCGTGGAACCTTCTCCGGTGCAACGAGCTCGGGCGCGCGCGCGCCATTTGCGAACGCACCGCGCTCACGCATGGTTCGGGTTCAGACCGGGGCGCGGGCATGTCCGTCGCCCTCGCGCGTCATTTCGATACGCTCGGTGAGCTCGCGCGTTTGAGCGGCCAACTCGATGTGGCCAACGGTCACTACCTCGCGGCGCTGCGCCTACGAGCGCCCACGGGGCGCGTTCACCTCATCGCCCACTCGGAAGGTAACCTTGCGCTTCTAAGGGGCATGGCGGGCGACTGGAGGGGCGCGGCCGACGCCTTTCGCAGGGTGCTCGGACTGTGGACGGGCCTCGGCGAAGGCGAGTACTCGTGCATCGCCCGATTGAACTATGCGGAGGCGCTTCTCGAGACTCATCGTCGCGACGAGGCTCGCCGAGAAGTGCGTACGGCCCTCGCGGCGGCGGAGCGTATGGGGGCTCTTTCGCTCGTCGCCTATGGTCGCACGTTGGCCGATCGCATCGATTAGCCAATCCAAAGTGTGAGGTTTTTTTCAGGGCCCGAGAGCTCACTTTTAGCGGGAGGCCGCCCATGGTAGTTCCCCGACTGTGACCTCGTTTGATCCGGTCTCCCTCCTCGATGACGACGCGGCGATTCTTCGCTACCCGTCGGCGCTCCTTGAATCGCTCCGCGATGGTTGGTCGAGCGCGGTGCCGATGCTGTACGATGTCCGCGTTGAACTTGTGGCGGCGGCCCCGAGCGAACTCGGCGGACTGCTCTCCCGCTTCGATGAATTGGGGCAGGGCCTCGTCGACGCACGGCTGTTTGATGGCTCCCATCCGCTCTACGCCGGGCGCCCCCAGAGTGTGGCGGGTCGCCTGCGATTTCTCGGAGATGTGGTTCTCGGGCTGCTCGCGCGCTCGTACGCGCGGAGGGTCGGTTCCGAACTAACCGCCCTCAGCGTCACGATTGATCGGCTCGCCGCGGAGACCTCGATTGACTCCGCTTCGGTTGGTCGTCTTCGAGGTCCGCGGGCCGTCGAATACCTCGCGGCGAGCTGGCCGTTTCAAGTGCGATCGTTTACGTACTACGACGGCTGCGTTCCGCCATACGATAACTTGCCGTCGGCTCCGCCGCCCCTTCCGCCGCCCCCTTTGCCGTTGTGGACGACGCCGCCGCCGCCGCTCAGTGCGCCCCCGCCGATACCGCCGTCCGATCGCGGATCCTGGACGCTTTCCACGTTTCCAAGCGCGTACACGCCGGAAGGCGAGGAGGGTCCAGAGGGTCTCGGGAACGAGCCCGGAGGCGGCGCGCCAGAGCGTGAAGACGACGACGACGCGCGCGACGAGACCGCGCCTGACGACGCCGCGCGGGATCAAACGCCTGCGCCAACACGATTTCCCGTCGCAGTACCCTCGGGTTTGGGGAGTCTCGTGACAGAAGCTCGTGCGCTTGATCCCATCGACGACGAGCCGCTGCCGGAGCTCGCGAGCCGTGTAACGATTCCTCTTTTCGAGCGCGAATTTGTCAGGCTTTGCGGCGAGATTTCGCTGCTCGTTTACGAAGCGGGCCGCATCTTTGGTGCCCGCGACCGCACACCGCGGTTGCTGGCCCGGGAGCTCCGTCGTCTCGAAGTTCCGGCCATCGTCGATGCCCTGCTGGGCGACGGTGCCAGGGGCATGCGCGTGGATCGCGCGCTGATGCGCCTCGTGGCCAATGCGCAAGATTTGATCGAAGAGTGGCGCGTGCACGCCGAGGGCGAAGGCGAGCTGCTCGAGGTCGAAGTACGCGCCCTCCGCATGGCCCTTGAAGAGCGCGCTCTGCTCCTGTGCCAATCGACCCTGGCGGCGGGTTCGGCGGTCGGGGTCACCGAAGACGATTGGACCGATTACTG
Source organism: Polyangium aurulentum (assembly GCA_945875545.1). Classification (GTDB taxonomy): domain Bacteria; phylum Myxococcota_A; class Polyangia; order Polyangiales; family Polyangiaceae; genus CAIQDA01. The sequence goes on along the minus strand of CAMCKZ010000079.1, from coordinate 1,367 downwards.
GGCGGGCCTTGCGGAAGACGCGGACGATGAGCGCATGGTTCACGACGGTTGACCGCGAGAAAATGCGAGGCCCACGCCCTTCGCCCGGCGGTCAGCCATCGATGCTTTCTTAGGACATTTCCACCATTTATTCACGTATGGGTATAGTATGCGTACATTTTATTCAATGCCCGTCTCTCCGTGGTCCGAGTGCGCGCGGTGGGCGCTTGATCACCACCGGGTCGAGGTTCGGCGCGTCGAATACATTCCGCTCTTGGCCGAGGTTCAGCTTCGCTTCGCCACGGGCAAAGTCTTCGCGCGCATCTCGTCGCCAACCCTGATCGACGGCGACCTCGTGCTCGCGGAGTCCCTCGACATCGCGAAACATGCGGAGCTGATTGGTCAGGGTTCGACACTTTTTCCCGGCGGCGTAAACGGCGAGGTGGGGCCCTGGAACGACCGGGCGCAGCGTGCGCTTTCTGCAGGACGAACCCTCTATTTTTCGCGATTGATCGACGACCCGGAGGCTCTTCGCGAGGAGGTTCCAGGTTTCGTCCCCGGGGCCCTTCGGGAGCTTTCGGTGCCCCTCGTGGAACGCACTGTCGTGTATCTTGCATCCAAATACCGAGCTCACGCGGAGAGCACGGCGCAGGCCCAATCGGCGCTCGTCGACGAGCTCGAACATCTGGAGGCGTGCCTCGAACGCGGGCCCTATTTGCTCGGCGAGTTTTCCTACGCCGACATCGCGATGGCGACGGTTCTCCACTTCGTGAGTCCGCTTTCGGAGCGCCATCAAACCCTCGCCCGCGCGCGGCGTGAGGCCCTCCGCGACGCGACGCTCGCCGAGCGTTTTACCAGGCTAACGGCCTGGCGCGACGACCTCTACGACCGTCAGCGCAAGTAGGCGGACGCCGGGAAACACGAGACGCATCGAATCGTCGCTTGGTCTCGTCGAAATACGACAAGTATTCCTGCCTCGACCTGCACTAGCTTCGAGGGCGTTCGCGTTTCCCAGCACACTTCTAGGCGGACGCCGGGAAACACGAGACGCATCGAATCGTCGGCGACGCGGGTTTGACCGAAAGTAGTTGCACAATAAAACCAAATTCGTTGCGCGTCCGCGGCGAGCTTTTGCTAGCGGTGGCGCATGCGAAGAGCTCGTGTTTTTCCGGTTGTTGGTCTCGCTTCCGTGCTTCTCGCTGGGGGCTGCAGCGCGCCTGCAGAGAGTGAATTCACCTCGTCTTCGCAGGCACTCTTGGCCGATCCGATTTTGAACGAGGTGCTTTTCAATCCGCAGAGCACCGACGGAAATTACGAGTTCATTGAGATCAAGGGCAACCCCGGAGCGAGCCTCAACGGTTACCAAGTGCTCTACGTCGAGGGCGACG